>CAZGEF010000039.1:3220-13226 GCA_964525005.1 uncultured Rhabdothermincola sp.
CACCCCGGCCTGATCACCCCGGCCTGATCACCCCGGCCTGATCACCCCGGCCTGATCACCCCGGCCTGACGCACGGATCGCCGAGGCGGCGTGCCCGGACGCGCTACAACCTTCCGATGACGACCACCTCCCCAGGAGCAACCGGCGCGGCGGCACCCGGAGTCGACCTCGTCGGACTCACCTCCGCCGAGGTCGACCAGCGCCGGGCCGACGGTCGCACCAACGACGTCCCGGACCCGACGAGCCGCACCCTCGGCTCGATCATCCGCAGCAACGTCGTCACGCCGTTCAACATCCTCCTCGGCATCTTGCTGGTGGTCATCCTCGCCGTGCGGGAGTACCGCGACGCCCTCTTCGGCATCGTCCTGGTCGCCAACGCGCTCATCGGGATCATCCAGGAGATCCGCTCGAAGAAGGCGCTCGACCGGCTCGCTGTGCTCAACGCACCCCGCGCGACCGTGGTCCGCGACGGGCAGCGCGTCGAGATCCCCGCGCACGAGCTCGTCCTCGACGACGTCATCGTCCTCTCGCTCGGTGACCAGATCGCCGTCGACGGCGAGGTGCTCGACGAGGCCGGCATCGAGATCGACGAGTCCCTCCTCACCGGCGAGGCCGATCCGCTGCCCAAGGACGCGGGCGACCAGGTGATGTCGGGCAGCTTCGTCGTGGCCGGTAGCGGTCGCATCCGCGCCACCGCGGTCGGCGCCGACGCCTATGCCTTCAAGCTGAGCAGCGAGGCCCGCAGGTTCACCCAGGTGAAGTCCGATCTGCGGGCGGGCATCAACAAGATCATCACCTACATCGGCTACCTGATGATCCCCACGTCGATCCTGCTGATCACCGCGCAGATCCGGGCCGACGAGGGATTCGTGTCCGCGGTGCAGGGATCGGTCGCCGGGCTCGTGGCCATGGTCCCCGAGGGACTCGTGCTGCTCACGAGCGTCGCGTTCGCCGTGGGCGCGACCCGCCTCGCCCGGAAGAAGGTGCTCACGCAAGAGCTCGCCGCCATCGAGGGCCTGGCCCGAGTCGACGTGATCTGCCTCGACAAGACCGGCACCCTCACCGAAGGAGAGCTGGTCCTGGCCACGGTCGAGCAGGTCCAGTCCGATCCGGACGACGACTACATCGACGTCGACCAGGTGCTCGGTGCCATGGCGGCCTCGGACGACCACCCCAACCCGAGCCTGCTCGCCATCGAGAACGCCTTCCCCGACGATCCCGGCTGGACGCTCGCCGACATCGTGCCGTTCTCGTCGGCCCGCAAGTGGAGCGCCGCGAGCTTCACCGGGACCGGTTTCGCGGGCGGGTGGTACCTCGGTGCTCCCGACATCCTGCTCACGAAGGTCTCCGGCGACACGACAGCGGCCGAGTCCCGCCTCCAGCACTACGCCGAGCGGGGCCGCCGGGTGCTCATGCTCGCCCTGGCCCCGACGGGCCTGGAGGGCGAAGCCCTCCCCGAGACGCTCGATGCCGTCGCCCTCGTCGTCCTCGAGGAGAAGGTGCGCGACTCGGCGCCGGACACCATCCGCTACTTCGAGGACCAGGGCGTGACGGTCAAGGTCATCTCGGGCGACAACCCGGTCACCGTGTCCGCCGTCGCTCAGCGGGTCGGCGTCGACGGCGCCGACCGGGCGATCGATGCCCGCACCCTCGACGTGGACGACCAGGAAGCCCTGGCCGAGGTGCTCGAGGCCAACGCCGTGTTCGGCCGGGTCAGCCCCCAGCAGAAGCGCGCCATGGTGCACGCCCTCCAGTCGCGGGGCCACACCGTCGCCATGACCGGTGACGGCGTGAACGACACGCTCGCCCTCAAGGACGCCGACGTCGGCGTCGCCATGGGGTCCGGCTCGGCCGCAGCGCGGGCGGTCGCCCGCTTCGTGTTGCTGGGCAACGACTTCGCGACGTTCCCATCGGTGGTGGCCGAGGGCCGGCGGGTGATCGCCAACGTCGAGCGCGTCGCCAACCTGTTCCTCACCAAGACCTTCTACGCCCTCGCCCTCGCCCTCGCCGTGGGTGTGGCGGGCATGCCGTTCCCGTTCATCCCCCGCCACTTCACGATCATCTCGGGGCTCACCATCGGCATCCCGGGGTTCTTCCTCGCCCTCGCGCCGAACGCACAGCGGGCCAAGCGCGGCTTCCTCCCCCGCGTGGTGCGGTTCGCCGCGCCGGCCGGCTTCATCGCCGCGTGCGCCACCCTCGTCGCCTACCAGATCGCACGGAGCTCCGAAGACCTCCCCATCGAGGAGGCCCGCACGGTCGCCGTCATCACCCTCTTCATCGTGGCGTTCTGGGTGCTCGGCATCCTCGCCCGCCCGTTCAACGCGTGGCGAGCGGGGCTCGTGATCGCCATGGCCGCCTGTTTCGTCGGCGCGCTGGTGATCCCCTTCGTCAACGACTACTTCGAACTGCCGCTCCCCGACACCGATGCCATCTTCATGGCGGTCGGGGTGGGCGCCACGGCGTGTGTGCTGCTCGAGCTCGGCTGGTGGCTCCTCCGGCGAACGCAGGCGAACTGGCTGGGAAGACACGCCGCATAGGGCACGTGTGTCCAGCCAGAACGGCGTGGTCGTCGGTGCTCGGTCAGGCGATGCGACCTTCGACCGGCCCGTCGCCGAAGAACGCTCGCGCCGTCGGCTCGTAGTCGGGGCCGTTGCGCAGGTGCTGGCCGCCGTCGACGCTGATGGTCATGCCGGTGATCCAACTCGACTCGGGACCGAGCAGGAAGCGCGACAACGACGCGACATCGTCGACGTTGCCCGCCCGGGAGATCGGCATGTTGTCGAGGTACGACCGCATGATGTGCTCGTCGGCCATGGCGCTCGTGTTCACGAGATCGGTGTCGACGATGCCGGGACGCACCGAGTTCACCCGCACCCCGGCCACCCCCAATTCGTCGGCGGTGACCTGCACCAGCATGTCGATGGCCGCCTTGCTCACGCAGTAGGGGCCCATGAAGCGATGGGTCTTCACCGCGGCGATCGACGAGATGGCGAGCATCGAGCCCCCGCCGCTGGCCGCGACCGCCGCACCACCGTGCTTGAACGTGAAGAACGTTCCGGTGAGGTTCGTGGCCATCACGTTGTTCCAGTCCTCCGCCGGTGTCGTGATGATGGGACCGAGCGAACCCCCGCCTGCGCTCGCGACCACCAGCGAGAGCGGTCCGACCTCGCCGGCCTTGGCCACCGCCGCCTCGACCTGGGCTTCGTCGCCGACATCGCAGGACGCGGCCTGCACGACGGCACCGTCGACCGCTTCGGCCTCGAGCTCGCTGACGGCACCGGCGAGCCGCTCCTCGCTCCGACCAGAGATCGTGACCGACGCGCCGTCACGTACCAGGTACGTGGCGATCTGGAGGCCGATGCCGCTGCCGCCGCCCGTGATGAAAGCGACCTGCCCGGTGAGCGATCCCATGCTTCCTCCCCCTCGTCGGGCGTGCCGACGGTCGAATCTGCGTCGTGATGTCGGGTCGAACCTACGCTGTATCCATGTCCTCGACCAAGGGCCGACGGGGTACGTGGGCCACGCCCTCACGCGCCGCGATCATCGGTCTGACGGGCCGGGGCGCGGACCAGGCATGAAGATCCCCTACGGCGCCATGAAGGCGACGCTGACCGAGCGCGTGCCGCCCGACGACGAGGCTTGGGCCTTCGAGGTGAAGTGGGACGGCATGCGGATCATCGCCGCGGTGGACGCGAGCGATGACGACGCCGAGCCGACGGTCGCCCTGTGGAGCGCGGCCGGCAACGACGCGACGGCGCGGTTCCCCGAGATCCTCCCGATCGCCGAGGTGCTCCGGCCCCACACCGCCGTGCTCGACGGCGAGGTCGTCGCCCTCGACCCCGACGGGCGCCCCGACTTCGGTCGCCTCCAACCCCGCATGCAGGCCCGATCGGACAAGGCGACCTCCGCCACCGCTGCGGACCAGGCGGTCACGTTCATCATCTTCGACCTGCTCGAGCTCGACGGCAACGACCTCACCGGCCAGGCCTACGAGGATCGCCATCGGCTGCTCGACCTGCTGATCGAACCCTCCGCCTACTGGACGGTCACCGATTCGTGGACGGGCGGAGGTGCTGCCCTCCTCGACGCGATGGACGCCGCGGGGATGGAGGGGCTCATCGCCAAGCGCCTGGGCAGCCGGTACGAGGCCGGACGGCGCTCGTCCGATTGGCTCAAGATCAAGGTGCGCCGACGCCAGGAGCTCGTTGTAGGAGGTTGGTTGCCCGGGAAGGGGAACCGGGCCGAGACCTTCGGGGCGCTCCTCGTCGGCTACTACCCCGACGACGTGCCCGAGTCGCACCGGGGGCCGGGCGTCCTCGTCTATGCCGGACGGATCGGCACCGGGTTCCGGCGAACCGAACAGGACCGCCTGGTCGCGGAGCTGTCCTCGCTGGCCGCCGACACCTCGCCGTTCGCCGCAGTTCCCCCCGACGTCGCCCGCGCCGGCCGATGGGTTCGACCGGAGCTCGTCGTCGAGGCCGAGTTCGGGGAGTGGACCGGCGACGGGGTGATGCGCCACCCGGCCTACATGGGCCAGCGCTTCGACCGGATACCTCAGGCCGTCATCCTCGAGTCACCGAGCACGGAGACGTGATCGGTGCCACACTCACCCGCGTGATCCAACAACACGTCGACGAGGTCACCCTCTCGCTTCCGACCGACAGCGACTACAGCCGGGTGGCGCGGGCCGCGGTGACCAACCTCGCGTTGCGCACCCCGATGTCGGCCCAGTCCATCGAGGACCTGCTCCTCGCCGTGGACGAGACGCTCATCCAACTCCTCAACCCGGAGCTCGGCCACCACGCCTCCACGCTGTCGTTCACGTTCCGCATCTCCGACCGAGAGCTCGCCCTCGACGCCCAGCTGGACGAGGCCCCCACCCCCACCTCCTTCGATGCCGAGGCCCGCGAGCGCTTCGACTTCATGGTCACGGGCCTGGTCGACGGCCACGACCTGTCGGAGGCCGGCGACCGCGTCCAGCTCAACAAGCAGTTCTGAGCGCCCCGGGCCCCGGCCCGTCGTTCCCCGTCGTGTGCGTGCACTCGCACACCTACCGAAGGCCCACACGCGAACGACGCCGCCCGGAGCGTCGGTCAGCGGCCCGTGTGGCCGAAACCACCCTCGCCGCGATGCGAGTCGTCGAGCGAATCGACGGCCTCGAGCTCGACGTGCTCGACGCGCTGGACGACGAGTTGTGCGATGCGCTCGCCCCGCACGACCTCGAAGTCCTCGGCCGGGTCAGTGTTGATCAACAGGACCTTGAGCTCGCCCCGGTAGCCCGAGTCGATCAGACCCGGCGAGTTGAGGACCGTCACGCCGTGGCGGAGCGCCAGCCCGCTGCGGGGCTGGACGAAGCCGGCATGACCCGATGGGAGGGCGATCGCCAGGCCGCAGGGGACCAAAGCCCGGCCCCCACCTGCACCGATCGTGACCGACTCGCGCGCCCGCAGGTCGAGGCCGGCATCACCCGGCGTCGCGTACACCGGCAACGCGAGATCGGAGTCGAGTTGCACGACGGGCACCTTGAGCACGAGGGGCGAGCGTAGTCCTCGACGTCGACGACAGCCGGGCCGGAACCGGGTCGGCGCCGGGACCGACCCTGGGCCTACACCGGACCGGTCCCAGGAGTACGCTCCTGGCCGTGCTCGCCTGGATGGACCTCGAGATGACCGGGCTCGACGCGACGTCCGACGTCATCGTCGAGATCGCCACCATCATCACCGACGACGACCTCGAGATCATCGCTGAGGGACCCGACCTGGTCATCCACCAACCCGAGGCGATGCTCGACGGCATGAACGAGGTCGTCGTGGCGATGCACACCAAGAGCGGCCTGCTCGATGCCATCGCGTCCTCCACCATCTCGCTCCAAGACGCCGGCGACGCCACCCTGCAGTTCCTCCAGGAGCACATCGCCGACGCGCGCACCGTCCCGCTGTGCGGCAACTCGATCGGCACCGACCGGCGCTTCCTCACGGCCTACCTGCCCGAGATCGAGGAGTTCCTCCACTACCGATCCGTCGACGTGTCCTCGGTCAAGGAGCTCGTCCGGCGGTGGAACCCGCCGCTGCTGCGGGGCGCACCCCGCAAGTCCGAGAACCACCGGGCGCTCGACGACATCCGGGAGAGCATCGACGAGCTCCGCTTCTACCGCGACCGCTGCTTCGTGCTGCCGGTCGCCGACACGCCGGACGCTCCGGACGAGCCCGCCACGCAGACCGCCTGAGCCGGTCCACGGCTGACGACGACGTCAGCGCCGGTAGGGTGATATCCGTGACTGCCACCGATCACCAGGGGCAGAGCACCGCCAGCGATTCGGGCCGTCCTCGCAAGCAGGAACAAGAGGATGCGACCGACGAGGTGACCGAGGTCGCCCCCGGCGTGCTCCGCTCCCAGCTGCCCATCCAGTTCACCGGCCTGGGCCACGTGAACATGTACATCTTCGAGGACGACCGTGGCGTGGCGGTCGTCGACCCGGGTCTGCCCGGCGAGGGGACGTTCGACGCCATCCAGGACCGGTTGCGCACCGCGGGCGTGCCGCTCAGCAGGGTGCACACCGTCGTCGTCACCCACTCGCACCCCGACCACTTCGGCTCGGTGGGCAAGATCGTCGAGGAGACCGGCGCCGAGGTCGTCACCGACGCCCGGTTCAAGCTGTGGTGGGAGCCCGACGGGGGCGACGTCGAGCTCGAGCTCGCCGCCCCTCCGTCGATGGACGACCTCAAGGCGCGCGTCGAGCGACCCACGCCATGGGGGAGCCCACCGTCAGGTTCGGGTCAGACGCCTGCTCAGGAGATCCAGAACACCGACCGAGCCCGCGACTGGGAGCAGTTCCGCTCGTTCCGCCCCACCGTCCGCCTGGAGGACGGCGCGCCGTTCACCCTCGCCGGGCGGGAGTGGCAGGCCATCTTCACCCCCGGCCACACCGACGACCACCTGTGCCTGTTCGACCCCACCGAGGGCATCTTGCTGTCAGGCGACCACGTGCTGCCCACCATCACCCCGCACATCTCCGGCATGTTCGAGGGCGACACGCTCGGCCGCTACCTCCGGTCGCTCGACCAGGTGGCCGCGCTCCCCGGTGTGCGGACGATCCTGCCCGCCCACGGCCACCCGTTCCACGACCTGCCTGGGCGGGTCGACGAGATCAAGGAGCACCACGAGGGGCGGCTCGATCGCCTCCGGGTCATCTCCCACGACCTCGGGTGGGCCACCGTCCCACAGCTGGCCCAGCAGCTCTTCCACGAGAAGAACTGGGGTTCGATGGCCGACAGCGAGACCTACGCCCACCTCGAGCGGCTCCGACTCACCGGCCAGGCCGACCGCCGAGAAGAGGCCGGCCAGCTCTCCTACCTCATCCCCGCCGGCTGATCAGCCCTCGAGCTTCTCGGCACTCAGCTCGGCGAGTGAGGACGAACTACCGTCCGGAGCAACGGGGCGACGAGGTAGGACACCTCACCGATCACCGGGTCAGCCGACACGCCAGTGGGCCACCACCTCCCCCGCTCGGTAGACCACCAGGCCTGCTTCGGGATTTCCGTCTCCGACGTCTTCCGCGACGAAGAGCTCGAGGACCAGCTCGCCGTAGACCTCACCCGGCATCGAGATGCGGACCGAGCTCACCGCGTCCTCGGCGTCGACCGTCACCCGCTCCCGTCGCTGGTCGTCGACCACCACCAGGCGCCTCGTCCGCACCTCGGCTTCCATCTCGGCTCGGTCGTGCAGGATCTGTTCCTCCACCGAACCTAGCCGTCGAACGATCTCGTTCCTTCGCCACCAACCCATGACGCCCAGTCCCTTCCCAGGATGATCCGACGGGCGACGAGTCGCCGATGCGCCAGGACCGGGCCGGGCGAGCTCGAACCATTGTGCCGGTACCCGATGACAAGAACGTCGGAGGTGCCTCGGCTCCCCACGCGCCTTATCAGTTGGCTGTAGATCTACAACTGATATTCGCCTTGCATCGGGGCCGTGACCCGATCCCGCGCCCGAGACCAGGAGCTCGCACGCAAGTTCGGCGCTCGACTGCGGGCCACCAGGGAGACTGCTGGGCTGACCCAGGAGGACGTCGCCGACCGGGCCGGCCTGCATCCCACCTACATCAGCAACACGGAGCGCGGGTACTCCGCCCCGACGCTGTACTCGTTGGTTCGCCTGGCACAGGCGCTCGACGTGGACGCCGGGGACCTCGTACACGGGCTGAAACCCACAGAATCGTGAGCTGGGTCATCATTCGATCTGCCCGTCATCACAGCCCACCGTCCTCGCTCGGATCGGACCATGCTCCATCACGTCAAGAGCATTGATCGCGAATTGCGGTCGGTGCCAATCCCAGACCCTTGAAGGGTCCTCGTCGATGTTTCGCGGCGATACGTTCCAGCACGCCGATGCAGGAAAGACCATCGGACTCAGGTGGACCGAGAATCCCCAGATCACCGCGACACCGATCGCCGCTCGTGCGCATCGTCGAACTGGACTGCGGATCGGTGCCATGACCCACTCAAGAGCGGGAAGCGCCATCACCAGCAGGAGGGGCAGCGTGTCGCTCAGGAAGCGAGGCCCGTAGGTGTGCCCGCCCCACCACGTCGCGGCGAACATCGAGACCGCAACCAGGTAGCCGAGCACTCCGACGGCCGCAGCGAGCTCCAGCGAGTCACCCTCGCGTCGATGACGCCAGGCGACCAGGAGTCCAGCGCCCGACAGGAGGACGATCGGCGTGAAGACCACCATCCCGCGGCCCGGACTGACGAGGTTGGCCGCGACGGCCTCGGCGAGCGACGAGTGAAGCGAGAGACCACCGCTTCGGTGATAGGGCGCCAGCGGATGACCGAACGAAGCGATGTTCACCAGGACCCACGGAACGGCCACGAAGGTCGCCCCGAGCAGCACCCACATGGTCGCGGAACGCTCCTTCAACACGATCCACGCCAGGAGCGCCACGACAACGATGGCGTTGGTCGGCCGAAACGCGTAGGCGGCTCCCAAGGCTGCTCCACAGCCAACCGCCCACACCCGTGATCCTGACGTCGCCATGCGCGTCGAGCTCAGCAGCGCGATGGTCAAGGCGAGCATGGAAGGGCCGTGCTGCCACATCCCCCGACTGGCGATCGACGCTGCTGAAGTCCCGAGGCAGAAGGTGACCGCAACACCCAACGCGAGCCAGGCGCGGCGGCGCGGTGCCAGCGCCGAGCAACGGGCGAAGACCAGCATCGCCGCCACCCCGGCAATCGCTGCAACCACTGCGGATGCCACAGCCTTCTCCAGCTGCGGACCCAGCACCTCCTCCTCGGAGAGCGCTTGGAAACCGGGACCCACCCCCACCGTGTGGGCCCCGTCGAGCGTCAGGACGACCGGAACCACCAGGACCGACACCAGCCAGGGGAAGTAGCTGTAGCGGGTGCCGTCCATCTCGATCTCGTTGTACGACCAGGCGGGGTCCGACGCGGGGAACTCCTCGATGTCGAGATCTCGCTCGTGCACGATCGAATTGGCGACGGGCAACACCCAAGCCGTGTCACCGCTGCCGTAGTGCCGAGGTCCGGCGAGCAAGACCACGAGGACGAAAGCCGACCCAACTACCGCGTAGCCCCACCGCACGAACCACGACGAAGCAACCACGGATGTGGGTCTGCGCGGAGCTCGCGACCGGCCGTCCGGGTCGAGGCCGCCAAGAACCTGGACGCCCCTCACGTTGTGCCCACCGATCGACCTCACCCGTCTCGCGTCCAGGACCCTCGAGGGGCGTCGCGATCGCGTTCTTGATCGTTCAGCCCGCCGTCGAGAAGCAGTCGCCCGAGGGCATGCTCACGACCGGGCGACTTTATCAGTTATCGAAGTTGAACTATCACTAGGCGAAGGTGAGCCATGCTCTTTCCCGACGGATCGCCGGGCGCTCCGCTCATCGACCTTCGGCGAGCCGGATCATGACCTCGTCGACACGGGACCCGATCAGCCGATAGACCCGGCGTCTCGGCACGACACGAACCGCCGATCCCTCAGGCCGGGT
>CAZGEF010000039.1:13326-14052 GCA_964525005.1 uncultured Rhabdothermincola sp.
GGCCGACCGATCCCTCAGGCCGGGTGGCCGACCGATCCCTCAGGCCGGGTGGCCGACCGATCCCTCAGGCCGGGTGGCCGGGCGTGATCGAATCCGCCCGGTCAAGGCGCACGTAGTCCCGCGGCTCGCCCGGGGCCTCGACCTCGGCGTGCAGCGGTTCGAGCAGGTAGCCGATGTGATCGCCGAGCGGCACCCGCTCGATCACGCGACCCACGAACCGGTCCGGACACCCGTCGAGGAGCGGCACACCGTGCAGACCCTCGTGCCACGGCACCTCGGCGAGCTTGTCGACCCCGAGATCGTCACCGGTCGTGCCGCCGAAGAGCTCGGCGAGGTCGAACCGATCGGCCGGGATGCCGTGCACCCCGACGTGATCGGTGCCCGCGGCGAGCGAGGTCGTGTGGTTCACCACGGACAGGCACAGCAGGAACCGACGGGGCCCGATGCTGCACTGGGTGGCGAAGCCGACCACGCACCCGGATCGCTCGACCGCTCCCTCGGGGTCGATCGCTGCGACGGTGACGATGAGCATCGCCCCGTTGCGACGGACCAGCAGTTCGTCGAACGCCGCGTCGCTCACCCTCCACCCAGGCGCAGTGCGAGCCCGACGATCAAGACCATCGTGGTCATCCACGTTCCGATGAACCACCGCAGGAGACTGGTGTGGCTGTCACCGACCAGCTTCGTCAGGTCGGTGCGAACCTGAGCGATCTCACCCTTGAGCTC
>CAZGEF010000039.1:14152-20874 GCA_964525005.1 uncultured Rhabdothermincola sp.
GGTGCGAACCTGAGCGATCTCACCCTTCAGCTCGGTGCGAACCTGAGCGATCTCACCCTTCAGCTCGGTGCGAACCTGAGCGATCTCATCCGTGAGCTCGGTGCGCATCTCGGCCATGTCCGTTCTCAGCAGCGCGCATTCGGCCCGCACGAAGTCGTGGGTGGCCGGGTGGTCGAGCTCTCCGGAGGGGAACTGGGCGATCAGGATGTCTGCCCCTTCTGCGCCGATGACGTCCTTGAACTTGCCGTAGAGATGGATTCGCTGCTGTGTGGTGAGCGCCATGCACCCTCCCGTCGGAAGATCGCGCGTGGCGCGACCGTGTGGTACCGGGGGACGGCACGTCAAGGGTACCGACAACCGGGACGAGGGGAAAGGGTCAGATCCGGGAACGCGAGACCGGCTAGGTCGCCGACCACGTGCCGGTGAGGTTCTTCCCCGTGGCCTTGCCCTCGGCCGCCAGCTTGATGAGGTGGGCATGGACCGAGTGACGTGCCATCGGCCGCAACTCGGCGACGAGGTCGGCGTACAGGTCGGCAACGATGTCGTCGATCCGGGCGGTGCCAGCAGAGCTCACGTACGCGAGGACCTGCGCTTCGCGATCCAAGCGGTGGGCGATGAGGTCGTCGATCACCTGGTGGGGGCTGTCCATGACGTGACCGTGACCCGGGGCGATGGACTTCAGCCGAGGCAGGCGCACCTTGGCCAGCGAGTCGAGGTAGGTGGCCATGTCGCCGTCCGGTGGTCGGATGACCACGGTCGAGCCCTGCATGATGTGGTCGCCGGAGAACAGCATGCGCTCTTCTTCGAGCAGGTAGCAGAGGTGGTTCGACGCGTGCCCTGGCGTGTGCAGGACCCGGAGGCGGAACTCGGTGCCCTCGATGCGATCGTCGTCGCGCAGCCGACCGTCGACCTTGAGCCCGTCGCGAGACGAGTAGGCCAGGATCGGTGCGCCCGTGCGCTCCTTGAGTCCCTGAGCCCCCGGGGCGTGGTCGGGGTGCGTGTGGGTGCAGAGGATCCACCGGATGCGATCGCCGCCGCAGCCTGCGATGGCATCGAGGTGCCCGGCATCGTCCGGTCCCGGGTCGATGACCGCGATCTCGTCGATGCCGACGAGGTACGAGCTCGTCCCCGGTCCCGTCATGTGGCCCGCGTTGGGGGCGACGATGCGGCGTACCAGGGGACTGACCGCCCGGGCGATGCCGGGGACGAGGGGCGGACGCTCGGGGACGTCGAGGTCCGCGACCGAGCTCATGGCGTCAGCTCGCTGCGCCCGGGTGACGAGCCGCCCGGATCGTCGTCGCGCCACTCGGGCGGGGTCACGTCTCCCAGATCCTCGATCACGCGGGCGTCGTACACGCGGGCCCTGGTGAAGCCGAAGCCACGCCCGCCGGCAGCTGCTGGGCCGACACCGGTGACGGTGACCATCGCGTCGACCCTCCGGCGGAGGCGGCGTGACAGGTCGTTGCCGATGACGTGACGCAGCGGCGGCACGAGCAGCAGCACGGCCACCGCATCAGAGATGAAGCCGGGAAGCACGAGCAGGATGCCCGCGACGATGACGAGGAGGCGATCGAGCACCTCCGGTGCAGGATCCTCACCCGTGCGGAGCTGTTCCTGCGCCCGCCGCAACAGGCCCAGTCCCTCCCGCTTGACGACGATCACCCCGACGACGGCGCTCAGAACCAGCAGACCGATCGTGGGGAGGGCACCGATGCGCCCGCCGACTTCGATGATGACGAAGATCTCGAGGATCGGCGCGGCGAGCAGCGCCAGGAAGACGAGCAGAGCCATGCAACCAGCGTACCGGCGGAGCGGGCCAGAACTCGGGTGCGTGCTGGTGCGGCGAGCGACGTCGAGCGAACCGAGGTGACCGGGGACCCGCACCGATGTGCTCCGGCCTGACGTGCTCCGGGTGCCTGTCCCCCCGAACAGGCACCCGGAGAACGGTTCAACTCGCCCGGCGGGCGAGGAGCTGCTTGCGCTCGACCTCGTTCATACCGCCCCAGATGCCGTGTGGTTCACGGATGCCGACGGCGTAGTCGAGGCATTCCTTGCGGACGGAACATCCCTTGCAGATGTCCTTCGCCCGGCGCTCGCGCTCGAGTTTCTCTTCCTTGCGTTCGAACTGCGTAGGTGGGAAGAAGACGGCGGACTGCGGGCCGCGACATGCGGCTCGTGGCTGCCACGTCTCTTCGATGCGCTGTGCACTCACCGGTAACCCCCCTTGGTTCGCGGCGCGACCCTACTGCCGCGCTCGAGCAGTGACAAGGGTCAAGTTGCCCAATGTCACACAACCGAAATGGTTGGAAAACCGCAGGTCACGGGCCCCGGAGACTCCCAACCGACCGCTGTGACGTCATTCGACCGTCAATTCACACAATCGGCCGCACGAATCACATCTATGTGGTTTGACGAATCCGGTCCCGGGCCCGACGTCGACGAGGGGAGGCTCCGACTGGGCCGCGCCGGGCCGAGGCTACGCCGAGGGCTCGGACGGTGCCCGCCGGGACCGGTAGTCGCGGGCGCCGCCCTCTTCGGGTTCGACCTCGAGCACCAGGCCCTCGATTCCGATGACCCGCACCCGATCGAGCTCCTCGATCGGCGTCGCCCGGTTGGTGAAGGCCCGCCACTGCGCCTCGTCGATCTGCACGACGCCGTCGGGGTCGATGTCGGTGATGGCCCGCCCCATCTCGCCGATCATCCACTCGCGGCCGATGGTGGGGGTGGAGAACCTCGTGCGCACCATGGCGGGCATGCCGGCGAGGAAGGTCAGCAGGATGCCGACGATGCCGGCGAGAAGCGTGAGCCACGACAACGAGAGGCCGTCGTAGATCGTGAACGATCCCGCGACGAACAGCACCGCACCCGCCCCCGTCCAGAACCGCGGGACGCCGGTCTGCACGTCGATGCCGAACGCGACCATCGACGCGCAGATCAGACCGATGCCCCACCAGTTCGTCGGCAGGACCACGAGGCCGTAGCAGGCGAGCACGAAGGACCCCGCGCCCACCACCCCCGCGACGCCGACACCAGCGGTGAACAGCTCGAAGAGCATGAGGGCGAGACCGACGGCCAGCAGGAGGTACGCCACCGCCGGGCTGGCCACCGTGTGCATGAGTTGGGCGACGAGCGAGAGCTGGCCGAACCGCACCTGCACCAGCGGCTCGCGGCGGAGCTCACCGTTCTCGTCGGTGATCTCCCGGGTGGGGATGTCGGGCAGGTTGACCACGAGATCGCCGATGGTCGGTGCAGCCTGCGTGGTGACGCCCGCGTCGCGCGCCGCGTCGGTGCCGAGCGTCCGGTCGATGAGGGGGGCGAGCCGCGAGGGATCGGCAACGGTGAACGCCGCCGCGTCGGCCGGGCTGATGCCGCCGACGTCGGTGCCCGGTGCCATGCCGACCTCGTCGACGGCACCCACGAGCAAGGCGGCCTGACCGGTGAGCGCCGAGCTGCTGGGGCCGATCCACAGCGCGGTCGTGAGATCGGCGTCGGCGAGCTCGTCGAGCAGCGCCTGGAACTCGTCGTGGTCGACGACCACGCCGTCGCTGTCGATCTGAAGGATGATCGCCAACGCGTCGGACCCGTCCGCGTCGCGCACCGCGTCGGCGACGAACTCGGTCATCACGGGGTCGAACAGGTCGGTGACCTTCACCACGTCCACGAAGCCCTCGGGCTCCACGTCGGGCAAGTCGCCCGCCAGCGGAGCGAGGGTGTCCGACGTGCCGTCACCCGGGTCCGTGGGGTCCTGCGCCGTGGCGCCCGCATCCGGAGCTCCGCCTGCCTCGGCAGCGGTGCTGGCGGTCGGTCCGGCCGGGGCCTCCTGGCGCACGGCGGCGGTGGCGACGCCGATGTTGCCCGCGACGATGCCCACCCCTGCCAGGAGCAGGGTGCCGAGCATGGCTAGTCTGCGCACGAGCTGCATCCGGATCAGATGCCTCCGGGATGTGTGACCATCGAGGCCGACCTGACCCCCCATCGGGAGAGGCACAGGCTGGTCGGGGGGAATGAGCTTGGACCCTGCAGACTTCTTCGCAGCATCTCGGGTGATCATCGTGGCCGGGAAGGGCGGGGTCGGCAAAACCACGGTGACCGCCGCGCTGGCGGGAACCGCGGCCCGCGCCGGCCTCACCACCCTCATCATCGAGGTCGAGGGCAAGTCGGGACTGGCCGATCTGTACGGCCAGGAGCCGTTCGACTACCACGAGGTCACGCTGTCACCGGGCGGGGGACCCGACGGCGCGGCCGCCGTGCGAGCTCGCACCCTCACCCCGGACGACGCGCTCATCGAGTACCTCGAGGACCACGGCATGAGCCGGATCTCCAAGCGACTCATCACCACCGGCGCGGTCGACATCGTCGCCACCGCGGCTCCGGGCATCAAGGACATCCTCGTGCTGGGCAAGGTCAAGCAGCTCGAGCGTGGCGGGAGCTACGACGTCATCGTCCTCGACGCCCCCGCGGCGGGACACGCCATCAGCTTCCTGCGATCGGCCCGGGGGCTGATGGATGCGGTTCGGGCCGGTCCCATCAACACCCAGGCCGCAGACGTGCTCGAGATGCTCAGCGACGCGACACGATGCCAGGTCGTGCTCGTGACCCTGCCCGAGGAGACGCCGGTCAACGAGTTGGTCGACACCGCGTTCAGCCTCGAGGACGAGGTCGGGATCAGCCTCGGCCCGGTCGTGGTCAACGGGCTCTACCCTGAGCTGTCACGCCTCGACCTCGACAGAGCCGACGTCGATCCCGTCGACGCCGCAGCCGCGGCCGGCGCCGCCCTGCATCCCGGCGAGGCCGACGCGCTGCGCGCCGCGGCGCGCTTCCGCCGGGAGCGCACCGCCCTCCAACGCGAGCAGCTCACCCGACTCGCCGACAAGCTGCCGCTGCCGCAGATCCGCCTGCCTTACCTCTTCAGCGCCGATCTCGGACCCCGCGACCTCGACCTGCTCGTCACCGCGCTCAGCGACGGTGTCCGCGAGCTCGCCGAGCTGTGACCGCCCCTCGGCCCGGCGGAGCGCCCATCGCGACCAGCGACGCCGAACGCACCGCGCTGCTCGACGTCGTGCGCACCAGCAGCATCGTGGTGTGCACCGGATCGGGGGGTGTCGGCAAGACCACGACGGCGGCGACCCTCGCCCTGGAGGCGGCCCGGATCGGGCGGCGTGCCTGCGTGGTGACCATCGACCCCGCCCGCCGGCTCGCCAACGCCATGGGCCTCGAAGGCCTCACCAACGAACCGTCGCTCGTCCACGGCAACTGGCCGGGAACGCTCTCCGCCCTGATGCTCGACACCAAGAGCACCTTCGACGAGCTCGTGACGAACAACGCCGAGACCCCGCAGCAGGCCGAGGACATCCTCTCGAACCGCTTCTACCGCAACATCTCGGGCGCGCTGTCGGGCACGCAGGAGTACATGGCGATGGAGAAGCTGTACGACCTGTGGTCCAGCGACGACTTCGATCTCGTCGTGGTCGACACGCCCCCGACCCGCAACGCGCTCGACTTCATCGAGGCACCCAAACGGCTCACGAAGTTCCTCGACCACCGCCTCTACCGGGTGCTGGTCTCGCCCAGCCGGGGGATCGGCAAGGCGGTCAACGTCGCGGCCCAGGCGTTCCTCCGCACGGTCTCGAAGGTGGTCGGCGGGGAGGTGGTCAAGGACGCCATCACCTTCTTCACCGCCTTCGACGGCATGGAGCGCGGCTTCCGCGACCGCGCCGCCAAGGTGCTGGAGCTGCTCAGCCACGACGGTACGTCGTTCGTGCTGGTCACCGCCCCCCGGCGTGACGTCGTCGCCGAGGCCATCTTCTTCGCCGAGAAGCTGCACCAGGCCGACATCGAGGTTCGGGCGCTCATCGTGAACCGGATGCATCCGCACTTCTCCGACGCGGCACCTGACGCGCTGCGCCGACGGGCCGCACGGTTCGCCGGTACCGACCTGGGCGACCTCTACACCAACCTCGCCGACTTCGTCGGCGTGTCCTCCCGCGAGGAGGCCCATGTGTCCGGCCTGGCCGGACGGGTCGCACCCGCTCCGGTCATCCGTGTGCCGTTCCTGTCGACCGATGTGCACGACATCGACGGCCTCGCCACCGTGGGCAGCTACCTGTTCCCCCGCTGACATCGCCCTCGCGTCCTGGCGCCCGTCACCGGGGTTCAGCGACGGGCGACGAACGCCGTCTCGGGTACGAGCGCGACTCAGGCCTGATCGGTCGGGTTCTGCAACGCCTCGACGGCAGCGTCATAGGTCTCGGTGACCGACACGATGCGATCGAAGCCCGTGGTGTGCAGCAGCCGGGTGAGCGTCGCCCTGCTGCAGGCCACGGCCACATCGCCGTCAGCCTCACGGGTGCGACGGATGCAGCCGATGAGCGCACCGAGGCCCGCCGAGTCCATGAACGGGACCTCGGAGAGGTCGATGAGCAGGCGGCTCGCGGCGGACGCCTCGACGAGGGCCTCGCGGAACTGCGCGACGGTGTACGAGTCGAGCTCACCCACCGGCCGGCAGAGCGTGTAGTCGCCGATGTCCTCGACGTGGATCTCCAGCACACCGGGCATTGTACGGGTGTCCGACGGCCTGACGTCCCCTCCCGTCCCGATCCGGAGCGATCCGCCGCGTTCTGGCGTTCGACAGCAGGTTCCCGGTCCCTCTCTCGGCCGTTGGCCTGAACCTCTCTCGGCCGTTGGCCTGAACCTCTCTCGGCCGTTGGCCTGAACCTCTCTCG
>CAZGEF010000039.1:20974-25063 GCA_964525005.1 uncultured Rhabdothermincola sp.
GCCGTTGGCCTGGCCCGAACACCCGTTGTAGCGTGGCGACCGTGACGACCGTGCTGCTGGCCACCGATGCCGACTGGATCTACGACGACATCGATGCCGCCATCTCGTCTGACGAGATCAGCCTCTACCGCATCCGCAGCGGCTTCGAGGTCCTCGCCGCGGTTCGCGAGCTCGAGCCCGACCTCGTGGTCCTCGACCTCCAGATCGGCAACATGGGCGGCATCGCCGCGTGCACCGCGATCCGCAACGAGGAAGGCGCCGACCGGCTTCCCATCACTGCCGTCATGCTGCTGCTCGACCGCAAAGCCGACACGTTCCTCGCCCAGCGGGCCGATGCCGACGGGTGGCTCATCAAGCCGCTCGACTCGCTGCGCATCCGCCAGGCGACCTCCACGTTGCTCGACGGCTACTCGTTCTACGAGGGCGTCGCGGAGGCCCAGGTGTCTGAGCTCGTGGAAGAGGCCGCCGCGACCTGACGGCCGAGCTCAAGTAGTGCAACCGGTCGCCGCCCCACTAGGGTCGACGGCCTGCCACGGGCTGTGGCGCAGCTTGGTAGCGCGCCTCGTTCGGGACGAGGAGGTCGTGGGTTCGAATCCCGCCAGCCCGACCACATCCCGGTCGTTCGACCGGACCGCAGGATCCCGCCCTTGGGCGGGATCCTGCGCGTTCGGTGCCTGCTACCGCTGGTGGTCAGGAGGCGTCGTGTGCCGCGCCGTCATCACCCGGGACGGGTTCGATCGCCACGGTCCGGCTGCGACGCGAGCCGAAGGCATGCGTATCCACGTACTCCCGCAGCTGCGGGACGGCAGCGTCGAGCGGGGTCGCCCGGGTGGTCGCCTCGATGAGGGCCCGCATGGCCAGCTCGGTCGCCCGGTCGACGATCGCGGTCGATCGGAAGCCGTACAGCCGACGGTGCGTCGGTCCCAGCAGGCCCATCGCCGACGACGAAACCAGCTTGCTCACCGCGGTCTGCGGGGACGTCGGCAGCCCGCCGGGTGCCACCATGTCCCGGAACCACAGGGCCGGCTCGGTGAAGGCCAACCGCGGCTCCATCGCGGTCATGTAGGCGTCGAGGCCGGCCACGTCACGGGGAACACGGTCGGGGTCGCACCCCACCAGGCGGGCGGCGATGCGCTGCTCGTCCACGAAGCGGTCCCGCTCGGCCGCGGTGAGCCCACCCCCATAGGTCGCGTAGCCGCGCAGCAGGATCCACGTGAGCGCGTTGTGCACCCAGTCGAGCAGATCGGGTTCGTCGGCCTGGATCGTCCGGCCCGTCTCGGGATCGACGGCACGGCGGGTCGCATGGACGCGCCGCAGCGCGGCACCCGCCTGCTCCGCGGCATCGACATCGCCGTAGACGATCGTCGTCATGTAGTCGCCGGTGCGCTGCGCCCGACGCTCGGGGTCCTCACGAACCCGCGACGCCTGATCGATCACGTACATCACCGGCGGGTACAGCATCTGGAGCGTGGCGGCCGCCGCCGCGCTGAGCCCGGTGGACGGATGGGCGATCAGCCGCCACGTGACGCTGTCGGGTCCGAAGAGACCGTCGTCGGTGGTGTGGCTCTGGGCATCGACTCCCGCGGGCCGTGGACTCGTCATGGGGTTCCTCTCGTTCGGATCTCGGATGGTCTGGATCTCAGGTCGTTCAGGTCTCAGGTCGTTCAGGTCTCAGGTCGTTCAGGTCTCAGGTCGTTCAGGTCTCGGGTCGTCTGGGACTCGGGCCATCGGGGGCCGAGCCGTCCGGTGCCGATCGACCATGGTCGCGCCGTCGCGCGCCGATCGGATCCACGAGGAAGCGCCCAGCGGTGCCGGCGCCCGGACCGAGCCGCAGATCGAACCGTGAGAGCACCGGGAGGGGGATGGAACGAGGGGACGGACCAGGGGCACCCCTGGGTCAGGTGCATGTGAACGGCACGACCGCGAGCTCGTAGCCGATGTCGGGCTCGCCGATCGAACGGCCACCGGCGGTGAAGGTCAGCGAGGTCGTCTGCCAGCTCTGGGCACCGTCGAGCAACCGCGCCGCACAGGGATCGCTGCTGAGGAGGTGCCACTGGGACTGCGTGTCGGGGACGAACCGATGGCGCACGCCGTCGTCGCCGAGGACCTCGTAGACGGGGGCCTTGAACAGCGACGTGCGGAGCCGGTCGACGAACGAGCGGTTCACCCCCGTGAAGCGCCCGACCAGCACCTCACCCGGACCCACCTCGGGGAGCTCGATCGGCTCACCGAACCGGACCGATCCGGTCGCGACCGATCGGGGTGCGCCGCAGCGATCGACCCCCCGCTCGGCCACGACCCAGCCGTCGGCCTCCTCGGTGACCGAGTAGGTGCACAGCAGGGCGAGGCTCGCCGCCGGGCTCTCCCACCGCGACCACCGGTCGTCGACCGACACACCGGGTTGGCGCAGCACGAAGCGTGGCGCTTCGGTGTCGGACCCGTAGCGGTCGGCGTTCAGGTCGTCGAGCGCCGCCTCGTACGCCGTGTACTCCTGGAAGACCGGCAACGGCGACCAGACCAGGTCGGGGTAGGCCCAGGCGATGCTCGTCTCGTGAGGCGAGACGTGCACCGTCTCGCCACGGAGGCGGTCGACCAGACCAGGATCGAGCGCGTACAGCCCACGCAGCCGCTCACGCCCCTCGGCGAGGAACGTCGAGCGCTTGGACGAGCTCGACGCGTACTCGGCGGTCCTCGTCGCGCTCTCGATGCGCTCGTCGACCCGGAGCCGGGTGGTGAAGGCAAGGCCCGACACCACGTGGCACGCCACGAGCGCCGCAAGTCCGAGGGGCAGGGTCCGTCGCCACCCCACCACCGGGAGCAGGCCACCCACCAGGAACACCACGGGGACGAAGAACGCGACGGCGTGCATGTCGTGGCGGGTGAAGCCCTGCCGGAACACCAGGTAGAGCACGACCACTGCGAACACCGCCAGCGCCAGCCGGAGTCGCCGATCGGTGTCCCGCGCCAGAGCGAGGAGCACGAGGGCCCCCGAGGCCAACGCGGCGGCGAACAGGTACTCGAGCCCTCGCTCGGGATCCTCCGCGCCCATCGACGACGCGAAACCGGTCGATGCCGCGATCGAACCCCGCACGAACGGGACGAGATCGGACGCGGCCTGGCCCGCGACCAGCCACATCACCAGCCCGCCGCCGGCCAGCGATCCGAGGAAGACCCCGACCCGACGCGCTGCGCCACCGGCCGCGTCGGTCCACGAGCCACACGACCAGCACGATGCCATCGACGCCAGACCGAGCACGGCGAGGCAGATGGTGGCGGAATCGATCTTCACCATCCCCACGAACGCCGTGTAGAGACCGGCGGCCACCAGCCACCCCCAGGGCAACCGGGCACCGGCGAGCACGAGGAGCATGCCGCCGGTGACGCCGATCGCGATGAACACGATGTGCTGGGGCAGCAGCGGGGGGAGCCCGACGAGCAGCACGCCGAAGGCCCACCCGCGGTTGAGCGACCGGCGCAACAGCGCATACGACAACGCCACGAGCAGGGCCCGGCTCGAGAGCGCCACGAGCACCATGAGGAGCCACGGCCGCGAGCCGTACATGAACGGGAAGGCGAGGAATCCCCAGGGTCCGTAGGTGAACACGATGTCGGACCCGAACATCATGGCCTGCTCGTGGGCCAGGTTCAGCCCCGCCGTGTACCCCGCGTCGACGCCAGCGAGCGGGTAGCGCACCAGCGACGGGAAGATCGTGAGCGTCACGACGGCGACGAGGCCCCCGTCGACCAGGTGCGTGCGGACCCATCGCCGTGCCGTCGATCGACGGTCACCCGGTTCGGTCGCCCGCACCGCCGGCCCCGGCCCGACGTCGATCGCTGGAGGCGCGCTCCCGGGCACGTCGGACACGACGGTGACGCTACCGCCTCGTACCGTCCACACCCGATCGCGTGCGCACGGGCGAGGTGACACCACGCATCTAGGCTCGCGTCGCACCCGCCACCTCCGCACCTCCCGGGAGATCCGTGCCCACCACCTCGCATCCGCGCCCGAACCCACGATCGCGGTCCTTCCGGATCGCCGCCGGGGCCGTCGGCCTCGTCGCCCTGCTCGGCGCCACCGCCTGCCAGAGC
>CAZGEF010000040.1:0-19426 GCA_964525005.1 uncultured Rhabdothermincola sp.
CACCGAAATTGCGTCGATCTTCGCCGGAAAGCGGCGACGATCGACGCCAGAACGGTGGAGCGGTGGTGACCGGCCTCGATCACCTGTGGGCCGGCTGGCGCAGCTCCTACATCACGGCGGTCAGCGAGGACGACGCCCAACTCGCTCCCGACGAGCACGGTTCCCTCTTCGAGCGGATCCTCGGCCGCGGGCTGCCCGACGACGAGGCCTACGTCGTCCGGCGGGGCCGGACGTGCTCGGTCATCCTCAACGCCTACCCGTACACGAACGGCCACCTGCTGGTGCTGCCGAACCGGGCCGAACCCCACCTCGAGGGGCTCACCTCCGACGAGCAGACCGAGCTGTGGCAGCTCGTGCGCGACGGTGTGGTGGCACTGAAGGCCGCCTATCGCTGTGATGGCGTCAACATCGGCATGAACCTGGGCAAGGCCGGGGGAGCGGGGGTGCCCGACCACCTGCACGCCCATGTGCTGCCCCGCTGGAACGGTGACACCAACTTCATGACCTCGATCGCCGAGACCCGAGTGCTGCCCGAGACCCTCGGCCAGTGCCTGGCAAAGGTTCGTGCCTCTTGGCCTGAACCCTGACGCTCGCCCCGGGCGGGCCGGACCCGGTACCTTTCGCATATGAACAGTGCGAATGGACCCGGCCAGGTGGTGGGAGCGCGACCGATCGTCCACGTCGGGTTGAACAAGACAGCGACGACATGGTTGCAGCAGACGGTGTTCCCAGCCCTGGTGTCGTTCACGGTCGTCGGGCGCGGGACGTCCTCGGCTGGGGAGGTCGTTCCGTTGGTGGATGCCCTGCGAGGGTCCGACTACGAGGAGGGCCGGTTGGCTGCGACCATCGCCCGCAACACCCGGGTGGGCACGAGGCCACTTCTCTCCGATGAGAGCATCACGTCGACCCTGCGCGGTGTGTCCGAGCGAGCGACTGCCATCGACCGATTGCGCAACGAGCTTCCCGATGCGCAGATCCTCCTCGTCATACGAGAACCAGGTGAGCTCCTGTGGTCCTCCTACGCCCAGTTCGTCAAGCTCGGGGGCACGGTCTCCTTCGAGCAGTTCTGCACCGTCGGGCCCGCCCGACTGCACGACGACGGGGCCTTCGAGCGAGGGAGCTACGACGCCGCTGCCGTGATCGACGAGATCGAGGCGGCCTTCGGGAAGGCCGACCTCACCGTCATCTGCTACGAGCAACTGCGGGCAGACCCGACGACGGTGCTCCGCGGCGTCCTCGGCGGCATCGGGTGCTCAGGTGACGAGCTCGATCAGGTCGTGGCGATCGCGTCGGCTCCGTCGCGGCGCAACGTCTCGATGTCCTCGGACGAGCTGAGCGTGCTGCGTCGGCTGAACCGGCTGAACCGGCTGGCGAAGCGCAAGCGACGCCCACCGCTGACGATCCCGGCGAAGGTGTGTCGCATCGTTCCCGCGCGCGTGCGCGCGGGCATCCGAAAGGACGAGCAGGAGCGCGTCGACGCCCTCGCCCGATCGTTCGTCGCCACGAACCGGCGGTTGGACTCCGACCGTGGCCTGTCCCTGGGCGACCTGGGCTACATCACCTGACGTCGCGCCCACCCATGGCTCCATCGGATGCGCCCGGTGAGACACGTCCCGGTTCGGCGGCAGCGGCGAGGCTGGTCGACCGAGGATCGGACGCTCTAGGTTGGTCGTGATGTCCGACGAGTCCCCGGAAGCGCAAGGCCGATCGGCCGACGAGGCCACCACGGCGCTCACCGACGACGAGATCCGTGACGCGCTGCCCGACGATCTGCAGGCTCACGGCTACGTCGGTCCCTACCTCTTCCCCAACAACAACCGACGCCGCATCCCGGCGCTGGTCTACTGGGCGATCGCCATCGTGTGCGTCGCCGTCTACGTCCTTGCCGACGGCGGATCGACGTTGGTCAACGAAGGGTTCCTCTGGGCGGCGACGGGTCTGGTGCTCATCGGCGCGTACAGCTTCATCACCGGCTGGAACCTCGACGTCGACGAACGTGACGCCCTTGTCGTGGCAACCCGCACCGTCGGCTTTCCCGTCGGTCACGCGTCGGCCCAGATGGGATGGCGCGGCGTGCTGAGCCGTCCCACCTGGCGCATCCTGCTCTACTCGACCGAGGAGCCCCCGGAGCAGCGGGGGCTCGTGCTGATCGATGGGGTCGACGGCGAGGTCGTCGAGTGGTTCGTGGAGGACAACCCCGAGGACTGGTCCGACCTCTCCTGACCGTCAGGACCTGAGACGACGCGCGCTCGGTCCGTGTTGGCGCCACGGCCCAGGTCAACCGTCCCCGCCGTCGAGGATCCTCACGTTGCGGTCGGCGGTTCGCGACCACGGCCCGACGCTCGCCGCGATCGTGTCACGGAGCTCCTGACCTCCTTCGATCCGATCGGCTGCCAACTCGACGATGCGGTCGCAGTCGGTCGCGACATCGAACGGCGACAGCGTCGCCTGCTCGAGCCCCGCGATGTCGAGGAGGCCACTCGACTTGTTCTCGCTGTTCGAGGTGAACATCACGATCGGCGTACCACCGCCAACCGAGAAGATGCCCGGGTGCCAACGGCCGCCGACGTACAGGGTCGCCCCGGCCAGGAGGTCGACGGCTTCCTGCGTGCCGGTGTCGAGCCCCCACACCTCGAGATCGAGTCGTTCGGCTACCGGGACCAGGACCTGGTCATCGGGGTGGCTCGCCACCGTGACGACGACGGTGCCGAGCTCGCCGAGCCGGCGGGCCAACTCGGTGAACGCGTCGGTCAGCCGCTCGTGGTCGAGGTCGGGTCGGTTGAACGCCGCGCTGCCGCCGAGGCAGATGATGTCGCGTCGGGGTGCCGAGCTCTGCAGGGTGAACGCTGCGTCGGCCGCCAAGGCCGGCGGGGTCGCGCTCGCCACGCCCTCCAGCTCCCGGAGCGATGGACGCTCACGGACGACCACGTCGTCGACGACCGGATAGACCTGTGACGCGATCGCCGCCATCAGCGGATCGGCGAGATCGGCCGAGTGGTTCACGACGGCGACGGGTAGTCCGGCGTATGCCGCGGCCCGGGCGACCGCGAGCGCTCGCCGTCCCATCGTCTTCTGCTTGAGGATGCTGCCTTCGCCGTTCACGATGACGACATCGGCATCGCCGAGGCCATCGGCGATCTGCGGCGCCACCCGGCCCCGGACCAGGTCCTTGGCGACCGACGTGAGGTTGGCCGGGGTGATGTCGGGGAACGGTGGTCGGGGACGAACGCGCCGGAGGACCCGCTGGGCGGGCGTCGCGGTGTGGTTCGGATCCGCTCCGGTCTTCAGGTCGATGACGCCCGTGAGCTCGGCTCGTGCCTCGATGAGGTTGCGGAGCCCGAGCGACGTCGCCCGGCAGCCCCAGTTCGTCCGGGAGGAGGTGTCCCCGATGAGGAGTGCGCGCATGGTGGGGCCCACTCTAGTTGGGGTACCCGTGCGGCTCAGGGTGTCTGCCCGCTTCGTCAGGAGCGTGCTGCGGCGAGGGCCGTCGCCGCAGCGTCGAGCCCCTCGTGGCCGACCCGAACGGCCTCGCGCACCAGATCGAGCGCGCTGACCGAGGTGACCCCCGAGCTGTCGGCGACCGAGGCTTCGCGGCCCCAGTTCTCGAGCGACACGTGCGCGACGTGCTCGGCGAGCTCGGTGGCCTCGTCGCTGAGCACGTCGAGCGACGTGGAGACGGGTTCGGAGTCGGCGGCCGTCCACAGGCGTTCAGCGGGATCGACGACGGCGGCATGCAGCACCGGCGTGTCGGTGGTGATGGTCTTTCGGACCGCGTCGCGCAGCATTGCGAACGTGCGTGCCAGATCGGCGACCACGTCGGCCGCGCTGACCCCGTCCGGTCCGATGCGCGCGGCGATCTCGTCGATGTCCTCGCCCTCGCGTGGGGCGAACACCTCGGCGTAGCGCCGCGGAAAGGAGCGAAGGGCCGCCTCCGCGTCGCTCGGGGCCATCCGGGACAGATCCAGACCGGTCATCGCGGCACCGTAGCGCGGGCACCGGGGGTCGTTCCTCGCGGTCGCGCGGTGTCGGTCGTTCGCCCATGAGGTGGACCGGGGCGCAACGAGGTGCGGTGTTCGCGGAGCCGACGCTGGTAACCTCAGCGTCACCATTTTCGTCGGCCGACCGGGCTGACCTGAGGAGTCCCCGATGCTGGACGGTCACTGGCGGAGCAATTTCGAGGCAGGGTTGCGCCCCGTGGGCCTCAAGCTCCGCCGCGTGGGGATCACCGCCGATCACCTGACGGCGCTCGGCGGGCTGATGAGCGTCGCCGCGGCCGTGTCGATCGGTGCCGGCTACCTGCGGCTCGGGTTCGTCTTCTTGGTGCTCACAGCGATGCCCGACGTCCTCGACGGAGCGGTGGCCAAGGCATCGGGTACCGCGTCGAAGCGCGGCGCGTTCTTCGACTCGGTCATGGACCGGGTCTCCGACGCCTTCCTGCTCGGCGGTGTGGCGTGGTACCTCGCGTCCACCGACGGTGGCTACGCCCCGGTGCTCCCGCTCGCCGTGCTCGCGATGTCCATGCTCATCTCCTACGAGCGGGCCAAGGCCGAAGCGCTGGGCTTCGATGCCAAGGGTGGGGTCATGGAGCGGGCCGAGCGCCTCGTGTGCATCGGCATCGGCCTGCTCTTCGATCCGCTGCTCATGGCGGTGCTCTGGCTCATGTTGGCCGGCACGATCTTCACCGCCGGCCAGCGCTTCGTGAAGGTGTGGAAGCAGGCGAGCAACGAGCCGCCGGTCGTCCTCGCTCGCCAGAACCGACGCAACCGGCGTCGCACCACGCGTGCGCCCCGTCGCACCCGTGGGGTCGGGACCGCCTCGGCGTGGTCGTCCCGCCGACGCGACCGCGACGAGTGACCGCAGTCCTGCTCCTGTACGGCCCCCGCTCCCGCCTCATCACGTCGTAGCCCGGATCCGACCGTGTCGTTCGAACCGATCTCTGCCGCCTATCGCACGGCCTCGACCATCTCCCGAGCGCTCCCTGCTCCCGTCGTGGAGGGGCTGGGCCGGGTCGCGAGCTGGGGCGCCATGCACATCTCGAAGGAGCGCCGCCTGCTGGTCGAGCGCCACCTTCGTCGTGCCCGACCCGAGTTGCGGGGCGTCGCCCTCGATCGCGCCACCCTCGAGACGTTCCGCCTCTACAGCCGCTACTGGATCGAGAGCTTCCGGCTGCGTGACATCGACCCGCCCGCCATCGACGCGAGGTTCGCCTACGAGGGCTACGGCAACATCCTCGACGGGTTGCGGCGGGGGAAAGGCGTCGTGCTGGCGCTGCCGCACCTCGGTGGCTGGGAGTGGGCCGGGTTCTGGATGAGTCGGGTCGCCAACGAGCCGATCACCGTGGTCGTCGAGTCCGTCGAACCGCCGGAGCTGCTCGAGTTCATGGTCGGCTTCCGGGCCGAGCTCGGGATGAACATCGTCGTCCTCGGCCCCGACGCCGGACCCACCGTGCTGCGGGCGCTCAAGGCCAACCAGGTGGTGTGCCTCCTGGTCGACCGCGACATCGAAGGCACCGGCGTCCCCGTCGAGTTCTTCGGCGAGCCGACCACCATGCCGTCCGGCCCCGCCCTCATGGCCCTGCGCGCCGGCGCCACCCTGCTCACCGGCGCCATCTACTTCGATGGCGACGGCCATCGCGCCGTGATCGAGGGCCCCATCGCCGCCGAACGCGAAGGACGCATGCGCGACGACGTGGCCCGCGTCACCCAAGACGTGGCGCGACGGCTCGAGGCGCTCATCGCCCGGGCCCCCGACCAGTGGCACCTCCAGCAGCCGAACTGGCCGAGCGACTTCGATGCCCTCGACGCCATCGGCAAGCCTCAGCCGCGCCCGGCTGCCTTCTCGAACCTCCCTGCCGCTCGAGTGGACGCGCCCGAGGACCGATGACCCCCGACGGTAAGGTGCGCGGGTGCGCATCGGGTTGATCAGCCCCTACAGCCTGTCGGTTCCGGGCGGAGTCCAGGGACAGGTGCTGGGCCTGGCCCGGTCGCTGCGCCACCTGGGCCACCACGCGCGCGTGCTGGGCCCGTGCGACGGGCCACCTCCCGACGCCGGGGTCACGCCCCTGGGCGACAGCCTCCCCACCGCAGCGAACGGCTCGGTCGCTCCGATCGCGCCCGACATCTCCGCCCAGCTCCGCACCATGCGGGCCTTGCGCGACGAGCAGTTCGACGTCGTGCACCTCCACGAGCCGCTGTGTCCGGGGCCGTGCCAGACCGCCCTGGTGTTCAAGTCCCAACCGCTCGTCGGGACCTTCCACGCCGCGGGGGTCAGCGCCGGCTACCGCTGGTTCGCGCCGCTCACCCGGTGGGGAGCGAACAAGCTCGATCTCCGCTGCGTCGTGTCGGCCGAAGCCGAGGTGCTGGCCAAGGAGGCGCTCGGCGGCGAGTACGTCCAGGTCTTCAACGGGGTCGAGACCGCGCTCTTCGAGAAGGCCGATCCCTGGCCTGCCGCCGGGCCCACGATCTTCTTCATCGGACGTCACGAGCCCCGCAAGGGCCTCGATGTCCTGCTGACGGCCATGGGCGACCTCCCCGCGTCGACCAGGCTGTGGATCGCGGGCGACGGCCCCGAGACCGCGGCGCTCCGGGCCAAGGTGGCGGGGGACCGGCGCATCGAGTGGCTCGGGCGCATCGGCGACGGCGAGAAGGCGGCGCGCATGCGGGGCTCCGACGTCTTCTGCGCCCCCTCCCTCGGTGGTGAGTCCTTCGGCGTGGTGCTGCTCGAGGCCATGGCCGCAGAGACGGCGGTCGTGGCCAGCGACCTCACCGGCTACGCCAACGTGGCGCGTTCGGGGGTCGACGCCGTCCTCGTGCCCCCCGGCGACGCGACGGCGCTCGCCGATGCGCTGCGCCACGCCCTGGCCGACGGCGACCACCGTCGAGCGCTCGTCGCCTCCGGTGAGCGACGCGCCGCCCACTTCTCGATGGACCGCCTCGCGGCGACCTACGTCGAGCTCTACCAGCAGATCATCGACCGGACCCGGTAGAGGGGAGCCTGACTCGGGTCGCGGGGGCTCGGCCGGTATGCTCGTCCGATGGTCATCGCCCTGATCCTGATCGGGATCGTCGTGCTCGTCGCGATCGTGCTGATCGTGATGTACAACGGCCTGGTCAAGCTGCGGAACCGCATCGACGCCGCCTGGGCGCAGATCGACGTGCAGCTCAAGCGGCGCTACGACCTCATCCCCAACCTGGTCGAGACGGTCAAGGGCTACGCCACCCACGAGCGAGAGACGCTCGAGGGGGTCACCCAGGCCCGCAACATGGCCGTGTCCGCCGACGGTCCGCACCAGCAGGCCGAAGCCGAGAACGTGCTCAGCGGAGCACTCAAGTCGTTGTTCGCCGTGTCCGAGGCCTATCCGGACCTCAAGGCGAACCAGAATTTCCTGGCGTTGCAGGAAGAGCTGACGGGCACCGAGGGCAAGATCGCCTACGCCCGGCAGTACTACAACGACCAGGTGTACCAGTACAACACCAAGATCCAGACCTTCCCGTCGTTGCTCATCGCCGGTCCGTTCAAGTTCGGACCGCGCGAGTTCTTCCAGGCCGATGACGAGTCGAAGGGTCCGGTCAAGGTGGAGTTCTGACGCATCGCGTCAGGCTGAGCTCTCCCGAGGAATCCCCTGTACGACCAGGTAGCCCAGAACAAGCGCAAGTCCGTCGCGCTGATCGCCATCTTCATACTCCTCGTCACCGCGGTCGGCGTGGCGATGTCCTTCCTGTTCCAGTTCGGCTGGATCGGGGTGGCCTTCGCCTTCGTGATCGCGGTGGCGATAGCCATGGGGTCCTACTGGAACTCCGACAAGGTGGCGCTCCGCGTCAACCGGGCCCACCCGGCTGATCCCGAGGAGTACGCCCGGCTCCACAACCTCGTCGAGGGCTTGTGCATCGCCAGCGGCCTTCCCATGCCTCGGCTGTACATCGTCGACGACGAGGCCCCCAACGCCTTCGCCACCGGCCGTGACCCCAAGCACGCCGCAGTCGCGGTCACCACGGGCTTGCTCTCCAAGATGAACCGGATCGAGCTCGAAGGCGTGCTCGCCCACGAGCTCAGCCACATCAAGAACTACGACATCTTGGTGTCGACCCTCGCCGTCATCATGGTGGGCATCGTCGCGATGGTGTCCGACATGGGCCTGCGCTTCCTCATCTTCGGAGGACGCCGCAACAGCAACGACAACGGCGGCAACGCGCTCGTCGCCGTGCTGTCGCTCGTCTTCTTGGTCCTGGCGCCGCTTGCCGCGGCGCTCATGCAATTCGCGCTGAGTCGCCGACGAGAGGCGCTCGCCGACATCTCGGCCATCGAGATGACCCGATACCCACCGGGGTTGATCTCCGCGCTCGAGAAGCTGCGGGACGACCAGACGGTGGTCCGGGAGAACAGTCGAGCCACGGCCCACCTGTGGATCGAGGAACCGATGCCTCAATACGACGGCGCCACGCGTCGAAAGAACAAGTGGTCGCATCTGTTCGACACCCACCCACCCATCGAGGACCGCATCGCCGCGCTCCGTGAGCTCTAGGCCCGAGCCTCATACCCGCCCGGACCTGGCCACGACCCGCCCGATCGGTCGAGCCAAGCAGGACCCGCCGTACCCATGCAGCACCCAACCCCCCGCTCCACCCCCTCCCCGTCGCGCGCGCTCGGTGCCCCGACCGCGGCGCTCGCCCCCAGCGGCCCCGACACCGAGGTCCACCACCCGCCGCACGTGGATCCGTACAGTTCCTCCCGGCGGGCGGAGACCGCTGGCCTCTCGTCAGAGAGGCGATGGAGGACCCTTGTGCCACGACGCCCGATCCTTGCAGCCGCCGCTGCCCTGAGCCTGCTCGCCGCTGCGACGGCGTGCGGGTCCTCGCCCGACAAGCCCGTCGATGCGGCCGCGCCCTCTTCGAGCGTGATCGCCGAGACGTCGACCACGCCGCCTCCTGCGCCGCCGGTCTGGCCGCTCACCGGGACCATCGCGCCCGATGCCGACGTGGTCGAGCGCTCGGCTGTCGCGGTGAAGATGGACAACAGCCCCGACGCACGGCCCCAGACCGGCCTCAACGAGGCCGACATCGTCTACGAGCTGCTCGTCGAGGGCATCACCCGCTACGCCCTCGTCTACCAGTCCGAGCTGCCCGAGGTCGTCGGCCCGGTGCGGTCGGCCCGCAGCTCGGACCCCTCCCTGGTGAGCAACCTGGGAACACCGCTGCTGGTGTGGTCGGGTGGCAACGCCGGGGTGACCGGTGAGGTCCAGCACGCGGCCGACATCGGCGCGCTCACCGATCGCAGCTACAGCGTCGCCACCGCCCACTACTGGCGTGACGGCAGCCGCAAGGCGCCGCACAACCTCTACGCCAACGTGGCGGCGATCGAGGCCGAGTCCCCGGATGGTCCGCCACCGCCGGTGTTCTCCTTCCTCGCCCCCGGTGCCGCGTCCACGGTGGGCGGTGACGCGCCGGGTGCAACGGTCGACTACGGCAACGGCGTCCGGGCCGACTACGTCTGGGATGCCGAGCGGGGCGGGTGGGACCGGTTCCAGGTCGACGAGCGCCACCCTCGGGACTCCAGCGCCACGGTCGACTCGAACGGCGTGCAGGTGGCACCCCAGAACGTCGTGGTCCTGTTCCTCGAGTACGGCCAGAGCCCGTCGGATGCTCGCTCGCCCATGGCCATCAGCACGGGCGGCGGCGAGGCCTTCGTCTTCACGAACGGCAAGGTCGTCCACGGCACATGGAGTCGCGAGACCCCGTTGCACCCGTGGACGCTCACCGATGACGCCGGCCAACCCATCGAGCTGACCCCGGGTCGAACCTGGGTCTCGCTTCCCGAGGTCGGCTCCACGATGTCCCTGCTCGATCCGGTCGCCGCCGGCGAGCTCCTCGCCGTGCGCTCCTGACGGGTCGGCGCGCCCGACGGAGCGAGCCCACGGGCCTGCCGCTACCCGGGCACGCTCCACCGCCGGGCCCACACCGCGCTCAGGCCACCCGGCCCAGCGGTCCGGGTGCGCACCGGTCGCCCGGGCCCGATCACGCAACGGCGCGCGATCGGGCCCGGCGAGATCATCCGGCGGGCCGCGCTGCCCGCGGCCGATCGGCTCGTCGGCTCACGCTGTTCGTCTCCGGTGAACTGGATCTCGGGGCCCGGCAGGGAACCTAGACTTCACCCCATGGCCGACGACCACACGAACACCGCAGCTTCCCCAGGCACCCGGGCCACCGGCACCCAGCTCGTGAAGCGAGGTCTCGCCGAGATGCTCAAGGGCGGTGTGATCATGGACGTGGTCGATCCCGATCAGGCACGCATCGCCGAGGACGCCGGGGCCACCGCGGTCATGGCGCTCGAGCGCGTGCCGTCGGACATCCGTCGCGACGGCGGTGTCGCCCGCATGAGCGACCCCGAGATGATCGAGGGCATCAAGGCGGCCGTGACCATCCCGGTCATGGCGAAGGCCCGCATCGGTCACTTCGTCGAGGCCCAGGTGCTCCAGTCGCTCGGCGTCGACTACGTCGACGAGAGCGAGGTGCTCACCCCGGCGGACGAGACGCACCACATCGACAAGTGGGCGTTCACCGTGCCGTTCGTGTGCGGAGCCACCAACCTCGGCGAGGCGCTCCGGCGCATCAGCGAAGGTGCGTGCATGATCCGCTCCAAGGGTGAGGCCGGCACGGGCAACATCGTCGAGGCGGTGCGCCACCTCCGGTCGATCCTGGGCGACATCCGCAAGGTCACCACCGCGGACCCGGCCGAGCAGTTCGAATGGGCCAAGCAGCTGCGGGCCCCGCTGCCGCTGGTGCAGGAGGTTGCCGACACCGGCCGGCTTCCCGTGCCCATGTTCTGCGCCGGGGGCATCGCCACCCCCGCCGACGCCGCACTGGTCATGCAGCTGGGTGCCGAGGCGGTGTTCGTCGGCTCGGGCATCTTCAAGAGCTCCAACCCCTCGCTGATGGCGAGGGCCGTGGTGGAGGCCACCACGAACTTCCGGGATCCGGCCATCATCGCCAAGGTGAGCCGTGGCCTCGGCGACGCCATGCCCGGTCTCGAGATCGACTCGCTCGACACGAAGCTCGCCGACCGCGGCTGGTGACCGAGGACCGCGCCCGAGCGGCGGAGAGCGGGCGGGTCCGCGCCCGAGCGGCGGAGAGCGGGCAGGTCCGCGCCCGAGCGGCGGAGAGCGGGCAGGTCACCTCCACCGTCGGCGTCCTCGCGCTCCAGGGGGCGTTCGCTCGGCACGCGGCTGCGCTCGGGAGGCTCGGCGCGACGACCGTCGAGGTCCGCGGTCCCGCCGAGCTCGACGGACTCGACGCACTCGTGATCCCCGGCGGGGAGTCCACCACCATCTCCATGCTGCTGGAGCGCAGCGGGTTGTTCGATCCGTTGGCCGAACGGCTTGCAGGAGGCCTCCCAGCTTTGGGAACCTGCGCCGGCATGATCCTGTTGGCTGACGAGGTGCTCGATGGACGCGCGGACCAGCGCAGCTTCCGATCGATCGACATCGACGTGCGGCGCAACGGGTTCGGACGGCAGGTCGACTCCTTCGAGTCCGATCTCGACGTCCCCGAGCTGGGCGATGTGCCGGTCCCCGCCGTGTTCATCCGTGCCCCCGTCGTCGAACGGGTCGGTCCCGACGTCGAGGTGCTCGCCACCGTCGACGGCTCACCCGCCATCTGCCGTCAGGGTCCCATCGTCGTCACGTCGTTCCACCCGGAGCTCGGGACCGACGACCGGGTCCACCGACTCCTCCTGTCCGCCATCGACACCCGTGCCGCCGCCGCCGAGCGCGAGGCCACACGGGTCCAACACGAGGTGACCTGATGTCCGGCCATTCCAAGTGGGCAACCATCAAGCACAAGAAGGGTGCGGCCGACAAGGCACGCGGCAAGCTCTTCGCCAAGCTCATCCGTCAGGTCGAGGTCGCGGCGCGCGCCGGGGGCGGCGACCCCGACATGAACCCGACGTTGCGCACGATGTACCAGAAGGCGCGCGACGCCTCGGTGCCCCTCGACACGATCGAGCGGGCGATCAAGCGGGGGACGGGCGAGCTCGAGGGCGTCACCTACGAGCCGATCACCTACGAGGGCTACGCGCCCAACGGCATCGCGCTGCTCATCGAGGTGCTCACCGACAACCGCAACCGCATCGGCGGCGAGATCCGGTCGCTGCTCAAGAAGCAGGGTGGTTCCATCGCCGAACCCGGTGCGGTCGCCTGGCAGTTCGAGCGCAAGGGCGTCGTGATCCTCGCCAAGGAGGTCGACGAGGACGACATCATGGTCACCGCCCTCGATGCGGGCGCCGAGGACCTGGTCGACGAGGGCGACACCTGGCGGCTCACCACCGCGCCCACCGACCTTCCCGGCGTGCAGGCCGCGCTCGAGGAGGCCGGGATCGCGTTCACCTCGGCCGACGTGACGATGCTGCCCACCTCCACGGTCGCGCTCGACTCGGCCGATGCGGCCAAGGCGGTGCTGCGGGTCGTCGACGCCCTCGACGAGCTCGACGACGTCCAGGACGTGTACGCCAACTTCGACATCCCCGACGCGCTGCTCGCCGACATCTCGGTCGACTGATCCGTGGCCATCCGGGTCGGTGATGTAGCACCCGACTTCACCCTGCCGAGCGTCGACGGCGCCGGATCGGTCCGGCGCGACGTGACGTTGTCGGACCTGCGCGGCGCTCCCGTCGTGCTCGTGTTCTACCCGGCCGACAACACCCCGGTGTGCACGGTGCAGCTCCAGACCTACTCGGCCGACATCGGCCAGTTCGCCGAGCTCGGCGCGCAGGTGCTCGCCGTGAGTCCGCAGTCGCTGGACGACCACGAGCAGTTCATCGCGGTGGAGGGCCCGTTCGCGTTCCCGCTGCTGTCCGACGAGACCAAGCAGGTCGGCGAGGCCTACGCCACCATCGGCCCCATGGGCTTCTACCGGCGATCGGTGTTCGTGATCGATGGCGACGGGACCGTGCGCTACGCCCACCGCTCCACCGCGGGCCTCGCGTTCCGGGCGGTCGACGAGCTGGCCGAGGCCGTGCGGTCCTGTCCGCCCACCGCCTCGATCAGCTGACCGCCCGGTGGGGCCGGTTCAGCAGTTGGCGGCGATGGTGTCGACGAGCAGCGTGGCGAACGCGGTGTTGCCCGACGCCGTGTGGTGGAGGCCGTCGGTGCCGGTGTAGCTCGACGTTGCGGTGACGGTGGGCGCCCAGTCGGCGACGTGCAGGTTGGGGCGCTTGCCCGCTTCGTCGCGCAAGGCGGCGTTGAAGGCCTGGGCGCCGGCCTTCCACTGCGCCGCGGTGCCATACGCTGGGTTCGGCGGGTTCGCCGGGTTGCCGTAGATCCGCTCGGAGACGGTGGGCCACACGACGCAGCTGGCTCCGGCCGTCGAGGTGAGCGCCGAGCGGAGATCGGCGGCGATCGTCGAGCTGAGGAGGTTGTTCGCGCCCGAGGACACGACGATGACGTCGGTCGACGCCTTGTACTGGTCGATGCCGGCGACGGCGTAGCTCAGCGGACTGCCGGTCTGGACCCGACTCGCGAAGCTCGACCCGGGCCACCGGGTCGCGACCCGCGAGCGCAAGGGCGAGTCGACACCCACGCCGAGGGAGTCGCCCACCAGCGCGAAGGAGCTGAACGCGACGCCGTGGCCGAAGGTCTGGCAGCCGAGGTTCGTGTCGCCGGTGCCCACGCCCTTGTTGCGGGCCCAGACGCAGATCTCCTGGGCACCCGAGGAGAGGGCCGGGGTCGTGATGGCGTAGCCCGAGTCGCGGGTTGCCTGGCCGGGGAAGGCGGCGGCGACGTCGTCGCGCTTGGGTGATCCCGTGCGTTGCGAGGCGAGGACGGTGGAGCCCCTGCGCACCTCGACGAGCACGCTGCCCGGGGTCTCGGGATCGAAGGCCCACCCCTCGGCGACGACGCGGTTGGAGCTGTCGAGGCGGATCGAGTCGAGCGCACCCTTGGGGTTGCCCTTGGGCGTGCATGCCGCGGCGAGGCCGATGACGACGACGGCCACCACGGCGAGCGAGGACCGGCGGGTCGCGGGCGACACGCCGCGTGGTCCGGCCGTGCGACGCGCTGGTCGTCTGAGTGGGTTGCGGAGGCGGAGGCGGAGGGGACGGGGTGGTCGGACCATGGCGAGCTCACTGTTCGTTGGCGACCCCGAGCAGTCGGGCACGGGTGAGGGAACGGAACCCCGTAGCCAGGCTCACGAGCGCGATGAGCCAAGCCACCGCCCCGATGACCACAGAGAGTACCGGCGCTCCGCTGCCGAGCAACGCACCCGTCGACTGGCCGTAGGCGATGATGATCAGCGGGAACGTGATGAGCCCGGATGCCTGCTGGGCGGCCGCGGTGCTCTTGACCCGGGCGGAGAGCCGCAGCACCAGCGACAGCGCGAGCGCCAGGAACGGGGGCAGCACCCACAAGATGAGCACCCACCACGACGTCGTCGGGAAGAACCATCCGCCGACATCGGGTCCCACGATGAGGTTGACGAGCAGCGAGTAGAGCCCGAAGCCGACGACGGTGGTGAGGTAGCCGGGGATCAGGCTGGCGAGCAGCTTGCCCAGGTAGATCTCCTTGACGTCGGCGGGGGAGTGGGCGAGGAACTCGCCCGTGCCGCGTTCGCGCTCGCCGACGATGGTCGACGATCCCACGGCGGTCGAGATGGTCAGGGGCACGACGACCGCGATGGGAGCGAACAGGTACACGGCCAGGACGTAGGACACCTTCGTCCCCGGATCGGCGTCTTGAGGGACGGCGTTCTGTGCCGACTGCGGGAGCAGCTTGAGGGCATCGGACACCTGGCTGACGGCGTCGATGCTGCCCAACGAGTTGATGATCGTGAGCAGGAAAGCGGGGACGATCAGGAAGAAGAACCCGCCGAGCAGCACCATCGGGATCCAGAAGTCCTTCGAGATCGCCAGCTGGCGCAGCTCCTTGCGCATGATGGTGCGGACCCGGCCGATGTTCATCGGACGTCGCCTTCCTGCGCGTCGAGGCGCGACCTGGTCGGGGTCGGTCCTCCGGGTCCCGGTGGCCCGGTCTCTTGGCCCTTCCGTTCGGCGCGCACCGCGAAGTAGAGGTCCTCCAGGGTCGGTTGGTGGGGTTCGACGCGGGTGAGGCGGACGCCCTCGGCGGCGAGCCGGGTGACGAGATCGGGGATCCGCTCGAGCGAGTCGAGGCGCACCTCGGTGCGTTGACCGCTCGTGGTGCCGACCTCCCGGCGACCGAGCACACCGGGGAGGGACTCGATCCGGTCGAGGTCGCTCGGCGTCTCGGCGTCGAGGTACACGATGTCGTCGGGCCAGAAGCGCCGCGTGAGGCCGGCCTGGGTGCCGGCGAGCAGGTCGGTGCCCGATTCGAGCACGACGATCTGGTCGGCGAGCCCCTCGGCCTCGACGAGCAGGTGGGTGCACATCACCACGGTTCGGCCTTCCGCCGTCATCTCGCGGATCAGCTCCAAGACGGCGTGGGACGACTCGGGGTCGAGGCCGGATGTGGGCTCGTCGTAGAGCAGCAGGTCCGGTTCGTGCAGCATCGATCGGGCCAGCGCCAGCCGGGTCTTCATGCCGGTCGAATAGCCGCCGACCTGGTTGTCGAGCGCGTTCTGGATGCCGAAGCGCGTGGCCGCGGCGATGATCGGTTCGCGGGCGTCGCTCCCCAGTCCGTACAGCTCGGCCGAGTACTGGAGGTTCTCCCACCCTGTGAGGCGGTCGTAGAGGGCGGGCTTGGCCGAGACGACGCCGCAGCGCCGCCGGATCTCCTCACCGTGGCGCTCGGGGTCGAGGCCGAAGGTGCGCACCGTCCCGTAGTCGGGGGTCATGGCCCCGGTGATGGCCCGGATCGCGGTGGTCTTGCCGGCACCGTTCGGCCCGAGCAGCACGGTGATCCGCCCGCTCGGCACCTCCATCGAGAGCCCGTCGAGGGCCTGGACGGTGCCGAAGCGGCGGCTGACGTCGGTCAGGGCGACCACCGGGCCGACCGTCGGCGCGGGGCCAGCCGAGGCCCGGTCGGGCCCGGGGGGCGGTTCGGGGTGCGGGCGCGCCGTGTCGGACAAGGTCACAGGGTGTCCATCGGCAGGTGGCGAGCCCGATCAAGCCGCCCTCGGCGGTCTGGTCGTCGATGAGGGTCGCGTCGGCGGGTCCACCACGGGGTCACACCGGCTGGCTAGGGTCGTACACGTGTTCGTGCTGGGTATCGATCCCGGGGTCACCCGATGCGGCTACGCCGTCGTGCAGCAGGCCGGTCGCGCGCCCCGGGCCCGGTCGATCGGGGTGCTCACCACCGACAAGGCCCTCCCGCTCGCCGATCGCCTGGCCGACCTGCAGCACGACATCGAGGAGCTCCTGGCCGAGTTCGCCCCGCAGGTCGTGGCGGTCGAGCGGGTGCTGTTCTCCGCCAACACCAGCACGGCGATGTCGGTGGGGCAGGCCAGCGGGCTGGCCATGGCTGCGGGCTCGCGGGCGGGGTGCGAGGTCGTCGAGTACTCGCCCAACCAGGTCAAGGAAGCCGTCGCCGGCCACGGCGGCGCCGACAAGAAGCAGGTGCAGGAGATGGTGCAGGTCCTGTTGGGCCTCGACGCGGTGCCCCACCCTCCGGACGCGGCCGACGCCGCCGCGCTGGCGTTGTGCCACCTGGCCATGGCTCCGCTGCATGCGGCGGCGGCCCGGGCCGTCGGCGGGGAGGTGTCGCCATGATCGGCTCGGTCCGCGGCACGTTGGTCGACCACGGCGATGTTGGCGAGGTGCTCGTCGAGGTCGCCGGGGTCGGCTACCGGGTGCTGGTCACGCCGACCACCGTCGTCGAGCTGGGTGAACCCGGCGCCGAGGTGTTCCTGCACACCCACCACCACCGGCGCGAGGACATCGAGTCCCTCTACGGGTTCCGCACCGGCGATGAGCGGCGCTGCTTCGAGGCGCTCATCGGCGCCCACGGCGTCGGGCCGACCTTGGCGCTCGCCATCCTCGCGGTGCACGACCCGAACGCGCTGAGGCGGGTGCTGGCCGACGAGGACGCCGCAGCGCTCTGCCTGGTGCCGGGGGTCGGCAAGAAGACCGCGGCCCGGTTGCTGATCGAGCTCAAGTCGCGCCTCGACGTCGAGGTGAGCGATGCGCCGGTCGGCACCGCGTCCGGACGGGTCGGCTCGGGCGCACCGGCCAACCCCCGCGCCGACGTGCGCGACGCCCTCGCCAACCTGGGCTACGGCAGCGACGAGATCACCGAGGTCCTCCGCTCCCTGCCCGACGAGGGCGAGTCCGGCGATCTGCTCAAGATCGCCCTCCAACAGCTGGCGGTCAGCTGATGCGCGACGAGATCCTGCGTCCCGAGCCCACCGCCGACGAGGCCGTGGCCGACCAGGTCGATCCCGTCGTCGGCCTCGGGGACGAGGGCGGCCTGCGGCCGCGCCGCCTCGACGACTTCGTGGGACAGCCCGAGCTGCGAGAGCACCTGCAGATCATCCTCGAGGCGGCCCAGCGGCGGGGCCAGGCGGCCGACCACCTGCTCTTCGCCGGTCCGCCGGGACTGGGCAAGACCACCTTGTCGAGCATCGTCGCCACCGAGATGGGTGTCGGCCTGCACATCACGTCGGGACCCGCTCTCGATCGCGCCGGCGACCTCGCCGCCATCTTGACCCGACTGGGCGAGGGCGACGTCCTCTTCATCGACGAGATCCACCGTCTGTCCCGCTCGATCGAGGAGGTCCTCTACCCGGCGATGGAGGACTTCCAGCTCGACATCGTGCTGGGCAAAGGCCCCGCGGCCCGGTCGATCCGGCTGGACCTGCCTCGATTCACCCTGGTGGGGGCCACGACCCGCACCGGCATGATCACCGGTCCGCTGCGCGACCGGTTCGGCCTCGTGGCCCGGCTCGAGTACTACTCCGACGTCGACCTCGAGGCCATCGTCGACCGCGCCGCCGGCATCCTCGGCATCGACATCGACGCCGCCGGAGCTGCCGAGATCGCCCGCCGGGCCCGGGGGACGCCCCGGATCGCCAACCGGCTCCTGCGCCGGGTCCGCGACTTCGCCGAGGTCCGGGGCCACGGTGCCATCGACCACGCCACGGCGCGCGAGGGTCTGGCCGTGTTCGGCGTCGACGACCTCGGGCTGGACAAGGTCGACCGGTCCATCCTCGCCGCCATCTGCAAGCGCTTCGGGGGCGGCCCGGTCGGGTTGTCGACGCTGGCCATCGCTGTGGGCGAGGCGACCGAGACCGTCGAGGACATGTACGAGCCGTTCCTCATCCAGCAGGGTCTGCTCATGCGCACGCCCCGAGGGCGGGTGGCCACGCCGTCGGCATGGGGCCACCTGGGGATCCTCGCCCCGCCGAGCGCACCCCTCGCGGCCAGCGACGACGCGCCCAGCCTTTTCCGGGAGTGACGCGCCACTCGTAGGATCACCCGGCCATGGACACGTCCGCCTTCGACTACGAGCTGCCCGCCGAGCGGATCGCCCAGACCCCGGTCGAGCCACGCGACGCGGCGCGCCTGCTGGTCGATCGAGGCTCTGGCCGGGCGCCCGCGGACCGCTACGTGCGCGACCTCGCCGAGCTGCTCGAACCGGGCGACCTGGTCGTCGTCAACCAGACCCGGGTGCTGCCGGCTCGTCTCGATCTGGTGAAGGACACCGGTGGCCACGCCGAGGTGTTCCTCCTCGAACCCCATGCCGGAGCACCGATGGCGGAACAGGGCCCCCAGCACTGGGTCGCGCTGGTGCGCCCCGGTCGCCGGTTGCCGCCGGGCACGGTGGTGCGGTCCGGTGCCGAGGGGGTCGAGATCTCCGTCGAGATCGGTCACGACCCGAGCGACGGCACGCGCATCGTCGAGGTCCGTCATGCGAGCTCGGTCACCCAGCTCGACGCGATCCGCGCCGCGGGGTCCGTGCCGCTGCCGCCGTACATCACGACCCCGCTCGAGGATCCGGATCGCTACCAGACCACGTTCTCGGTCGCCGATGCCGTGCCCGACTCGGTGGCGGCGCCGACCGCCGGGCTCCACGTCACCCCGGAGCTGTGGGCCCGCCTGGGTCGTGCCGGCATCGAGGTCGTCACCGTCGAGCTCGCCGTCGGCATCGGCACGTTCCGGCCCATCGCGGTTCCCCAGGTCGAGGACCACCTCATGCACGCCGAGCGCTACCGCATCGAACCCGGCACGTGGGACCGGGTCGCGGCGGCCAAGGAAGCAGGCCGGCGAGTCGTCGCGGTGGGCACGACGACCGTGCGGACGCTGGAGTCGGCCGCGGTCACGGGTCGGTTGGAAGGTCGCACCGAGCTGTTCATCCATGGCGACCACCGGTTCGAGGTGGTCGACGTCCTCCTGACGAACTTCCACCAGCCCCGGTCGTCGCTGCTGGTCCTGATCGACGCGTTCCTAGGCCCGAGCGGCCGGGAGCGGGGTGCTGGCCCGAGCGGCCGGGAGCGGGGTGCTGGCCCGAGCGGCCGGGAGCGGGGTGCTG
>CAZGEF010000040.1:19526-24846 GCA_964525005.1 uncultured Rhabdothermincola sp.
GCCCGAGCGACCGGGAGCGGGGTGCTGGCCCGAGCGGCCGGGAGCGCGAAGCTCTGCGTCGGTGGCGTGAGCTGTACGCCCATGCGCTCGCTGGTCCGTATCGCTTCCTCTCCTTCGGCGATGCCATGTTGCTGACGCGCCCCGACCACGGGTCCGCGACGTGACGTCGCCGAAGGGATCGTCCCGACTGCTGACCGTCGAGGTCACCGGCACCGAGGGTGCGGCGCGGGCGGCCACGGTCACGACCCCGCGGGGCGCCGTGCGGACGCCGTGCTTCATGCCGGTGGGCACACGGGGGGCGGTGCGCACGCTGGACGCGGGCGATCTCGAGGCCCTCGGTGCCCAGGTCGTGCTGGGCAACACCTACCACCTCATGCTCCGACCGGGGGCCGAGGTGGTGGGCGCGCTCGGTGGCCTGGAGGGCTTCACCGGTTGGCACGGGCACACGCTCACCGATTCCGGTGGGTTCCAGGTGTTCTCCCTCGAGCCGAAGGTGGACGACGACGGCGCCACCTTCCGGTCGACCTACGACGGCAGCACCCACCGCCTCACGCCCGAGCGGGCCGTCGAGATCCAACAGCTGCTCGGGGCCGACATCCAGATGGTCCTCGACGTGTGCCCCGCGCTCCCCGCCACGGAGCGGACCCTGCGCACCGCGGTCGCACGCACCGCGGCGTGGGCGGCGCGGGCCAAGGCGGCGCACGCCGAGGCCCGTTCGGCGGGCTCGACCCAGGCGTTGTTCGGCATCGTCCAGGGGGGTACCGACCGGGTGCTGCGACGCGAGAGCGTCGAGCGGACCCTCGAGGTCGGGTTCGACGGCTACGGTATCGGTGGCCTGTCGGTCGGGGAGCCCCGACCCGACATGCTCGACGCGCTGGAGGCCACCATCGAGGCGATGCCGTCCGACCAGGTGCGCTACCTGATGGGCGTCGGCGATCCGTGCAGCATCGTCGAGGCGATCGCGCTCGGCGTCGACATGTTCGACTGCGTGCTGCCCACCCGCCTCGCCCGCCATGGCACGTTGCTGACCGACGGGGGTCGGTTGAACATCAGGAACCTGCGCTACGCGGACGACGTCGACCCGATCGATCCGAGCTGCGCGTGCTCGACCTGCGCGCGGTACCCGCGGGGCTACCTCCGGCACCTCCTCCAGGTCGGTGAGCCGACGGGTCCCAGGTTGTGCACGGTGCACAACCTGGCATGGACGCTGCGCCTCGCCGATCGGGCACGCGATGCCATCGCTGCCGGGCGACTCGACCTGCTGCGCCGTGAGGTCGGCGAGGTCTGGTCGTGACCTTGCGCCGCCCCGACGGGCGGCTAGCCTGCTTCCCGCTCTGACCCCGGCCTGCCGGTCGTCCTGTTCGACGGGACGTCCGTGCACACCGCCGGGTCGGATCCGAATCCCCGAACGCCCGTCCCCCGAACGACTCGACCCGCCATGGCCATCCTCATCCTGCTCGGGTTCTTCATCCTCGCCTGGGTCGTCCTGATCCTGCCGCGTCAACGCGAGCTGAAGCGTCACCAGAAGCTGATGGTCGAGCTGGTCCCGGGCGAGGAGGTCATGATGACCTCGGGCATCTACGGGGTCATCCGGTCGATCGACGGCGACTACGTGCGCCTCGAGATCGCCGACGGCGTCGAGGTCAAGATCGCCAAGCGATCGGTCGCCGCTCGGGTCGAGCCCGTGGATTCGGCCGGGGACGAGGACTTCGGACAGACTCCGGTCAGCGAGATCGAGCGGCCCTCCACCGCGGGGGTCGACGGCGACGAGGCCGTCACCGATGTCGACCACGAGGTCGACCCGACGAACGAGAACGAGGCATAAGTGGCCAAGCGTGGGGTACGGCGGTGGACCAGCCTGCTGGGGTTCGCCTTCTTGGCGATGGCAGCGCTCTGCTACACGCTGCTCGCAGGGAACAGCCCCGTGCTCGGGCTCGACCTGCAGGGCGGCGTGTCGGTAGTGCTCCAACCCAAGGGCGACCCGCCGAGCGAAGCCATCGACCAGGCCATCACGGTGGTCCGCAACCGAGTCGACGCGCTCGGCGTCGCCGAGCCGGAGATCACCCGTCAGGGCAACACGATCCTGGTGCAGATCCCCGGTGTCGAGGACCGGGACCGGGCGCTCGCGCTGGTCGGCCAGACGGCCCAGCTGCGCTTCCGACCGGTGTGCGCCATCGGAGGGCCACCGGGCGTGGTGGATCCCGACGCCACCACCGACCAGACCATCTCGGTCGAGCCGGGCGGCACGACCGAACAGACCATCTCGGTCGAGCCGGACCCGTCGACGTCGCCTGCCTCCACCGAGCAGGGGTTCGGCCTGCTCGGTGCCACCGAAGGCGAGCTCGCCCTCGGTGGTCAGGTCGACGGCACGACGGTCGACGAGACGGTTCCGGTCGACCCGACCGAGGCTACGACCGACGGCACCGTGGATCCGGCGCTCGACCCCTCGACGCTCGATCCCTCGACGCTCACGACCCAGCAGGGTGGGACGGGCACGGCGGATCCCTGCACACGTCTGACCCCGGAAGAGGCAGCGGCCATACCGCCGCTCAGCGCCGATGTGTGCACCGCCGGAGTCCCCGAGGGCAGCGACGACCCGGACAAGGGCGTGGTGCTCCCCCAGTGCGATCAGGATTCAGGTGAGGTCATCGCCCAGTACTCGTTGGGGCCGACGCTTCTCACCGGTGAGACGCTCGAGGGCGCCAACGCCGGGCTCGGCCAGGGCGGCGAGTGGATCGTCAACCCGACCTTCCGCCCGGGCGCCGACGGCGTCGACAAGTTCAACGTCGCCGCGTCGCAGTGCCACGCGAAGTCGCAGACCTGTCCGACCGGTTCGCTCGCCGTGGTCCTCGACGGCAACGTCATCTCGGCACCGACGATCCAACAGGCGCAGTTCGCACGGGACCAGATCCAGATCTCGGGGAGCTTCACCGAGAAGTCGGCGAAGAACCTCGCCACCGTGCTCAAGTACGGTGCCCTGCCCGTCGAGTTCGAGCGCCAACAGGTGCAGGTCGTCTCGGCCACGTTGGGTCAGGACGCGCTCCATGCGGGCTTGTGGTCGGGTCTCGTCGGCTTCTTGTTGGTCGCCGCCTACATGATCGGCTTCTACCGACTTCTGGGCGTGCTCGCCGTGGTGAAGCTGTGCGTCGAGGGCGCCCTCATGTGGTCGATCATCAGCTGGCTGGGCGAGACCCAGGGACTTGCCCTCACGCTGGCCGGCATCACCGGTCTCATCGTGTCGGTCGGCGTCTCGGTGGACTCCAACGTGGTGTACTACGAGCACATGCGTGAGGACGTGCGCAACGGCCGCACGGTGCGCTCCGCGACCGACAAGGCGTTCTCCAGCTCCTGGAGCACCATCGTCAAGGCCGACGTGGCGTCGCTCATCGGCGCTGTGCTGCTGTGGTGGCTCACGGTCGGCCCGGTGCGCGGCTTCGCCTTCTTCCTCGGCCTCGCCGGGGTCCTCGACCTGCTCGCCGCGTACTTCTTCATGCAGCCGGTGGTGAAGGCCACGATGACGTCGCAATTCGCGACCGACCACCCGCGGGCGTTCGGCCTGCCCCGACCGCGCGCCGACGTCGTGGACGTCAGCGAGCAAGACGTCACGGGGCACGAGACGGGTCCGAGGCCCACCGCATCCACATCACCGGAGGTCTCGTCATGAGCGGGTTCAGTCGTCTCGTCCACGGCGAGACCAACATCGACTTCGGGAAGTGGTGGCGCCGGGGCGTCGCGCTGTCAGCTGTGCTGCTGACGGTCAGCCTCGGTTCGCTCGTCCTGCGAGGGCTCAACCTCGGCATCGACTTCGAGGGCGGCACCTCGTGGGAGGTCGTCGCCCCTGGTCACTCGGTGTCCGACGTCCGCGAGGAGTTGGCTGCGGTCGGTCAGAGCCAGGCCAAGATCCAGATCGTCGGCACCGATGTCGTGCGGGTCCAGTCCGATCCGGAGACCCCCGAGAAGGTGGTCGAGGTCACCGTCGTGCTGGCCGACATGGCGGGGGTCGCTCCGAGCGACGTCAGCGTGAGCACCGTCGGTCCGTCGTGGGGGAGCGAGATCACCTCGCAGGCCGTCCGGGCCCTCGTGGTGTTCCTGGTGGTCCTGCTCATCTACCTCACGGTCCGCCTCGAGTGGCAGATGGCGTTGGGTGCTGTCGTGTCGCTGATCCACGACATCGTGATCAGCGTCGGCGTGTACTCCATCTTCCAGTTCGAAGTGACGCCGGCGACGGTGATCGCGTTCCTCACCATCTTGGGGTACTCCATCTACGACACCATCGTCGTGTTCGACAAGGTGAAGGAGAACGAGCCCCGCGTCACGGGAGCGGGACGGCTCACCTACACCGCGATGATGAGCCGCTCCATGAACCAGGTGCTGCTCCGGTCGATCAACACGACCGTGTGCGCGATCCTCCCCATCGTGGCGCTGCTGGTCGTCGGAGCCGGGATCATGGGGGCGGCCACGCTCGAGGAGTTCGCCATCGCCCTCTTCGTCGGCATGGTCGTGGGCGCCTACTCGTCCATCCTCATCGCCCCGCCGGTCGTGATCTTCTTCAAGGAGCGCGAGCCCCGCTACCGGAAGGTGCGTGAGCGGATCGAGGCGGCCCCGAGCGCGTCGTCGGGCACCCGGTCCACCTCGTCGGGCGAGGGCGCTTCGGCTTCCGTCTCGACGACGTCGTCCGCATCGACGTCCTCGGCTCCATCGAAGCCCACGGCCCCTGGTGCGGTTCCGCCGCGCACCTACTCGGGCGCGATCCCGCCGCGTCCGCGCAAGAAGGGCAAGAAGCGCTGACCTTGCCCGGCACTGGCTGACCGTCCCCGTGCAGGCTGACCGGGTTCCCGACGGGTCGGGTCGAGACCCTCGTAGTCTTCGAGGAGACCTTGTCATCTTCGACGGCAGGTGAGCTCGTGCCCGAGCCCGTCCGAACGACCCGATCCCGGAAAGGAGGTAGGAGACGATCGTGGCAACCGTCGACCGCGTCCTTCCCTGGCGACGTCACAGCGCCTTGCCGCACGAAGAGGTCGCGCCGCTCGTCAACGCCTACCGGGAGCGCCATCCGCGGGCGAACACGTCCACCATCTCCAAGGCGTACGTGGTCGCAGCCGAGGCGCACCTCGGCCAGGACCGCAAGTCGGGCGAGCCCTACATCACCCATCCGGTCGCGGTGGCGACGATCGTGGCCGAGCTCGGTCTCGACGACATCACGATCGCCGCCGCGCTGCTCCACGACGCCGTCGAGGACACCGGCCTCACGCTCCAGGACGTCGACCTCGAGTTCGGCCAGGAGGTCGCCGAGATCGTCGACGGCGTCACCAAGCTCGAC
>CAZGEF010000041.1:0-17990 GCA_964525005.1 uncultured Rhabdothermincola sp.
CCACGGCTCATCCCGACCCAGGCCACCAAAGTCGATTGCTCAGCACAGTCCTAGCCCAGGTGGCCGGCAAGACCTCCGCAGGCAAGTACGAGGAGGACGGTGGAATTGGTCTCCGCCCAATTGAAGCGGACCACCCCGCCGATTCTCCTCGAGCCGTTGCCAGCTACTTTCATTATCCGTAGAGTTTCGTACGGTTCATGAAAGTAGCTGCGCCGTCTCTCGCCCCGATGCTCCGGTCTGACACCCAGGGCCGGCTGCTGGCGCGCCTGTTCGCAGATCCGGCGACCGAGCACTCCCTCACCGAGCTCGTCGAGTGGGCTGGGTCGAGCATGCCGACCGTCTCCCGAGAGATCGACCGGGCCGAGCAGGCTGGAATCGTGACCTCTCGCAAGGCTGGCCCGACGCGGCTCGTGAGCGTCGACGAGAGCCATCCCCTCTACCCCGCGCTGCGTCAGCTCGTCCTGACGACCTATGGGCCACCCGCCGTCATCTCCGAAACGTTTGCCGATCTCGACGGAGCCGAAGCGGTCGTTGTCTACGGGTCCTGGGCGTCGCGCTACCTCGGCGAGCCGGGCCGTGCTCCGAACGACATCGACGTGCTCGTGATCGGCGATGTCGACCTCGACGCCATGCACGACGCCGCCGACGAGGCGGAGCGTCAGATCGGTCTGCCCGTCCAGGCGACCGCTCGCTCGCGAGCGGCGTGGCTCGACGCTGACGAGAGCTTCATTCGCGAGGTTCGATCGCGACGCCTCGTACCAGTGCTGTTGAACGACCTGGCGAGCGACCTGACCAACGACCTGGCACAGCTCACCAAGACCTACGAGGGAACACCATGACCTGGGAACGCGGACGGGCGACGATCGAGGATCTCATCACCAAGGGCGAACTCGAGCGGGTCGAGGCGTCGACCGACGTCGCCGACCGCCTCCTGGGCGATGCAGCGGCACACGTCAGGCTCGCAAGCCTCGGACTCGACGACGATCCCGCAGGCGCGCTTCAGCTGAGCTACGACGCCGCTCGCAAGGCGTCAGCGGCATTGCTAGCCGTGCAAGGTCTGAGGGCTACGTCGAAGGGCGGACACGTCGCCGTGGTCGACGCAGTACGGGCTCAGTTCAACGACAGCGGCGGCATCGCCGTCTTCGGGCGAATCAACCGCCTCCGCCGCCGTCGCAACGACACGGAGTACCCATAGCGCTCAACGCCTGGCGTCACGACCGACGAGGCCACCCAGGCACTCGGCATCGGCCAGGAGGCCATCGAGTCCGCGCACAAGCTGCTCGACCGTCTCGGCACTTTCGCCTGACCCAGCGACCAGTTGAGGGGCCCTTCGTTCATCTCACGCTCCGCAAGCCAACCGAGCGAGGGACCACCTCTCAGTACCAGCCGCGTCATTCCACCGGTTCGTTGTCTCGCACCTGTCGGTCTTTCCAGAGCCCCCACGCGAGGCACCCGACGGTCGCAACCACGAAGAAGAGACTGCACCCGATCCAAACGGGCCAAAAGGTCGGACCCCCGTCCGAGACGCCCCAGGCACGGAACCCGACGGCAGCTACGAGACCGATCAGCCACGCGGCGAGAACGACGACACGACGACGAGTCAACCCGGGTGGGGATGACTCGATCTCCTTGCTGAGCCCGTCCGCCATGCAGAGATCGTACGGGTCGGACAACGCCAGCCGTGCGCTATTCACTCACCGAAGCACGCGTCATGGCGACGATGCCCGTCGTTACCAATTCGGTCCACCAGGGATGCCGACCTGCGCCAGACTCGTGCGGTGGGATGGCGGGCGCGAGGCAGCGGGCGGTTGGAAGGCGTCTTCCTCAGCCACCCCCTCATCGCCGCCACGGTCGCGCTCGCGATGGGTCTCGCGTCGATCGCATTCGGGGTCAGTGGCTACCAGGACGCTCGCAGCATCGACGAGCACAGCGTGCCGACCATGGCCACGGTCGAGGGTTTCGAGTACGGCTACCGAAGCGACAACCGCCTGGAGGTGACCTTCACAGCCGCCGGACGCCCGGTGCACACCAAGATCGAGTGGAGCAGAGGGAGCTATTCGATAGGAGCGCCGGTGGCGATCGTCTACGACGCGACGAACCCCACCAACGCTGAGCAGGCCGGCGAGAGATCGTTCTGGAGCGACCGGTCGGCCCCGAAGCAGATCCTCTTCCTTGCTGGAGGGGTCATGTTTCTCGCATTCAGCGCTCTCAACGTCGTGCACGCCATCCGAGACTCGCGTCGCGAGCCTGCCAGCGACGAAGAACTCCAAGCGATGGACGAGACACGCGATCGCGCGATCGAAGGGATCACGGAGACGACGATCGACCGCTCAGATGGCGATTCAGTGTCGACGGATCCCTGACTTCGCCAGAATCCCGCTTACTCGAGCGTGACGTCCCTCGCGGGATTCGAGGCAGCAATGCAGTCCGACCACCAGGGGCGACCGAGAATCTGCGCCACTACTCTGAGCGCTTGAGTAACGGGGCAGGGCGGAATGACAGAGCAGACGAACGCGGCATCCTTCCTAAGGAGGTTCGGAGTCTGGCCGCTCGCCGGCCTGGCGATCGCGGTGCTCGTGGGCTTGGTTTGGTGGAATTCGGCGAGCAGTGAGGAGGGCGAGCCACTCAGCGTCGGGATGACCTTCGAATTCGTCGTGCTCGAACCGCAACCACCGATCACAGGGACCTTCAACGGCGACTGCTACCTCAGCGAGATCAAGGCGGGCGGCCATGTGTGGAAGGAGAGCTACGACCGGTTCCGCTCGGAGTCGCTCACCGGGTGGCTGACCGTTACCGAAGTTCGCGACTACTACGCCTTCGCCAAGTTCACGTCTGACGGCGGCGATGCCGGCGAGTTCATAACCACCTGGAAGGACAAGTTCGTCCCACGATCGGATCCGTGCGGAATCTGACGATCCAGGCCATCAAACAGGACAACTAACCGCGCTCGACTTCGACGATGCCATCGATGGCCTCGATCTCCGCGATCAACGTGTCCGTGTCCGCTCCAGCGACCCAGACGACGTCGACGTCGTAGGTGCCGGCCTCGCCCCACCCCGCCACATAAGAGTCCACGGCGCCTTCGGCGAGCTTCGTCGCCAGCAACAGGTCCACATCCGCGTTGCTGCCCCGCCGTGCGCCTGCTTCGGTCAGATGGACGATCAGGTGCTGAGTCGTGGCTACCGACGACTGCGAGTCCACCTGTGAGCTCTCGTCGAGTTCCAACCCGGAGATCAGTCCTGCCGTCGTGGTCGTGTCCGAAGAGCCGACGCTCGGCGAGCCGCTCGAACCACACGCTCCCAGAGCGAACGCCAAGGCGAGCAGTCCTACGAGCCGTGTAGCGGGACGCCTCATGCCTGCCTCTCTTCCGCCATGGGCGCAGCGTAGCGACTGCCGAACCGGTCACTGATCAGTGTCTTCGGTGCCCGGAACTCCGGCCAGACGGACTTGTTCGCTCGAAATGTCGCGCGCATCTCGCGCGTATTGGCCTTCCCGCCGCCCGACCGCCCGAAGCCGAAAACCAAGAGATCCCTGCCGCAGCAGGGATCTCGGTGGTGGGCGTAACAGGACTCGAACCTGTGACCCCTGCCGTGTGAAGGCAGTGCTCTAGCCGACTGAGCTATACGCCCGTGATGGGAGCGGTCACCTTACCCGACTCGCTCGGGGCGCTCATATCGCATCTCCCCCACCAGCCGCCTACTCCGCCAGACAGAGACGCACCTTCTCGGTCGCCAGGTCGTACGCGTACGACCCCCGGCCGCACGGCCGACCGAGATCGGTGACCTCGCGCACCTCCGACGCGCCCGATCGGGCGCACTCGGTGAGGATCGGGATGCTCCGTCCGCCACCGCTCGCGACGACGATGCAGTCGCCGACCTCCCACGACCGAGCACCCGGAGGGATCGTGGTGGTCGGGTCGACGTTCTCGGCCTGGTTGGCGTACGCGGTGAACACCAAGATGCCGATGAGGAGGAAGGCGAGGACCACGGCCGGTCCCCAGCGCCAGAACCTCGCGTGCGACGCGTCGACGACGATGCCCGACCCGGACGGAGGCGGCACGGCCTGGCCGGGGCGCACCGCCGAGGTGCGTGGCGCCCGTGTCGCTCCGGAGGCCGTCTGGCTCTCCCACGCCGATCCCGCCGGCCGCAGCGACCGGTCGTAGGCGGCCCGGCGCGCCGGCGTGCTGACCGACGCCCAGGCCGCGGTGATCTCCCGCATCGCCACCTCGGCCTGGTGCCGAGCCGCCGGGCTGGACTCTCCCTGCCGATCGGGGTGGTTGAGCTGCGCCAACCTGATGTAGGCCTGCTTGAGCTTCGTCTGGCTCGCGCCCGACTCCACGCCCAGCACCTCGTACGCCGTCTTCTTCCTCTGTTGCGGGGTCACGGCCGCCCGAGATCCCCGTGGACAGGGTCCAACCGGTCGGTGGGCCGCGGCGACGACCGCCCCGCCCCGGCGAGCCCGGCCCCCGGCGGCGGGGCGCCACGGCGACCGGACACACCATGAAGCCACCTCGGGTCGAAGATCTCGGTCACCCAGCCATCTTGCCAGCGAGCCGAGGCGATGCCGGCCAGCGCTCCGCGCCGCCACGTCCGGCCGTCGGTGGACGTGTCACTCGCCCGTGTCGGCGCAACCTCGGCAGACCTGGACCCTTGCCCGCGATCCCACTCACACCTAGGGTCATCTCATGGGTTTTCGATCTGTTTCCGTTCATCCGCCATCGCCCGCCGGAGGGAACCATGAGTCCAGGGCGCGGCGAGGAACCACGACCCTGAGCGTGGTCTGCCTCACCGCAGCGACCACCGCCGTGTGGCACTCAGGACGGCTGATCCCCCCGCCACCCACCGCCTTCGGTGCTCTCGGCCCGTGGGTCGATCTCCACGGAGCGCCGCTCGCGGCGGTCGCCGTGGTGCGGGTCGTCCTGCTGGGCGTCCTCGCGTGGCTCGTCGTCACGACCCTGGCCGCACTCCTGGCGCGGGCGGTGGGCGGCGTCCGGGCCGTTCGTTGGGCCGATGCCCTCCTCACCCCCGCACAACGCCGCCTGCTCGGCGTGGGGGTCACCGTCGGACTGTCGCTCGCCCAGCCTGCAGCGGTCGGGGCGATGCCGGTCCAGGTCCCCGAGCGCGTGACGATGACCGTCATCGACGACCCCGTGGATCGAGCCACGGACCCGGTCCCCGATCCGGACCTCGCATCGGCACCGACCACGGCACCCGAACCGGCGCCCACGTCCACGACGACCCCTGCGCCCGGCCCAACCGCTCCCGGCACCACGACGCCGGCGCCACCCGACACCGGGCACCAACCGGCGGTTCCCCCATCGACCGAGACCCCGCCTTCGCCCGCCCCGACCGTGACGAGCCCGAGCACCACCAGCCCGAGCACCACCAGCCCGAGCACCACCAGCGGGAACGCGGCTGGCCCCGCCGGTCCCCACCCGCCCCCACGAACGGAGATCATGACGATGCTCGACGTCGCGATCGTCGATGTCGGCGCCATCGACGCCGCGCCCCACGCGCCCACCGACCCGTTCGACGACTCACCCGCCGCAGGAGACACCGGCCCGCCCACCGCAGGAGACACCGCCGCCGTCGCCCCGGTCCCCGGCCGCGACCCGGCCGCCACCTGGACCATCCAGCCGGGCGACCACCTGTGGGCCGTGGCCAACCGAACCTTGCGGGCCCACGGCCTGGACGCGTCGAACCGCGCCACGGCGGACTACCTCAACACGCTGATCGGCCTGAACCAGGCGGTGTTCGCCGTCCCGGGCGAACCGGACCTCGTCTACTGCGGCCAGGTGTTCGAGCTGCCGGCGCTCCCCGACCGGTGACTCGACGGCGCGTCAGCGCAGCCGGACGGCGACCTCGTTGGCGAGGAGGCGCCCCGCCGGGGTCAGCACGACACGTTCGCCCTCCACCTCGACGAGGTCGGCCAGCAGCTCGAGGTCACCGGCATCGACGGCAGACGCGGGCACTCCGGACCTGGTCCGCAACGCGAGCTGCAGCCCCTCGATCCGGCGGTCGTCCACCTCGAGCTCCTCCGACGCCGTCTCGACCGACCGCCCAGCACCGACGTGATCGATGTAGCGCTCCGGGGTGCGGACGTTCCAGAACCGCCGCCCGTCCCGATGGGAGTGCGCCGCGCACCCGAACCCCTGGTAGTCGCCCTGCGCCCAGTACAAGAGGTTGTGCCGGCACGCGTGACCGGGGCGCGACCAGTTGGAGATCTCGTACCACTCCAACCCGACCCGGCCGAGCATCTCGGTGGCGAGCAGGTACTTGTCGGCCTGATCGTCGTCGTCGGGTCGCCGAGCGGGATCGGCGGCGAGGGGCGTCCCCGCTTCGACGGTCAACGCATAGGCCGACACGTGCGGCGGATCGAGGTCGCCCACCAGGTCGAGCGTCGACCGCCAGTCGTCCGCCGTCTCGCCCACCGCGCCGTAGATCAGGTCGAGGTTGAAGGTCGGGATCCCGGCGGCGCGGATCAGGTCGACGGCACGAGCGACCGACGCCGGGTCGTGGGTCCGTCCAAGGGACTCGAGCACGTGCGGCACCATGGACTGCACCCCGAGCGAGATCCGGTTGACCCCGGCCGCCACGTACGCATCGAGCAGCTCCGCCGTCACGGTGTCGGGATTGCACTCGACGGTGACCTCAGCTCCCGGGACGGTCGTGACCCGGGCCAGCACCGATGCCAGATCTGATCCCGGCAGGAGCGAGGGCGTTCCGCCCCCCACGAACACCGAGGTGGCCGCGGGCAGCCCGGCGGCGATCGCCCGGTCGACATCGGCGATCAGCGCCGCGACGTAGGCATCCTGGAGGTGGTGACGATCGGTCCAGGTGGCGAAGGCGCAGTAGTCGCAACGCTTCGCACAGAACGGGATGTGGACGTAGACACCGAAGTCGGCGTGGTTCATGGCGAGATCACGCGGGCACCGGTCTCGTCGCGCCGTCAGGTCGTACGGGCGAGCCCGAGGTCTTCCAGGCGGCCCGGTGCACCCTCGACGTTGACCCCGAGCAGGCAGGCGATGGCACGGAGGTCGTCGCGCCGGATGGTGAGCACGCGACCGTTGAAGTCCTGGCGCTGGACCTGGATCATCGAGAGGTAGCGGGTGAGCAGGTCGCCCTCGGGCCCGGTGAGGGTCTCGAGTCGACGGAGGTCGATCGTGATCGCGGTGTCGTAGGCGGGCGACGAGCTCACCCGGCTGTCCTCGAAGCCAGGGCTGTCGTCGCTCGGGAGGAGTTGGTCGACGGGAACGTTGTAGAACCGGGCGAGGCGCTGGAGCCGCGGCACCGAGATGGCCCGCTCACCCCGCTCGTAGGCGCCGAGGACCGATGCCTTGAACTCCTGGTCGGAGACCGCCTCGACCTCCTGGAGCGACAGGCGCTTCTGCCGCCGGATGGACCGCAGTCGCTCGCCCACCTTGCGGCTGTAGCTGGCCGGAACCTCACCGTTGTCCGTACTCACGTCGTACCTCCCTGAGCCGGCCTCGCAACCGACCCCGGTCATGCCGAGTCGATCCGGCGGCGCCGCCTTCGTGGTGCTTCCCCAACCCGCCCCGTCATCCGGTGCCGCGCCATGAGCGACACCGGCGATGGCGGCGACCACCTTCGGTGGTCTTGAACTTCGCCGACCCTACTCTGCGTCACCAAAGTCGACAACCATCAGCTCGACCGGCATCAGCTCGACGGGCATCAGCTCGACGGGCATCAGCTCGACGGGCATCAGCTCGACGACCACGGGCGGACACCTGCACCGATGACCGGCTGGACGTCGTGCAGCCGACGCCGTGTGCCGGTCCGTGTCGGTGAGCTCCTGGTCGTCACCGAACCAGCAGGACCGCGGAGCTCAGCCCGGTGTGGTCGCGAGCCCGGCCCGCAGCAACGTCAGCGCCGTCGCTGCAGCGATCGCCGCCGTCTCGGCCCGCAGCACGTGGTCGCCGAGCCCGATGGTTGCCACGTCGGCCAGCGACGTGCGCTCCGCATCGCTCCATCCCCCTTCCGGCCCGATGAGCACGGTCGGGCGAGCCAGGTCCGGTGGCGCCCCCTCCCGGTCCGCCAGCGCCGCACCCGGCAGCGCGACGACATCGGCGAACGCCAGAGGTCCGTCGACCGCGGGCAGGTCGGGACGGCGGGCCTGCATGCAGGCCTCGCGCGCCACCCGGCGGAGCCGGTCGAGGTTCCGTGACGCCTTGTCACCCGTCCACCGCGCCACGGATCGTTCGGCATCGAACACCGCGATGCGGTCGATGCCGAGCTCGGTGAGCTTCTGGACCACCAGTTCGGGCTTCGCGGCCTTCACGAGCGCGAACCCGACCGTGAGGACCGCTGCCGGGGCCCGGCGCTCGACGATGGGCCCCGTCGGCTCGGGACGAGCCGACAGGACCGCCGGCCGCCACCGGCCGCCACCGTCGGCGAGGGTGATCGCGGCACCGTCGCGCAACCGCAGCACCCGGCCGAGGTGGTGGTGGTCGTCGGAGTCGAGCTCGGGATCGTCGAGCGACCGGACGAACACGAGCGGCGGCCTCGCGGGCGGCGAGGTGGACCGATCCGGCCGTGCTCCGGTCACCGCGGCTACTTGAACGCCGAACGGAGCTTGGCGAACAGCCCGTCGTCGGCCGGCGCCACCTCTTCGCCCCGAAGCGCCGCGAGCTGCCGGAGCAGCTCCTCCTCCTCGTCGGAGCCGGCAACTGGCGTGTCGACCACGACGCGGACGAGGAGATCGCCGCGACCACGGCCCTCGAGGTGCGGCACCCCGCGGCCGCGCAGGCGGAACACCCGGTCGGTCTGGGTGCCCTTGGGGACCACGAGGTCCTCCGCGCCGTCGAGCGTCTCGAACACGAGCTGGGCACCGAGCGCGGCCTGGGTGACGGGCAGGCTCAGGGTCGACACGAGATCGAAGCCCTGCCGCTCGAACCGCTCGTGGGGACGGACCCGGAGGTGGACGTAGAGATCGCCGGCCTGGCCACCTCGGAGACCGACGGCTCCCCGACCGCTGAGCCGGAGGGTGGTCCCGTCGTCGATGCCGCTCGGCACCTCGACGGTGATGGACCGCTCCTCGATCACGCGGCCGTCGCCGTGGCACGACCCGCACGGCGACGCGATCACGGTGCCCATGCCGCCGCAGCGCGGGCACTGCCCGGCGGTGACCATCTGCCCCAGGATCGACTGGCGGACCTGACGCACCTGGCCGGCGCCCTGGCAGTCGGGGCAGGTCTCCGCCGTGGTTCCCGACGTCGCCCCGGTCGCCTCGCACACCTCGCAGTAGCTGGCGGTGCGCACGGTGAAGGTCGTCTCCGCGCCGAACACGGCCTCCTCGAAGGAGAGCTCGACGGTCGACTCCAGGTCGACCCCACGAGGCGGTCCGCCCGGACGGCGCTGGCCTCCGCCCCCGAACGGCGATCCACCGCCGTTGAAGAACATGTCGAAGATGTCGCCCAGGCCACCGCTGCCGCCCGCCCCGAAGCCGGGGCCGTCCGGGCCGAACTGGTCGTACTGCGCCCGTCGTTGCGGGTCGCTCAGCGTCTCGTAGGCGAGCGCGACCTCCTTGAACCGAGCCTCGGCCGTCGGGTCGGGGTTGGTGTCGGGGTGCAGCTCGCGGGCCAGGCGCCGGTAGGCGCGCTTGATCTCGTCGGGTCCGGCGTCGGGCGAGACCCCGAGGATCTCGTAGTAGTCGTCGGCCATCAGCCCTCGCTCAATCGATTGCCCAGACGCTTGCTGACCACGGCGACCGCAGCGAGGGCTTGTGGGTAGTTCATGCGGGTGGGCCCCAGGAGCCCGATGGACCCGGCGGGCTCGCCGTCGACCTCGTAGGGGGCCACCACCACCGCGCACTCCGTGAGGGGCTCCATACCGGTCTCGGTGCCGATCGCCACGCTGAGCCCGCGACCCACGACGTCGCGCATGAGCGACACGACCACCAGCTGCTGCTCGAGGATGCGCAGGACCTCGCGCACCGTGCCGACGGCGTCGAAGGCCGCCGCGGTGTTCGACGCGCCGCCGATGTACACACCCGGGCCGTCGACGTCGCTGGCGATGACGCCCAGAGCCGCCGCCACGACCGTGTCGACCTCCACGTCGCCGGTGGTCGGCGGGACGAGGTCGCTGGTGGGTTGGGTCACCGAACGCCCGAGGAGGAGCCCGATGAGGTGTCCTCCGGCGATGGCCAGCTTGGAGTCGTCGACGTCGGCGGCGATGTCCACCGTGTGCTTGTCGACGGCACCGTTGGACAGCACGACGACCAGCAGGGCCAGGGGGCCGTTGAGCCGCACCAGCTGCACCGACCGGATGGTGGCGACCTCGTGCGGCGGGGCCACGACGACCGAGGTGTAGCTCGTGAGGCTCGACAGCAGCTGGCTGGTGGAGCGCAGCATCTGCTCGATCTCGCCGTGGGCCTCGTCGAAGAAGGAACGCACCTGCTGGGCCTGGCCCATGCCCAACTTGGCCGAGCCGCCCATGCTGTCGACGAAGAAGCGGTAGCCCTTCTCGGTGGGGATGCGGCCGGCGCTCGTGTGGGGCTGGTAGAGGTAGCCGTCCTGTTCCAGCGTGGCCATGTCGTTGCGGATCGTCGCCGGCGACACCTGGACCGACGCAGCCTGGGCGACGTGGCTCGACCCCACGGGCTGGGCCGTCTCGATGTACTCCTCGACGACGGCGCGCAGGATCTGCGCCTTGCGTTCGTCGAGCTCGGTTGTGGGGTCGTCGGGCATGGCCGGATCCTCTGGCGGCCGACCGACCCACGGGGACGTGGGCGGCACCGCAGGCGTCGTCTCAGGCTGGCAGTCGATGATACCGAGTGCCAATCACGGTCTGGCTCACCCGTTGCGCTCGGACGGAATCAGTCGTCGAGCTTGAGGGCGGCGACGAAGGCCTCCTGGGGGACTTCGACCCGGCCGATGTTCTTCATCTTCTTCTTGCCCTCCTTCTGCTTCTCCAGCAGCTTGCGCTTGCGGGTGATGTCGCCGCCATAGCACTTGGCGAGCACGTCCTTGCGCTTGGCCTTGACGGTCTGGCGGCTGATGATCTTGCCGCCGACGGCAGCCTGGATGGGCACGTCGAACATCTGCCTCGGGATGAGCTCCTTGAGCTTCTCGGTCATCCGGCGGCCGTAGTCGAACGACTTGTCGGTGTGCACGATGGCGCTGAACGCGTCGACCGGCTGGGCGTTGAGCAGGATGTCGACCTTGACCAGCTTCGTGCGCTCGTAGCCGTCGGGCTCGTAGTCGAGGCTGGCGTAGCCCTGCGTGCGGCTCTTGAGCTGGTCGAAGAAGTCGGTGACGACCTCGGCCAGCGGGATGCGGTACTGCAGCTCGACCCGCTCGGGCGACAGGTACTCCATCTTGGTCATCTCGCCCCGCCGGTGCTGGCACAGCTCCATCAGCGTGCCCGTGTAGTCGGTGGGCGTGAGGATCGTGATCTTCAGGAACGGCTCCTGGATGTGGTCGATCTCCTGGGTGGCCGGCAGCTCGCTGGGGTTGTCGATGGTGATCTGGTCGCCGGCGGTGGTGAACACCTGGTACTCCACCGACGGGGCCGTGGCGATGAGGGCCAGGTTGAACTCGCGCTCGAGGCGCTCGCGGATGATCTCCATGTGGAGCAGGCCGAGGAACCCGCACCGGAACCCGAAGCCCAGGGCGCCCGAGCTCTCGGGTTCGAAGGTGAAGCTGGAGTCGTTGAGCCCGAGCCGTTCGAGCGACTCGCGCAACGTCGGGAACTCGTCGGCGTCGATGGGGTACATCCCGCAGAACACCATCGGCTTGGGCTCCTGGTAGCCCGGGAGCGCCGCGGCCGGCCGAGCAGCGTCGGTGACCGTCTCGCCCGATCGGGCCTCCCCCACGTCCTTGATGCCGGCGATGAGGTAGCCGACCTCACCGGCGCTCAGCTGCTTCACCGGCGTCGGCTCGGGGTTGCGGGTGCCGATCTCGTCGGCCGAGTGCGTGTCGCCGGCCTGCACGAACTGGAGCTTCGTGCCTGCGTGCAGCGTGCCGTTCATGATGCGGATGGAGCTGACCACCCCGCGATACGTGTCGAAGTGGCTGTCGAAGATGAGGGCCTGGAGGGGAGCGTCGACATCGCCTTCGGGGGGCGGGATCCGCTCGACCACGGCATCGAGCAGTTCCGGCACGCCTTCGCCGGTCTTGGCGCTGAGGTGCAGGATCTCCGACGCGGGGATGCCGAGCACGGACTCGATCTCGGCGCTGACCCGCTCGGGATCGGCCGCGGGCAGGTCGATCTTGTTCAGGGCGACGACCATCTCGAGGTCGTTCTCCAGCGCCAGGTAGCAGTTGGCGAGCGTCTGGGCCTCGATGCCCTGCGACGCGTCGACGAGCAGGATGGCCCCTTCGCACGCGGCCAGAGACCGCGACACCTCGTAGCCGAAGTCGACATGACCCGGGGTGTCGATGAGGTTGAGGACGTGGTCCTTCCAGTCGAGCCGGACGCTCTGGAGCTTGATGGTGATGCCCCGCTCGCGCTCGATGTCCATCGAATCGAGGTACTGGGCTCGCATCTGGCGCTCGTCGACCGCACCGCACAGCTCGAGCATGCGATCGGCCAGGGTGGACTTGCCGTGGTCGATGTGAGCGATGATGCACAGATCGCGGTAGCGGCTGAGCTGGGACACGGTGCGGGGGTGCTTTCCTGGCGGTGCGATGGCTGCGGGGCCGGTGTCGGCGAGCTCGTGGGGACGGCACGGCGATGGGCCAGCCGAGACGTGACGAGCACGAGACCTGACGAGCAGTTGACGTGAGCGGTCGATCGTAGCGGTCCGACCCGCCGGCCCAAGAGTTGGAGCATCGCCGTCTTCGGGCCGACCGGGGCGCCGCCCCAGTTGTGACTGGGAGGCGCAGGGCCGCTATCGTGTCTCTCCGCTGTTGCCCGCCACTCAACTCGCTCCTTTGGGCGTCCGCTGGCCGGCACCGATCTCTCCCCCTTCATTCCCCGAGCACTGCAGGTACCCGTGGCCAACATCAAGAGCGCGATCAAGAGGAACCGAACCAACGAGAAGGCCCGCCTGCGCAACAAGGCGGTCCGTTCCGAGGTCAAGACCCGTACCAAGCACGCGCTCACCGCGGCAGAGGCCGGCGCCGACGACGTCGCAGCGCTCACGCAGCAGGCCCTCAAGTCGATCGACAAGGCCGCCAGCAAGGGCGTCATCCACAAGAACCAGGCCGCCCGCCGCAAGAGCCGCCTCGTCAAGGCCGTCTCCACCGCCGGCGCCGACGCCTGACCCGCCGGGTCACCCTGCAGAGCCGGTTCCCCGGCCCGCACATCCACGACGCCTCTCGCACCGCGAGGGGCGTCGTGGGTTTTCGGGTGACGTGAGATCGCTCGGCCGATCGACCACCGGCATCGCGTGCGTACCCACACACGACCACCGTGCCCCTGCACGCAACCGACGCCGGATGCCCGAAGCCGCTCAGCGGCGACGGCTCCTACTTGCCAGGCGGGCCACGAGGACCTCGATGACGAGCTCGGGGGGCCAGGCCTTGGCGCCGTGGAGGTCGAGGTCGGCCTGGGCCAGCAGCCCGGTGAACTCGGCCAAGCGGTCCGACCCCAGCCGGCGCGACTGCTCGAGCGCCTTCTTGGCGGGGAACGTGCTCCCGGTCATGCCGAGGAGCTCGGCCGCCTGCTTCTCGTTGGCCACCCCGGCCCCGTCGAGCGCCAGCATGCGGGTGACGTGGGTGTTGAGCGTGGCGATGATCTGGAGCGGATGGCGGGCACCGGCTCCCATCATGCGTCCCAGGCAGTCCATCGCCCGGGGCACATCGCCCTTGTCGATGGCGTCGGTGAGATCCCACGGGGCGATGTCGCCGGCATCGCCGAGGTAGGGCTCGACGTCGGCGGCGTGCAGCGTGGTGTCGCTGCCGTAGGTGCCCCGGAGCGCTTCGAGGATGCCGCCGAGCCGGTTCACGTCGTCGCCGAGCCGCTCGAGGAGCACCTGCTTGGCATCGCGAGCCAGCTTCAGCCCGGCGTCGGTGATGTGCTCGTCGACCCAGGCGTCTCGATCGCGGGCCGAGCGCCCCACCCCCGCGTCGAGGACCACGCCCCCGGCGGCGCCGACCGCGGCGACCAGCGACTTCGGCACGGCGGCGACCTTGGCATCGCGCTTGGGGTCGCGCTCCCACACGAGCACGAGCGAGGTCGTCTCGAGCGGGTCCGCCAGGTAGTCCACCAGCACCTGGACCGAGTCCTTCGTGCTGAAGGGCCCGAGGTGGCGCGCCACCACCACCCGGCGCTCGGTGAGGAACGACGGCGTCTGCGCGGCGTCGACCGCCACCGACAGGTCGGCCCCGTCGGAGGACTCGTAGCGGGATCCGTCGAGCTCCTCGACCATGAGCGAGCGGTCGCCGTTCGCCACGAGCGTGTCGACCACGCCGCGGAGCACGTCGGCGACGAGCACCTCGTCGCCGCCCTTGATGATCGTGACCGGCGTCGACGGCACGACGTCGGTGCGGACACCCACCCCGGACTTCGCTGCTCCAGCCTTGGCCGCCACCGTCAGGCCGCCTGGAGGATCGCAGCGACGACGTCGGCGACGCGACGGGCGGCACGGGCGTCGTGGGCACGCAGGACGCGACACCCGAGCTCGATGCCCAGGGCGTGGGCGGCCGAGGTCCCCAGCTGGGTCTGTCCTCGCTCGACGCCGAGCAACGTCCAGATGAACCGCTTGTTCGAGGCCGACAGGAACAGGGGGTAGCCGAGCCCGGCCAACTCGTCCGAGCGGCGGAGCAGCTCGAGCGACTGCGCCTCGGTCTTGCCCAGGTCGAGGCCGGCGTCGACCATGATCCGTGCCGCGGGGATGCCCGCCGCCTCGGCCGAGGCGGCGCGATCGGCCAGGAAGCCCCGAACGTCGGGGACCAGGTCGTCGTACACGGGCTCGGGATCGGGGACGCGGGGGGCCAGCCGGATGTGGGTGGCCACGACCGACGCACCGGCCGCCGCGCACACGGGCAGGTAGTCCGGATCGGCGAACCCGCTGATGTCGTTGCCCACCACGGCACCCGCGTCGAAGCACGCGTTGGCCACGCGGGCCCGCCACGTGTCGACCGACAGCGGGAGGTCGAAGCGGGCGTGGAGCGCCTCGACGGCGGGAACGACCCGCTCGAGCTCCTCGGCCTCGGTGACCTCCTCGCCCGGGCCGGCCTTCACCCCACCGACGTCGAGGAAGTCGGCACCGTCGACGACGAGCTGCTCGGCCTTGCGCAGGAAGTCGTCGAAGGCGTAGTAGGCGCCCTGGTCGTAGAAGGAGTCGGGCGTGCGGTTCAAGATGCCCATCACGACGGCCCGGTGGGTGACGTCGAAGCGGGTGTCGCCGAGCAGGAGGTCCACGGTCCGGAACCTACACGTCGGGGACCGGGCCACCGGGCGCCGGGCCCGTCCTGGTCACCCGGGCCGTCCTGGTCACCCGGGCCGTCCGCCACCGGCGGCCGATCGCCCACGCTGCGACGACGGCGACCAGAACAGGACCGCTGCGACCGTCGACCTGCCCCAGGGGAAGATCCGCCGCCCACGACGCCACCGCGGCGATCCACGCGACCGCGGCACCGGCCGGCGCCATGGCGAGTGAACCGAGCGCGTCGGGAAGGGCCCCGGCGACGAGCCCGACCGACATCCCCCAGCTCATCACGAACCCCGACGCAGCGCCGGCCAGGAGGTTGGCCGGGATGGACGCGACGGGGACGCCGTCGAAGGTCGCGATGAGCAGCGGCGCAACGCCGATCTGTGCCGCGAGCGTGATCGCCAGGGGCTCCCGGACGAACGACGGGCCACGCAGCCGGGCGGTGAGCGGCGGCCCGACCACGACGATGCCGATGCAGGCCGAGAGCGACAGGCCGAAAGCGACCGACTGCACGAGGAACGGGTCGATCAGCAGGCAGAGCGTGGCGGCGTAGGCCAGGGTGCGCAGACGCGAGGTCGGACGCCCCAAGGTCACGGTGCACGCCGTGATGCCCACCATGGTCGTGGCCCGCAGCACGGACGGCTCGAAGCGGGTCACCAGGGCGAAGAAGGCGATGACGGCGAGGGTGGCGACGAGCCGCGAGCGCAGCTGGAGCCGGCCGAGCACCGGCGAGGCCACGGCCAGGACGAAGGCGACGTTCTGGCCGGACACGACGAGCAGGTGGGTCAGTCCTGCGGCCCGGAACTCCTCGACGACCGCATCGGTCTGCTCCCGGTCGTCGCCGAGGACGAACCCGAGGTAGAGGGCACGTTCGCGCTCGCCGAGGCGGTCTGCACCTCGGTCGATGACCCGGCGGATCCCGTTGGCGAGCCGGGCGACGACGTGGCCCTCGCGGACCTCGCCCGTGGTCTCGGCGGTCAGACGGGTGGCGATGTGGCGCCGGGCGAGCCAACCATCGCCACGCACGGGCTGCAGCCATCCCGTGACGGTCACCTCTTCCCCCGCCATGGCGCTCCGCACGGGATCGGCGGCCGTGGTCGGGACGAAGAGCATGCTGTGGCGACCACCGCCGCGCACCGCCATCCGCAGGCCACCCGGCACGACCTGCGGGTCGGTCACCAACGTCACCGGGCCCTCGAACCGTTGGGCTCGGGGCGGGTCCAACCCGGCCCAGGCCTGTGCCGCGAGCGCGGCGGCGAGAACGGCCCCGATCGCCGCCGGGACGAGGGACCGCAGCGACCGGCGTCCGCCCACCGTCACGCCCAGGGCGAGGACCAGCGTTGCGCCCACGGCGACGACACCGGGACGGGCGACCAAGCATCCGCTCGCCGTGGCCGCGGCGACCACGAGCGGTCCCACCTCGGAGCGCCACGCTCCGCGCACCGCGCCCTCGTGGGGCAGCGCGCCTGATGACGGTTCGCCCGACCGAGGCGACGGAGCTGGCAGGTGCGGCGGACGTGACGGACCGCTCGGGACCCGGTTCACACGCGGACGAGGGGTCGAAGCTGCTCGAGCTTGGCCGGGCCGATGCCGCGCACCTCGATCAGCTCGTCGACCGAGCCGAAGGGGCCGTGCTGGTCCCGGTGCGCCACGATCGCTTGCGCCGTGGAGGGCCCGATGCCCGGAAGCTCGTCGAGCTGATCGACCGTCGCCGTGTTGACGTCGACGTGGTCGACCGGAGACGACGCACCCCCGTCGGCCGAGGAGCCGGACGGCCCTGACGGGCCGGACGACCCGGTGGGCCCGTCGAGCCCCTGCGGGGACGGGGTCTCGATCTCGCCCAGCCGTGGGACGTAGACCCGCGCGCCGTCTCGCAACGGCTCGGCGAGGTTGAGGCGGTCGCCGTCGGCATCGGGTGCGAGCCCACCTGCGGCAGCGACGAGGTCACCGATGCGGGCCCCTCCGGCCAAGCGGTACACCCCGGGCACGTTGACGCCTCCCGCGGCGTGGACGACCATCTCGCCGCCCTCGGGCTCGTCCCCTGACCCGGCTCCCTCGGCGGTCAGGTCCCCGGCGCCATCGGGACCTCCACCGGTCGTGGAGGTGGCGAACGGGATCGTCGTGCCGCCTGCGGTGAACGGTCCGGTCGAGATCGACCCGGCGTCGGGGACCGCTCCGGCGAGGAACCACCACACCCCGACGGCGGCCACCGCGAGCGCCCCGAGCGCGACGCGGACGCCCCGGCGGTCGGCGAGGTCACGGACCCGCTCGACGACCTCGTCGATCGTGAGGACCGGATGTGACAGGTCCCCGTCCCAGCCCGCCGCCGGACGGTCCGCGCTGACCGGCGTGTCTCGTCGATCAGCCGGGGGGCGATCAGCCAGGGCTGGATGTGCCCGGCCCGACGGGACGTCACCATCGCTGTGCTCACCGTTGTCTGCACTGTCGCCAGGTTCCACGGGGGACCTCCGACCTCGGCCCGCGCGCGGGCACCGGGGTGTGGGAGGAACGTGCAGGCACGAACCTACCGGGGACGCCGAGTGTCGTCAGCCCCCGTTCTTGCCGGTGGATCCGTGCCGGCCACCGGCCGATCAGGACAGGCCGATCAGGACAGGCCGATCAGGACAGGCCGATCAGGACAGGCCGATCAGGAC
>CAZGEF010000041.1:18090-24140 GCA_964525005.1 uncultured Rhabdothermincola sp.
AGGCCGATCAAAACAGGCGAGCCGTGAGCTGGCGCCGGTACTCGGCGGTCCGGGGGTCCTCGGGACCCAGCAGCTCGAGCAGATCGAGGAGCTCCTGGCGGGCCTCGGCGTCGTCCTTCACCCGTTCGAGCAGGCCGGCGACCTTGGCATCGACGTCGCCTGCGAGGATCTCGTCCCCACCGCGCGCCAACGCCGCGATGCGCTTCGACTCGTGCGATTCCGGTACGCGGTCGAGCAGGGCGAGCGCGTCGTCGGTCTCGCCTCTGCCCACGAGGATCTCCGCCAGCCCGAGGATGGCCCGCTCGTTGGGCGGATCGAGCTCGAGTGCGGCCCGCAGCGACTCCTCGGAGCCCTCGGCGACGAGCTGGTTCACCTCCGACTGCTTCTCGGTGGGCAGCAGGCGATCGACGAACTCGCTGACCGCATCCTTGCCCTGGGCGCCGATGAACCCGTCGACCACCTTGCCGTCCCTCAGGGCGTAGACCGCGGGGATGCTCTGGACCTGGAAGGCCTGGGACACCTGGGGGTTCTCGTCGACGTTCACCTTGACGAGCACGACATCGCCGTCGGTGGCGTCGACGACCTCGTCGAGGATCGGACCGAGCGTCCGGCACGGGCCGCACCAGGGGGCCCACAGGTCCACGACGACGGGGGTGGTGGCCGATCGGTTCACGACCTCGGCCTCGAAGGTTGCGTCTGTCACGTCGATGCTCACGGCACGAAGCCTAATGGGGCCACGACACGACGCGACCCGAGCGGGACCGGCCGGATCCTCGGTTTCCGGGCGCCGTACCCGGGCGGTCCGAACGCCCTCGCCGCCCCTCGGGACCACGGACGATCCCACCGAACAGGACCCCCGGCCCTGCGGCGCTACCGTGGCGACCCACGGATCGACCACGGTCGCGCCAGCTCTGTCCCCTGCAACCCGCCCTCGGGAGCGTGCATGTCCAACCTCTTCGAGCTCATCGAGCGGCCGAGCCTCGACGATCCTGTCTTCGTGGTCGCGCTCGATGGGTGGATCGATGCCGGACTCGGCGCAGCCCAGGCCCTGGCCACGGTGCTCGAGGGCTCGGAGATGACCACCGTGGCCACCTTCGACACCGACGTGCTGCTCGATCACCGGGCCCGCCGCCCCACGCTGCAGATCGACGACGGCCTCAACGCCGGGCTCACGTGGCCCTCGATCGAGCTGCGGATCGTCATCGACCAGAACGGCCAGGAGTTCCTGTTCCTCATGGGGGCCGAACCCGACCATCAGTGGCGTGCGTTCTCCAAGGCCGCCGTCGACCTCGCGCTCGAGTTCGGGAGTCGGATCGTCATCGGGCTCGGGGCCTATCCGGCACCGACGCCCCACACCCGCCCCGTCCGGGTCGTCGCCAACGCCACGAACCGGGATCTGGCCGACCTCGTCGGGCACCTCCCCGGCAGCGTCGAGGTCCCCGCCGGGGTGCAGGCCGCCATCGAACGCCGGTGCGCGGACGTCGGCATCCCCGCGGTCGGCTTGTGGGCCCAAGTTCCCCACTACGCCGCCGCCATGCCCTACCCGGCAGCCTCGCTCGGGCTGCTCCAGAGCCTCAGCAGGGTGACCGGGCTCAGCTTCGACCTGGACGACCTCGCCCAGGAAGCCACCGACGGCATCGACCGCCTCGACGTCCTCGTCGAGGGCAACCCGGAGCACGTCGAGATGGTTCGCCAGCTCGAGCTGCACGTCGACACGTCGCCGAGTGGCCTGGTCGACGAAGCCGAGCCGTCGTCGGTGACCATGGACGACGCCGACCTGCCCACCGGCGACGAGCTGGCCGAAGAGCTCCAGAAGTTCCTCCGCGACCAGGAGCCCTGACCCGGTCCCGAGCCGATCACGGGAACCGGGCCGGGACCGGGCTCGATCAAGTGGGGTCGGCGCCGATCAGGCGAGGTGGGTGTCGAGGAAGGAGACGACCCGCGTCGTGGCGTCGCGCTGAGCAGCCGCTATGCCCTCGCGCGTGCCACCGAGCGCGACCCCACCGGTCGACGAGACGTCGGTCGGCAGGAGCCCCAGTCGGAGGAGGTGGCCTCCCCCGTCGTAGTGCTCGTGGTGGTCGTGGCCTCCGCCCGGGGCCGACCCGCGCCGGCGCAGGATGGCATCAGCCATCGGACCCGACGGCCACACCTGGTCGTCCGATCCGCTGAGCAGCAGGAGCGGGGCGGCGATGTCCTCGACCGGGATCGCGGCGGCGTCCACGGCCGCCCGGTCGTGGAGGGCCGCGGCGTAGGCACGGGTGAGGTGCATCGGGTGCGGGTGGTGGCCACGGTCGCGGAACGCGCCGCGGATCGCCTGGTCCATCAGCACCTTGTCGGCCATGCCGAGGTGCGGTACCGGGGCACCGCCCAGCGTCCACGACGGCGTACCGACGAGGGTGCCGTCGTCCCCCATCGCCGTCCACGACACCTCGGCGGGCGAGATGGCCACCACGGCCCGTACGGGCAGTCCGGGGATGCGGCTCACCGTGCTGAGGAGGCCCTCGGACCCGCGGGAGATCGCCATGGCGCCGATCCTCGACCCGTCCACCTGGTCGTGGCCGGCCAACCAGGTGATGCCGGCCGCCAGGCGCTCGAGCGGGATCTGGACGAGGTCCTTCGGGAGGCCCTCGACGCCGAAGTACCCGAGGGTCAACGCGGCGTAGCCGTGGGTGGCCAGCAGCGACGCGTTCGAGAGCTCGGCGTCGTATCCGCCCTCCGAGCCGCCGAGCAGCACCACACCGGGGAAGGGGCCGTCACCTGCGGGCACGATGAGCCGGCCGACGACGCCGGTGTCGTGGACCTCGCGCACGACGAGGTCCGGTGCCCCGCCCAGGCGGACGAGGGTCTTGGTGAGCGTCGTCGTGCCCACCGTTGCTTCGATCGCGACGGCGGACGCGCCGACCGGCGGGATGTAGATGTCGGGGGTCGCACCGGGGGTCGAGAAGCGCATGGACCAGACGAACCCCGTCGGATCGACTCCGGCGTAGTCGCCGCGGTCGGGCGCGACCTTGGCGGTGTCGACGGCGCCCGACGAATCGGCGGTGAATGAGGCCGAGGCGCGCCACAGGTTCCCGGCGAGGTCGACGTTCGTCGCCTCGATCGAGACCGGCACCCCGGGCTCGGCACCCGTGACCGACAGCGAGACGGCGGCGTCGAACGGCGCGTGCTCGGGGCCGGCCGAGAGCACCAGGTCGCCCACGCGGTCCCGATCGCTCGCCAGGCTCGTCGACAGGGGCGCCTGGGTCTTGCCCGTGACGGCGGGAGGATCGTCGAACTCGGCGCCGAACCAGTCCGGGTACTTGACCGTGAGGAGGATGGCGAGGCCCAGGAACGAGTAGGGGATGACCCAGTAGAACGCGATCGACAGCGCGCTCCCGCCGTCCTTGGCCGTCGCGTCGCCCTGCACGATCGGCGGGACCAGCGCGAACAGGGTCATCGCTCCCATCGCCGCCACCCAGACCCACGTGAGCAGGTTGTTCACGGCCTTGAAGCCGGGCGTGTCCCAGAGGTCGGGGGTGGTCGCCTCCTTGGCGTACTCCAAGGTGAAGGGGCGCTTCACGAGCACCGAAACCAACATGATGAGGAACAGCGCGCCGTTGCCCAGCGGTTGGATCCAGCGGGCGACCCACTCGTCGCCGGCGGCGAGTCCGATCACCGCGAGGAGGGCGAAGGCGATGGCGTTGCCGACCTCGAGGATCTTCAGGGACTTCAGCGACTTGCTGTGGACGACGGTGACGACGTTGGTGACGACCGCGAAGCACAACGCCACGGTGATGGCCGCCGTGAACGACGTCGCCCCGGAGAGGATCCAGTAGACGATCCACGGCGCGAAGCCGGAGATGAACCCTCCGGCTCCACCTCCCTTCTTGGCTCCCTTCTTGGTTCCCTTCTTGGCCACCTTCTCCTCGGCCGACGTCGTCGGGGGTGCCGCACGGTCCGATGTGGCCGATCCGGCCGAAGCGGGAGGTAGGCCGGATTCGGTGCGCGGCGAGCGATCACCAGGCGTCCCGGTCGACGTCGGGGTGTTGGTCATCGGTCCTCCATAGATGGTGGGCACTGCGGCGCCATGTCGGCGGACGAGCCTCGCGCGTTCGTACGGGCCGCGTGCGCACGACCCCCGAGCAGATCGGTGGTGGAGCCCGTCGCGTCTACCACGCGATCCCCGTCCCGGTCATACGACGATGTTGACCAACTTCGGCGGGCGGGCGATCACCTTGCGGGGTTCGGAACCGTCGAGGTTCGCCTGCACCCTCTCCGACGAGCGGGCCAAGGACACGGCGTCGTCCTCGGAGATGGCGGCTTCGACCTCGATGCGATCGCGCACCTTGCCGTTGACCTGCACGACCATCGTGACGGTGTCGACCGCGAGCTTGGACGGGTCCGCGACAGGCCACGCCTGGGCGTGGACGTGGGCACCGTCGTGACGGGCCGACCACAGCTCGGCGGTGATGTGGGGGGTCATGGGCGCCAGCAGCAGGAGCATCGTGTCGATGGCGACGTCGAGCGTCTCGGCCCGGGGGCCGTCCTCGGACTGCACGTACTTGTAGAGCGCGTTGTTGTGCTCCATGAACGCGGCGACCGACGTGTTGTACGACCAGCGCTCGAACTCGTCGGTGACCCGAGCGATGAGGCGATGCGTGGCCCGCTCGACCTCGTCGTCGACGGGAGTCGGAGCCCGATCGACGGGTGCGTTGCCGGCGTCGCCGACGGCGAGGCGCCAGAAGCGCTGCAGGAAGCGGAAGCAGCCGTCGATGCCGACGCCTTCCCAGTCGACGTCGTCCTGCGGCGGGCCCACGAACAGCTGGGCCAGGCGCAGCGCGTCGGCTCCCTGGAAGTCGAGGATCTCCTCGGGGGCCACCAGGTTGCCCTTGGACTTGGACATCTTGTCGCCACCGAGGCGGATCATGCCCTGGGTGAAGAGACGGGTGAACGGTTCGCGCAGCTCCTTGGGTGCCACGTCGAGGTCGGCGAGCGCCTTGGTGAAGAACCGGGCGTACATGAGGTGCAAGATGGCGTGCTCGACGCCGCCGATGTACTGGTCGACCGGCATCCACGACTCGGCCGCCACCGTGTCGAACGGCGCCTCGGTGTTCCACGGATCGGTGAAGCGCAGGAAGTACCAGGACGAGTCGACGAACGTGTCCATGGTGTCGGTCTCGCGCCGGGCCGGACCGTTGCACGAAGGGCACGTCGTGTGCAGGAAGCCTTCGTGCAGCCGGAGGGGTGACTCGCCGGTCGGCAGGAACTCGACGTCGTCGGGGGCCAGCACGGGTAGCTGATCGTCTGGTACGGCGACGATGCCGCAGCCGTCGCAGTAGACGATGGGGATGGGGCACCCCCAGAACCGTTGCCGACTCACGAGCCAGTCACGCAGCCGGTAGTTGACCTTGCCCTCGCCGATGCCCTGCTGCTCGAGCCACTCGGTGGCCTTGGCGATGGACTCGTCCCGGCCCAGCCCGTCGAGCCACTCGCTGTTGATGTGGACGCCGTCGCCGCTGTAGGCCTCGCCGTCCCAGTCGTCGGGCGGCGCGATGGTCCGGACGATCGGGAGGTCGTGGGCCGTGGCGAAGTCCCAGTCGCGCTGGTCCTCTCCCGGCACGGCCATGATGGCCCCGGTGCCGTAGCCCATCAGCACGTAGTCGGCGAGGTAGAGCGGAACCTGTTTGCCGGTGAACGGGTTGAGCAGGTGGGCACCGGTGAACACGCCGCGCTTGTCGAGCGAGCCCTCCGACGACATGCGGTCGACGTCGCTGGTGAGCCGGGCAGCGGCGATGAACGCGTCGACCTCGACACGGCGGTCGTCGGTGACGAGGCCGGTGACGAGCGGGTGCTCGGGGGCCATGACCGCGTAGGTCATGCCGAAGCTGGTGTCGGGGCGGGTGGTGAACACGCGCACGGCGGCACCGTCGGCGCGGGGTGCACCATCGGCATCGCACACGGTGAGGTCGAACTCGGCTCCCTCGGAGCGGCCGATCCAGTTGCGCTGCATGACCTTGACCCGGTTCGGCCAGTCGAGGTCGTCGATGTCGTCGAGGAGCTGCTGGGCGTAG
>CAZGEF010000042.1:0-24036 GCA_964525005.1 uncultured Rhabdothermincola sp.
GGCCGAGCAGGATGTGCTCGGTACCGATGTAGTTGTGACCCAGCTGGAGCGCTTCGCGCAACGACAGCTCGAGGACCTTCTTGGCCCGCGGCGTGAAGGGGATGTGCCCGCTGGGCGACGATCCGCCCTGGCCGATGATCTCCTCCACCTGCGACCGGACGGCCTCGAGCGAGATGCCGAGGGACTCGAGCGCCTTGGCGGCGACACCCTCACCCTCGTGGATGAGGCCGAGCAGGATGTGCTCGGTGCCGATGTAGTTGTGGTTGAGCAGGCGCGCTTCTTCCTGCGCCAACACGACGACCCGGCGAGCCCGGTCAGTGAATCTTTCGAACAAGGGAACTGCCTCCCATGCGAGGGATAGTGGGTCGAGTGTATCGGTGGGCTGGACCAACGCACGGCGCCGGCGCCGGCGAACTGGCTGGGAAGACCAGGGCCATGGGGCGTATGTGTCCAGCCAGAACGGGCGACGTCCCCATCGACCGTTCACCACGGGTCCCGTTTCCGAGATGCCCCGAGCTGCGCCTAACGTGCGGGCGTGGCCACCACCAGCCCGCTCCTCCATCCCCCGGTCATGCAGGCCGATCTGGGTCGGGTCGAAGAGGCACTGCGCGCGTCCGTGCGCACCTCGGACCCGTTCCTCACGGAGGTGGCCAGCCACCTCATCGAGGCCGGTGGCAAGCGGGGACGGCCCGCGTTCTGCCTGGGCGCGGCCGCCACGACCACCTCCGATCTCCGCACCGCCACCGACGACGTCGTCATGGGCGCCGTGTCGGTCGAGCTCGTGCACCTGGGCTCGCTCTACCACGACGACGTCATGGACGAGGCCACCACCCGGCGCACCGTCGAGAGCGTCAACGCCCGCTGGAGCAACCTCACCGCCATCCTGGCCGGCGACTTCCTCCTGGCCAAGGCGTCGGAGATCGCCGCGTCGCTCGGCACCGAGGTCGCCGGCCTGCTCGCCGCCACCATCGGACGGCTGTGCGAGGGCCAGGTGCTCGAGCTGCAACGCATGTTCGACCCCACCCGCACCGAGGCCGACTACCTCGCCTCCATCGGGGGCAAGACGGCAGCCCTGTTCGCCACGGCGTGCCGCATCGGCGGCATCGTCGGCGGCATGACCCCCGGTCAGATCGACGACCTGACGGCCTTCGGTCACGGCTACGGCATGGCGTTCCAGATCGTCGACGACGTCCTCGACGTGACCGCGACGGCCGAGCAGCTGGGCAAGCCCGCCGGCCACGACCTCGTCGAGGGCGTCTACACGCTCCCGGTCATCCGCATCCTGGCCAGCGACACGGCCGAGGCCGTCGAGCTCAAGGCCATGCTCGGCACACCCCTCGACGACGGCCAGGTCGCCACCGCCCTCGACATCGTCCGCTCCAGCCCCGAGGTCGACGGCGCCATGGCCACGGCCCGCACGTTCGTCGACGACGCCAACACCGCGCTCGGCCCCCTCGCCGACACCGAAGCCGGCCAGGCCATCCTCGGCGCCGCGGATCATCTTCTTCGCTTGAGCTGAGCTCGCTTGAACTGGGCGGCTCCGCCCCACACATCACATCTTGGTCTCCTCGGAGCACGCTCCTCGGTCGACACGAGGGGCACGGCCCCTCCAGCACCCCCCTTCCTGGGGCTCCGCCCCTCGCCCCGCGATCAGCGACGACCTCGTCACCGGCTCTTGACGATCACCTCGTGCAGGGGGCGTGAGCTCAGGTCCTCGAAGTCGGCGTAGAGCGGCAGGTGCTCCATCGTCTCGGCCAGCGCCTCGGGTGAGCCGTAGAGGCGATCGGGATCGGTGTAGTCGTCGAGCCGACGGAACGACTCGAACACGATGGCGCCCAGGGGCGGGGAGCCCGCGGTGACCGGGCGCACCGCGGCATCGCGCACGTAGGACCACCGCAGCGGGTGCAGGACGGCCGACGCCGGCGTGTGGATCTCGTGCCACCCCTGGTAGAACTCGGCGTCGCTGAGTCGGCCGGGCTTGGGGAACCACGTGAAGTGCGTGATGCCCGGGCTCTGACGACCGTCGGGCCAGTCTCGGACGTCTCTCGGCTGGGGCACGGACTCGGTGACCAGGTAGCCGTCGAACGAACCCGACACCGCAGCGAGCGCGTCCTCGATCGGTCCGCGGTCGTCGTACGAGTCGATCCAGAGCGAGACGACCGCGGCCAGCTCGCCGGCGCGGCCCATGAGCAAGGTCGGTTCCGGGATCTCGGCATCGGTGTCGGCCAGGTGAACCGTCAACGCCCGGACGCCGACGGTCGCGGCGATCGCCGGAGCGGCCTGCTCGAGCAGCAGCGAGCGGTACTCGGTGGCCTCGACGCCCTCGTCGCGCCACACCAGGTAGTCGAGCTTCTCCATCGGTCCCCCACGTCGATCGGTGTGCGTGACGGTAGTACCAACGCATGGAACACTTGCCGGATGACGGTTCCCCCACCGGCGAAGAGTCCCTACGTCCACTCCACGTTCCCGCCCATCGCCGACTACGCCTTCCTCTCCGACTGCGAGACGACCGCGCTGGTGGCACCGAGCGGCAACGTCGAGTGGCTCTGCCTCCCGCGCATGGACTCGCCCAGCGTGTTCACCACGCTGCTCGACCGCCACGGCGGCGGCTTCCGCCTCGGCCCGTCCGACGTCCAGGTGCCTGCCGCCCGGCGCTACCTCCCCGGCACCATGGTCGTCGAGACGAGCTGGAGCACCAGCACCGGCTGGATCATCGTGCGCGACGTCCTGCTCGTCGGTCCTTGGCACCACGAGGACGAGCTGTCGCACACCCACCGGCGGGCACCCACCGACTACGACGCCGACCACGTGCTGCTGCGCACCGTGCGCTGCGTCAACGGCGAGGTCCAGGTCTCGCTCGACTGCGAGCCCAAGTTCGACTACGGGCGCCTCCCCGCATCGTGGAACTACTCCGACCGCGGCTACCACCAGGGCATGGCACGGGCCCAGGGCGTGGACCTCGAGCTCGCGCTCACCACCGACATGCGCCTGGGCTTCGAGGGCGGGCGGGCCACCGCTCGCACCCTCCTCAAGGAGGGCGAGTCCCGGTTCGCCGCGCTGTCGTGGAGCGAGCACGCGCCGCCCTACTCCTACGACGACGCCTACGAGCGCCTCGTGTGGACGGCGCACCACTGGCAGCACTGGCTCGCCCGCGGCAACTTCCCCGACCACCCCTGGCGCTCGTACCTCGAGCGCAGCGCGCTCACGTTGAAGGGCCTGACCTTCGCGCCGAGCGGTGCGCTCGTCGCGGCGGCCACCACCTCGCTACCCGAGACACCGGGCGGCGAGCGCAACTGGGACTACCGCTTCTCTTGGATCCGCGACTCCACGTTCGCGCTGTGGGGTCTGTACACGCTCGGCTTCAACTGGGAGGCCGACGACTTCTTCTTCTTCATCGCGGATCTGGCCGAACGCGACAACGAGCTGCAGATCATGTACGGCGTCGACGGCGAGGCCGAGCTCACCGAGCAGATCCTCGACCACCTCCACGGCTACGAGGGCGCGCAGCCCGTCCGAGTCGGCAACGGCGCGTTCGACCAGCGCCAGCACGACATCTGGGGGGCCGTGCTCGACTCGGTGTACCTCCACACCCGTTCGTCGGACCGACTCGACGAACGGCTGTGGCCCATCCTCAAGCGGCAGGTCGAGCTCGCCACCAAGTACTGGCGCGAACCCGACCAGGGCATCTGGGAGGTCCGGGGCCCGGCGAGGCACTTCACCTCCTCGAAGGTCATGTGCTGGGTCGCGCTCGACCGCGGCGCACGACTCGCCCGGATCCGCGACGAGTACGCCCTCGCCGACGAGTGGCAGGTGGTCGCCGACGAGATCAAGGCCGACATCGTCGAGCACGCCCTGGACGACCGCGGCGTCTTCACCCAGCACTACGACACGAACGCACTCGACGCGTCGCTCCTGCTCATGCCGTTGCTCGGGTTCCTGCCCACCGACGATCCGCGCATCGTGGCGACGGTGAACGCCATCGCCGACGAGCTCACGGTCGATGACATGGTGCTGCGCTACCTCGCCGACGAGACCGACGACGGCCTGACCGGCGACGAGGGCAGCTTCACCATCTGCTCGTTCTGGCTGGTCTCGGCGCTCGTATCCATCGACGAGCTCCCCCGGGCCCGCAAGCTATGCGAGAAGCTGCTGTCGTTCGCCAGCGACCTCCACCTCTACGCCGAGGAGATCGACCCCCACAGCGGTCGGCACCTGGGCAACTTCCCTCAGGCGTTCACCCACCTCGCGCTCATCAATTCGGTGATCCAGGTCATCCGCTCCGAGGAGGGGTTGCCTTCCGAGCCGTTCCCGCTGGCGACGGCCGACGAGTTCGGCGACGACCACCTCTACTGACTGCACCCGCGTGACTGCACCCGCGTGACTGCGCCCGCGTGAGGCCCGGGCCGCAGGCCAGATGGGTCAAACGGATCAAACCAGGACGACGAGCCTTCAAGATGCCCGTCCTCGGGCCGACAGGAACAACGGTGAATCTGGTGACGTAGGTCACCACGCCGCCACGATCCGGGGGACGTGAGACGCATGCCGACGACACTTCAGAAGTCGAGCCGACGCAGGGGGGTGCTCGGCTTCGCCGCGTTCGCGGTCACGGGTGCGCTGCTGCTGGGCGCGTGCGGGGACAGCGGTACGACCAGCACGGAGGAGCAGTCCACCGACGAGCGCGTGAACAGCGCCATCGAACCCGAAGGCGAGCCGACCGTCGGTGGCAAGCTGATCATGGCGGTCACCGCCGAGACCGACGGGTGGAACCCGGCCGGCAACCAATGGGCCGACGCCGGGAACTTCGTGGGCTCCGCGTTCATGGAGCCCCTGTTCGTCTTCGACGGCGACGGCAACATCGTGCCCTGGCTCGCCGAGAGCGCGACCCCCAACTCCGACGCATCCGAGTGGACGATCCAGCTCCGTCCCGGCATCACCTTCCAAGACGGTGCTCCCCTCGACGGCGAGGCCGCGGCGCGGAGCCTCAACTACGCCTTCCAGCAGGGGCTCGCCTCGGTCGCCGTCGGGGGGTCCTTCGAATCCATCACGGCCACCGGCGAGCTCTCCGTGTCCGTCAAGCTGACCCACCGCTGGAGCGCCATGCTCAGCAACCTGGCCGGCCAGACCGGTCTGATGATGGCCCCGTCGATGATCGACGACCCCAACAGCTCATCGCATCCGGTCGGTACCGGCGCCTACGTGTTCGAGAAGTGGGAGAAGGACCGCCTGCTCCGGGTCAACCGGTTCGACGGGTACTGGGGCGGGCCGTGCGCCGTCGAGGACCCCGCACAGGACGTGATCGACCTGTGCAACGAGGCGGCCGTGCCCCTGGGCCAGCCCAACGGGCCCTTCCTCGACTCGATGGAGTTCCGGCCGATCCCCGACTCGCTCCAGCGATCCCAGGCGCTCGAATCCGGCGACGTCGACCTGATCCTCACCACCCGGGCGAGCGACGTCGCGAACCTGCGGGCCGACTTCCAGGTCGTGACCGACTACGACTCCGAGCAGTCCTTCGTCATGCTCTCGACCACCAAGGCCCCGTTCGACGACCTGCACGCCCGTCGTGCGCTCGCCTACGCGACGGACCGGGTGAGCATCGCCCAGGCGGCCGGGGGCGGCGAGGATCTCCACGTCGACACCTCGGCCTTCGAGGAGAACTCCAAGTGGGGCGGCCTCAAGCCCGACGAGACCGGCTACCCGCTCTACGACCCCGACGCGGCCCGGCGCGAGGTCGAGGAGTTCAAGGCCGCCACCGGAGCAGACGAGCTGAGCTTCACGCTGACGGGCCTGGCCAACACCGACGACCTCGAGATCATGCAAACCCTCCGCGAGCAGTGGGCCGAGGTCGGCATCAAGGCCGACATCGACTCGATCAAGCAGGAAGCCCTCATCGGCGTGCTCGTCGGGGCCAAGTTCCAGGCGGCGTACTACCGCAACTACGCCTATCCCGACCCCGATTCCAACTACGTGTTCTGGTCATCGGAGAACGCGTCGGGCGACATCGTCATCAACTTCAGCCAGTACTACGACGACGTCACCGAAGCGGCCCTGCAGCAGGGCCGCGAGTCCCAGAACTTCGACGACCGCAAGACCGCCTACGCCTCGCTCATCCGCGCCCGCAACCAGCAGGCGATCGACATCTGGCTGTTCAACACGCCGTACGCGCTCATCGGCAACGAGAACATCCGCGGCCTCAACTGGTTCCGGGCCATCGGCTTCGGCAACTTCCTTCCCAAGCCGTACCTCACCGGCCTCTGGCTGGCCCCGCGCGGCTGAGAACGGCCCGACCGAGAGAGCAGCCGAACCGAGTACGGCCAAGATGGGGCCCGCCGGCCTGGCGACGAAGCCGGCGTACCCGAACACGAGGAGCCAGGAACCACCATGCCCGACACCACCGGACGCACCGCTCGGCTCACCGCCGCGGCCGCAGCCGCCTGCCTGATCTCGATGGGCGGGCTCGCCGCCTGCGGCAGCGACAAGGCCGACGAGACCTCCACCCGTGACACGACCACGACCACGACCACGGCGGCCGACGGGGCCGGCGGAGAGGAGACCGTCGTGCTCGACGGGACCTACACGTCCACCACGGTGACCGGTCGCACCCTCGTGCCGGACACCGAGATCACGATGGAGTTCAGCGGTGTGCAGCTCGCCGTGAACGCCGGCTGCAACACCATCACCGGCGACTACGTCGTCACCGACGACGTGCTGGCCTTCGACGGCGACCCCGCCATGACGATGATGGGCTGCGACGACGCCCTCGCCGCCCAGGACCAGTGGATCTCCACCGCGCTCACCACGGGGATGACCATCGAGACCAACACCGCGACGAGCCTCGTCCTCGCGCACGGCGACCTCACCATCGAGCTCGTACCCGGTGCCACCCCGGAGGGACACGACCTCTCGGGACAGCCGTAGGGCACGGGCTACGAGGCCCGGCGGGGACCGCCACCCGCCGCGATGGTGCGATCGAGGAAGTCGATCACCACACGGTTGAAGGCGGTGGCGTTCTCGAACATGAACCCGTGGGCCGCACCGCGCACCGCGGCGAGCTCGGCGCCCGGGATCCGCTCGGCGATCTCCTCGCTGTCACCGAACGGCGTGAGGATGTCCTGGGTGCCGGCGAACGCGATGGTGGGCACGTCGACCGTGCCGAGCTCGCGGGCCAGCGCCTCGTCGATGCCGAGGATCGCATCGATCTGCGCCACGAACTGCACGGGTGTGACCTGCAGGCCGAGGGGGCCCAGCAGGCCCACGACGGGCCAGAAGCGGAACCGTGAACGGGGCCCGATCATCCAGAGCGACGCGGCATCGACCAGCGCGCGCATGCCCTTGTCCGTGGCGATCTCGGCCCATTCACGGAGCAGGTCCTTGCGCCACTGGTGGTGGCGGCACGACGTGCACGCGAGCAGGAGCGAACGAACCCGCTCCGGGTTCCGCACGCCGAGGATCTGCGCGATGATCCCGCCCATCGAGGCGCCCACCACATGGGCCTCGGCGAGGTTCAGCGCGTCCAGCACGGCGACGGCATCGAGCGCCATGTCGTCGAGGGTGAGCGGGATGTCCGGCGAGTCGGATCGACCCACGAACCGGTTGTCGAAGGTGATGCACCGGTAGCGAGCGCCGAAGGCACGGCGTTGGCGGATCCACCCGCGACTGTCGGCACCGAGTCCCTGGATCATGAGCAGGGGCTCGCCACACGGGTCGCCGAACACGTCGTAGTTGATGCGGGTGCCATCGGGCGAGCGGGCGAACGGCATGCGGGAGGTCGTCTCCTGACGGTCGGTGGAACGGGGTCTCGGGGTCGTGGCCGACCGGTCGGGGGAGGAGGGACGGAGGCGGGAGGCGGGAGGCGGGAGGCGGGAGGCGGGAGGCGGGAGGCGGGAGGCGGATCAGGGTGCGTCGGCGAGCTGGACCATGCGCCGCCGCAGCGTCTCGGCCAGTCCGTCGGCCGAGGCCGCGGACGCTGGCGACGTCGAAGCTGCCGCAGCCGCGGCCTGGGCGTCGTGCCACCCTCGAGCCGGTGTGGGCCGTGCTCGTCGCCGGGTGAGGATCGGTGCCCCGACGAGGAGCCTCCGCCGACGACCGAGCGCACCGCCCGACAGGTGCACGGGCACCACGGGAACCCCGAGGGCGAGGGCCACGCCGAGCGGGCCCGTCTCGGGATCCCCGAGACCGACGACGTCGGCGAGCGACCCCTGGAACGACCGCACGACCACCTCGCCCCCCTTGAGCAGGGATCGGAGGTCGTCGAGCCCGTCGTGCACGCCACCCAGGCGGCGCAGGACCGGGCCGATCGGCGCGAGGTCCGGCACCCCGGAGAAGCGGACCGCTCGACGGGTGGCCTCGCGCAGCGCGAGCGCGGCGAGCATGGGCGACAACGGCTCCATCCGCTGGTTGATCATCACCAGGGCCGGGCCGGCTGCAGGCAGGTACTCGACGCCGTCGACCTCGAAGCTCCACCGCAGGTGCGTGAGCGGCGTCAGGGCGGCGACGAGGTCCTGGTCGAACCCCCACTCGTCGAGGACGAAGGCACCCCGCGCCCGACGGGTGAGCAGGCCGATCAGCGAGTCGCGCGATGGCTCGGGATCGAGCGCATCGAGCAGCTCCGCCTCATCTGCCTCACGGCCGGGAGGCAGGTCGTCGCTCATGTCGTGTGCCTCACGGTCGGGAGGCAGGTCGTCGCTCATGTCGTGGCCTCGCCGATCATGCTGCCGCCCCGGGTGCGGGCAGGTAGTGGACACCGCTCCACTCGTGCAGCTCGTGGACCACCTGGTGGGAGGTGAACCTCGGCTCGTAGCCGATCACCTCGGCGGCCAACGTGCCATCCGCGCTGCGACCGCGGACGAGCAGCTCGCGGATGTGATCGGGGATCGGAGCACCGATGAGCTCCGACAGCGCCTTGGCGCACGACCAACCCAGGCCGAGCACCGGCACCGGCACCCTGCCCCCCAGGCGCGCCGCCTGCGATGCCGTGACCACGCCGGGTCCGACGATGTTGACCGGCCCGTCGTAGCGGGCGGCGATGGCGGCCGCGAAGGACCCCGCGACGTCGTCGGTGTGGGTGACCGAGAACGCCGGGTCGCCCAGCGCCGAGAACGGCACGGCGGGAAGGCGCAGCAACCGTCCGAGCGGGCTCGGGACGTGCGGGCCCATGATCGTGGCGAAGCGCAGCGACGTCACCGGCACGTTCGCCCTCGAACCGGCCCGGCGGCAGACCTGTTCGGCCTCGAGCATGAACGCACCGAAGTCGCAGGTGGGCTCCGGTTCGACGACCTCGTCGGGACGCAGCGGCGCCGAGCGACCGCGGCCGTAGACCTCGACACCCGACCGCAGGACGATGTGCTCGAGCGATCCGGCGGTGACGGCGGCGTCGACCGCGATCCGGGTGCCGGCCTCGGTCCGCTCCCGGGCGGACGCCGGGCTGCTCCGGGAGTAGGGCTCGTACACGCCGAGGTGCGCGAGCACGGTCGGTCGCTCGCGCGTGATGATCCGCCGCATGCCGATCTCGTCACGGGGGTCGATGCGGTGGAACTCCGCCCGCTGGAGCCGCCGACGCGGCGGATACAGGTCGACGCCGACGATGCGGTCGACCGACTCGTCGACCTCCAACCGGCGAGCGAGCGCGGTGCCCAACGAGCCCCCCAAGCCGGTGATCAGCACTCGAGACATGCCCACCAGTCAACCACCTGGCGGGGGTCTCGGATCCACTCGCGTCGGTCGCTGACAGCCGCAACCCCAAGTCGACTGGCCATCGTGAGGCGAGGAGCGTGAGGCGAGGAGCAGGGGTCTGGGGGCGGCAGCCAGCGAGATCTCCTCGCCCGAAACTACGTGTTCTTCTCGTGGACCAGGCGCAGGCCGTGGAGGGTGAGCCAGGGCTCGATGTGCTGGATGCGGCTCGACAAAGGCGTGATGAGCTCGGCGAGGCCACCCGTGCTCACGATGGTGCACTCCCCGATCTCCTGCTCGATGCGGTCGCACAGACCGTCGACCTGGGCGGCGAAGCCGTAGACCGCACCCGACTGGATCGACTCCACCGTGCTGCGCCCGAGCACGTTGCGGGGCTCCTTGAGCTCGACGGCGCGCAGGGCCGAGGCACGACCGACGAGCGCGTCCATGCTGATCTCGATGCCGGGGGCGATGGCGCCGCCGAGGTACGCACCCGATGCCGAGATGGCATCGCACGTGGTGGCCGTACCGAAGTCGGCGATGATCGTCGGTCCGCCGTAGAGGTCGTAGGCACCGACCGAGTTGGCGATCCGGTCGGCCCCGACCTCCTTCGGGTTCTCGTACTGGATCGAGATGCCGGTTCGGACCCCCGGCTCGATCACCACGGGATCGAAGTCGAGATGACGGTCAGCCATGTCGCGCAAGGTGGCGGTGACGCGCGGGACGCCGGAGGACACGGCGATCCCGGCGATGTCGTCGAACGAGTAGCCACGAAAGGACAGGAGGCCCTGGAGCAGGACGGCCATCTCGTCGGAGGTGCGATCCGCCTGGGTGGCGACGCGCCAGTGGTCGAGGAGACCCGTCTCTGCCTTGCGGCTCTCGAGCTCGCCGTCGCGCTCGTAGAGCCCGATGACGGTCTGGGTGTTGCCGCTGTCGATGACGAGGAGCACAGGTGCTTCTTTCCGGATGCGATCAGTCGTGGTCCGCGGGGCCACGGTCGACGGTGATGTCGAGGCCGATGTCGAGGACCGGTGCCGAGTTGGTGATGGCCCCCGCCGAGATGCAGTCGATGCCCGGGATGCCGTAGCTCGCGATGGTGGCCTCGGTGATGCCGCCCGACACCTCGAGCAGCGGACGGCGCCGACCGGTTCGCACCTCGTGCTCCGCGGCGATGGCCACGGCTTCCTCCACCGTCGCCGGGGCCATGTTGTCGAGCAGGAGCGCGTCGGCACCGGCATCGATCGCGGCACGGGCCTGGTCGAGGGTGTCGCACTCGACGTGCACCGTGCGCGCCGGCCACTGGGACCGGGCCGTGGCCACCGCACGATCGATGCCCATGAGCGCGAGGTGGTTGTCCTTGAGGAGGATCCAGTCCGAGAGGTTGCCACGGTGGTTGGCTCCCCCGCCGGCCCGGACTGCCGCCTTCTCCAGGGCGCGCAGACCCGGCGTCGTCTTGCGGGTGTCCCACACGCGCGTGGTCGACCCCGCGTCGAGCAGGATCTGGGCATAGGTGCGCGTCGCCGTCGCGATGCCCGAGAGGTGACCGAGGAAGTTCAGCGCCGTGCGCTCCGCGGTGAGCACGGACCGGATCGGTCCGGTGGCCACCGCGAACGACACACCCGGTTCGAGCAGGTCGCCGTCGTCCGCGGTCCAGGCCAGCTCGACCTCGGGATCGATCTGGTGAAAGGTCTCGGCTGCACAACGGCGACCGGCGAGCACCCCGGCGCGCCGTGGCACGAACGCCGCCGTGGCCCGGAGGTCTCCGGGCAGCAGGGACGACGTGAGGTCGCCCAACGGGGTGAGGTCCTCGGCGATGGCGCGAGCGACGGCATCGACCACGGCGTGGTGCGGTGGGTGGGGCGTCGCCGGTTCCAACTGGTCGGTCACGCGTCGTCCGTCACGGGTTCGTCGGCGTCGGTCATGGGGTCGTCCTTGTGGGCTGGTCCGCCGTGCACGAAGCGGACGCGGAACCGGTCGTCGCGATCGGGGAAGTCGGTTCGGGTGTGCGCCCCGCGGCTCTCCTCGCGGGCGAGGGCGCTGGCGACGAGCGCCCCGGCGACGGTCGAGAGGTTGGCGAGCTCCGCCACCGGTTCCGAGCGCGGGGCGAGCGCGGCGGCACGGGCCGCCTCGCCGACCGCGCCCGCGGCACGATCCAAGGAGGGAGCCGACCGCAGCACGCCGGCTTCGGTCGTCATCACCCGCTGCAGCGCCCGAAGCGCCGGGACCGGCCCCTCGCCCGAACCGGACGCCGAACCGTCCGGCGGCACGGCTGGATCGGCGACAGGTCCGCGACCGAGGTCGGGTACCGAACGCCCACCGATCACCCCCGTGGCGTCGAAGCCGTCGTCGAGGACGGCGCGCATGGCACCGGTGGGTCGCGCATCGACCTGGCCCCGCTCGATGGCCTCGACGACGCGGAAGCCGAACACCATGCCCTCGAGCAACGAGTTGCTGGCCAGGCGGTTCGCACCGTGCACACCGGAGCACGCGACCTCGCCCGCCGCCCACAGGCCGGGCAGCGTCGAGCACCCGTCGAGGTCGGTCACCACGCCACCGGACAGGTGGTGCGCGGCCGGGGCGATGGGCAACCAGTCGTGGGCGGGGTCCAACCCCACCGTGCGGAGCGCCTGGGCGATCGTGGGGAATCGCACGTCGAAGCCCTCGAGCATCGTGGCATCGAGCCACACGTGGTCGACGCCGAGGTCGAGCATCCGTCGGGTCTCGGCCCGGGACACCTCGTCGCGCGGAAGGAGCTCGTCGACGAAACGCTCGCCCGTGGTGTCGCGGATGAGCGCACCGTGGCCGCGCAGCGCCTCCGACAGCAACGGCCGCGGCATGCTCGGGTGGTGCAGGGCCGTGGGGTGGAACTGGACGAACTCGACGTCGGCGACCGCGACTCCCGCCCGCAGCGCCATGGCGATGCCGTCGCCGGTGGACTCGTGGGGGTTGGTGGTGACCGCGAAGACCTGCCCGGCGCCACCGGTGGCGAGCAGCACGTGGCGGGCGCGCACGAGCCGGGGGGCCTCACCGGCGGTGAACGCCGTGACACCACGGCACCGGTCGCCCTCGACGACGAGGTCGAGCGCGAAGGTGTTCTCGTGCACGACCGCCGCGGTGTGGCGCACCGCATCGACCAGGGCCCGCTCGATCTCGACGCCGGTCGCCGCGCCCCCCGCGTGCACGACCCGGGCCATGGAGTGGCCCCCCTCACGGGCGAGCTCGAGGCGACCGTGCTCGTCGCGGTCGAACATCGCGCCCAGGGTGATGAGCTCGTTCACCCGGCCGGGGCCTTGGTCGACCAGCACCCGGACCGCGTCGACGTCGCACAGACCTGCCCCGGCGGCAAGGGTGTCGGCGAGGTGGAGGTCGGTGGAGTCGGGGTCCTCGTGGAGCACCGCAGCCACACCGCCCTGGGCCCAACGTGTGGTGGCCTGGGAGAGCTCCCCCTTGGTCACCACACCCACCCGCATGCCGTGGACCTCGGCGGCCCGCACCGCGGCCGACAGGCCGGCGACACCGGAGCCCAGGACGAGCAGGTCCAGTTCGTAGGTCTCCCCGGGCATGACGGTTCCGCCGCAGTCGATCGCGGTCAGCGGGTGCGATCGAGCTCGGCGTCGAGGGTGACCAGCTCGGGGGGAAGCTCGGAAACGCCCGCCATGATCTCGGTGTAGCGGATCGGTCCCGGGTTCTCCCGTCGGGCGAGCTCCGCAGCAAGCTCCTCGCTGACCGGCTTGTTCGCCGTGTCGACGTGGACCACCTTGGGCTCGTAGTCCTCGAGCTCGGCCTCCTCGTAGTCGGCATAGCTGATCACGATGATGCGATCACCGGGCTGCACGAGGCGGGCCGCCGCGCCGTTGAGGCACACGTCGCCCGGGCCCCCCGGGATGACGTAGGTCTCGAGCCGGGCGCCGTTGTCGATGTCCACGACGGCGACCTGCTCCCACTCGCGGAGGTCGGCGAGCGCCATCAGCTCGGTGTCGAGCGTGATCGAACCCACGTAGTGGAGGTTCGCGTCCGAGACGCGGGCCCGATGGATCTTGGACTTCATCATGCGGCGGCGCATCGCGCTCCCCTCAGCTTGGCGCTGCGTCAGCAGTCACCGTGCGAAGCCGGGGCACTCACCCCGGCGAGATGGACACACCGAGGTTATCCAACAACCGGGGCCGACCAAAACGGGCGGCGACCAGCAGCCGGACCTCGCCGGCGATCTCGGCGAGGCGATCGAGCGTCGCCGCGTCGACGACCTCGACGTAGTCGATCTCGGCGAGCGGCTCGGCGGCGATGATCGCCCCCATCGTGCGGCGGACGCCGTCGGGCGATCGCTCCCCCCGCCCGACGGATTCGGCCCCGGCCCGCAGCGCACGGCTGAGCACCGAGGCCGCGGCCCGCTCGGCCGGCGTGAGGTAGACGTTGCGGCTCGACATCGCCAGGCCGTCGGGCTCGCGCACGATCGGGCAACCCACGACCTCGACCGGCAGCGCGAGGTCACGCGCCATGCGGGTGACCACGGCGAGCTGCTGCCAGTCCTTCTCACCGAAGTAGGCGCGACACGGGCCCACGATGCTGAAGAGCTTGGCGACCACCGTGGCGACCCCAGCGAAGTGGTCCGGGCGCGAGGCCCCCTCCATCGTGGCGCTCAGCCCGGACACGACCACGGCGGTGTCCATGGGCTCGGGGTACATCTCCTCGACCGACGGGGTGAAGACCACGTCGGCACCGGCCTCCGCGCACAGGGCGAGGTCGCGGTCGAGGTCTCGGGGGTAGCTCGCCAGGTCTTCGGAGGGGGCGAACTGGAGCGGGTTGACGAAGATCGACACGACGGTGACGTCGCAGTCCGCGACCGACGCCCGCACCAACGACAGGTGACCCTCGTGCAGGTAGCCCATGGTGGGGACGAAGCCGACGGTGCGGCCTTCACGTCGGTGAGCGTCAGCGAGGGCGCGCAGCCCGGCGATGGTGGTGATGACATCCACCGCCGAAGCGTGCCACACCGCTCGGCCGCACCTCGCACCGACGACAGGCGATCCTCCCCACCGCCATCGCTGGCACCTCCACCCGAACTGGCAGGGAGAACCCGTCGTATCCGACGGTTTCGGCCTGCCAGTTCGGCGGGAGAGCGCTCCGCTCGTCGTCAGGCGTCGTCGATGTCGAGCTGGCGTCCGGCCAGGGCCGCCGCTGCCCGGGCCAGCACCAGGTACAGCTCCCGCTCCCCCCGGGCCAGCGCGGCCACGTGGGCCTCGATCGTCGCCGTGTCACCCCGCGCCGCGGGGCCGGTCAGCGCCGCGGCGGCACCGAGGTCGCGCACGTTCGCGAGCGATGCCTCGGCCAGCGCGAGGTACGCCTCGGGCGGCACGCCGATCTGCCGGGCCAGGCGCTCGACCTGGCCCAGCAGCGCGACGAGGTGGTTCGAGGCGACCGCCGCCGTGGCGTGGTAGCGCTCCCGGTCGGCGTCGTCGACGACGACGGCTCGCCCTCCCAACTGCTCGACGATCTCGGTCACGAGCGGGTCGCCGGCGACCGCGAACCAGACGCCGCCCTCGCTCTCGTCTCCCCCTCGGAGCAGCTGGGACCCCCGCTCGGCGTTCGGCAAGGTCATGAGCGGGTGGAGCGCGCCGACCCTGTGGTGGTCGCCGAGCACGGCCAGGCCCTTGGAGCCCGAGAGGTGCACGACCACCGTGTCGGGCTGCCGATCGACCGCGGTGGCGACCGGCTCGATCGCGGCGTCGGGGGTCGCGATCACGACCAGGTCGACGTCGTGGCCCGCCGCCGCGACGTCGTCGCCGCGGCCCAACGCCGGACGCTCCTCCCATCCCACCGAGACCAGCGCGCGGGCGATGCTGCCGCCGGCACGACCCCGGCCGATCACCCGGAACGTGCGGCCCTCCATCGGGTCAGAGCTCGCCGATCCGACTGACCCGACCCTCGGCGTGGTCGGCCCAGTCCTCGGGCACCACATCGGGAGCGAGCTCGGCGAGCGGAGCCATCACGAAGCGGCGTCCGAACATGCGGGGATGCGGGATCTGGAGATCGGGCTCGTCGAGCTCGACGCCGTCCATCACGAGGATGTCGACGTCGAGGGTCCGCGGGCCCCACCGCTCGTGGCGCTCACGGTCGGCCGCGGTCTCCAGACGGTGGCACACCCCCAGCAGGCTCCGCGGATCGAGGTCGGTCTCGAGCTCGACCACGATGTTCAGGTACGGCGACTGACCCGACGGGCCGCCGACCGGTTCGGTCTCCCACACGGTCGACACCCGCACCGGCCCGAGCGTCCGGAGGCTGTCGACGGCATCGCGCAGGTAGAGGCGCTGATCTCCCAGGTTCGACCCGAGCCCCAGGTAGACCCGGGTCACCGCGACCTCGTGATGCGCACACCGCTGGTGTCGAGCTGCTGGGGAACCGGCGGGCGCAACTTGCGGACCGCCACCGTGACCGACTCGACCCGCGCATCGCCGAGCACGACCTCGGCGATGCGGGCCGCGAGCCGCTCGAGCAGCACGAAGCGCTCGTCGACGACGACCCGCTCCACGTTCCCGGCGATGAGCCCGTAGTCGAGGGTGTCGGCCAGATCGTCGGACGCGCCCGACGGGCGGAGGTCGGCGACGACGTCGAGGTCGACCTCGAGCGGCTGACGACGCTCCTGCTCCTCGGGGAGGGCACCGCAGATGCCGAGGGCGCGCAGGCCCCGCAGTTCGATGACGTCACCCACCCGCGCTCAACCTCTCGTCCTCGGTGCGGACCTGACCGCTCCTGCGCTCGGATCCGCAACCGGACCAACCCGGGGTCCAGGGTGACCAGGACAGGGATGACCGGGACAGGGATGACCGGGACAGGGATGACCGGGACAGGGGCGCGATCACGACGGGAGCTTGGCCGCGGCGCTGACGATCTCGCGGCCGAGGGGACCGAGCTGACGCTGGGTGATCTGCTCGATGACGGCGATGGCTCGCGGTCCTGTGTCGATGCGAGCGTCCCACAGGACGAACCCGGCCATGAGGCCGCACACCCGGTCGCCGAGCTCGTCCTGGTGGATGAGGATCTTGGCGCCGGCGTTGACCAGGTCACGCAGCTCGGGGAAGAAGCGACCGATGAAGGCGGGGACGTCGTCACCCGTGCCGAACGGACGGTGGCGCCACGGGACGCCGATCTCGTCGTAGTTGTGCAGGTTGTGCGGTGCCGGGATGAGCGAGATGACGGTCGTGAACGACTGCTCACGGATCCAGATGATCTCCTCCTGGCGCCGGACCCGACGGTGGTTGTCTCCGTAGCCGCCCGGGCGCTCGCACACCGCCAACTGGTCGGCGAGGATCCAACAGAAGTTGCGGGGTCGGATCCCCTGTGCCCACTTGCCCTTGGTTGCCACGGCACTCATGCTGCCACGACTCGGGCCGCTTGGACGGCGGCGACGACATCATGGGCCCGGATCATGGCTGCTCCACGGCTCATCGCCCACACCTGGGTGGCGATCGTGGCCTCGATCCGGTCCTCGGTCGGCACGGGTGGAGATCCCTCGAGATCGGCTTCCGCGAGCGGTTCTCCCGCGTCGGAGACCGCGAGCAGACGCCCCAGGGTCGCCTTGCGGCTGAGCCCGACCAGGACCGGCCAGCCCAGTTCGACGATCCGATCGAGATGGCGGAGCAGCAGCAGGTTGTCACGGGCGGTCTTGCCGAACCCGAACCCGGGATCGACCCAGATCTCGTCGACACCGGCGGCGGCCGCCGCCGTCGCAGCCCGTTCGAGCGACTCCCGCACCTCGGCCACGACGTCGCCGTAGGTGGGATCGACCTGCATCGTCTCGGGGGTGCCCTGCATGTGCATGGCGACCCAGCCCACGCCGAGCTCGGCCGCGACGGGCGCGAGATCGGCCGAGACGTCGTTGACGAGCGTGGCACCGGCGCGGACCGCGGCACGGGCGACCGCGGCCTTGCGCGTGTCCACCGACACGCGCCCCGTCTCGGCGAGGGCTTCGACGACGGGGACGACCCGACGGAGCTCCTCGCGGAGCTCGACGGGCCGGGCACCGGGCCGGGTCGATTCCCCGCCCACGTCGACGAGGGCCGCGCCCTGGGCGAACAGCGCTCGGCCGCGGGCGACGGCGTCCGCCTCGGAGAACCACTGCCCCCCGTCGCTGAAGGAGTCCGGGGTGACGTTGAGGACCCCCATCACGAGCGGGATCGGTCGACCGTCCGACCCCGACTCGGCCCCGGGAGCGACCGTGCTCAATGACCGATGAAGCGCATGGCTTCGGCCCGGGTCGACGCGTTGACCCGGAACAGCCCCCGGACCGACGAGGTGACGGTGCTCGCCCCGGGCTTGCGGACCCCGCGCATCGACATGCACAGGTGCTCGGCCTCGATGACCACGAGCACGCCGCGGGGTTGCAGCGTCCGCTCGATCTCGTCGGCGATCTGGGTGGTGAGCCGCTCCTGGACCTGGGGGCGCTTGGCGTAGCCGTCGACGAGGCGAGCCAGCTTGGACAGCCCCGTGACGCGTCCGTCGGAGTTCGGGATGTAGGCCACGTGGGCCTTGCCGATGAACGGGACGAGGTGGTGCTCGCACATCGACGTGAGCGCGATGTCGCGCACCATGACCATCTCGTCGTGGTGCGCCTCGAACACCACCTGGAGGTGGTCGTCGGGCGATTCCTGCAGCCCGGCGAACACCTCGGCGTACATCTTGGCCACCCGCCGCGGCGTGTCGAGGAGGCCGTCGCGCCCCGGGTCCTCGCCGATGGCGAGGAGGATCTCGCGCACCGCGGCCTCGATGCGCGGGAGGTCGACGCCATCGCTGACGGCCCCGAGGATGGTCTCGTCGATTCGGGTCACTCAGGATGCCTTTCGATGTGCTCTGGTCCGGATGCGGGGGCCGGGGAAGTATCCGCCGCCGAGGTCCCCGATGCCAAGGTCGGCCCCGCCGAACCTGCCGCGCTGCTCGACGGACCGGTCGTCCTCGGCGAGGGGCTGGGCCGTGCCGGGACCGCGGGCGTCGCCGCGGGTCCGGCGGCATCAGCCGCGGCGAAGATGACGGAGAGCTGCTCGTCGTCGAGCGTCTCGTGCTCGACCAGCGCCTCGGCCAGGCGGTCGAGGGTCACCCGGTGCAGCGTGAGCAGCTCCCGGGCCTCGTCGTGGGCGAGGTCGAGGAGACGCCGCACCTCGGTGTCGATGGCGGCCGCGATCTCGTCGGAGTAGGTGGGCTCGACGACGGCCTCCTTGCCCACGAACGGCTCACCGCCCTTGGTGCCCAGCTGCCAGGGGCCGAGCTCGTCGCTCATGCCGAACTGCGTGACCATGGCCCGGGCCACCTGGGTGGCCCGTTCGATGTCGTTCTGGGCCCCGGTGGTGGGATCGCCGAAGATGAGCTCCTCGGCGGTGCGGCCACCGAGCATCATGGCCATGTCGTCGCGCAGCTCGGACCGCGTGCGGATGTTGCGGTCCTCGGTGGGCAGAGCGAGGGTCCAGCCCAGAGCCCGCCCACGAGCGACGATCGAGACCTTGTGGATGGGGTCGGTGTTGGGCAGGAGGTGCCCGACCAGGGCGTGACCCGCCTCGTGGTAGGCGATCACGAGCTTCTCGCGGTCGGACATGACCCGGCTGCGCCGCTCGGGGCCCGCCATGACCCGGTCGATGGCCTCCTCGAGCTCGGAGGCGTTGATCTCGGTCTCGTCCCGACGGGTCGCGAGGATGGCCGCCTCGTTCACGGTGTTGGCCAGATCGGCGCCCGTGAACCCCGGGGTGCGGCGGGCGATGGTGCCCAGATCGACGTCGGTGGCGATGGGCTTGCCCTTGGCGTGCACCTCGAGGATGGCCCGGCGACCTTCGAGGTCGGGCTGGTCCACGACGATCTGGCGATCGAAGCGGCCCGGGCGCAGCAGCGCCGGGTCGAGGATGTCGGGGCGGTTCGTGGCCGCGATGAGGATGATGCCGCTGCCGGCACCGAAGCCGTCCATCTCGACGAGGAGTTGGTTGAGCGTCTGCTCCCGCTCGTCGTGCCCGCCGCCCACACCCGAACCCCGGTGGCGACCGACGGCATCGATCTCGTCGACGAAGATGATGGCCGGCGCCTCCTGCTTGGCCTGCTCGAACAGGTTGCGCACCCGGCTCGCGCCCACCCCGACGAACATCTCGACGAAGTCGCTGCCCGAGATGCTGAAGAACGGGACGCCCGCCTCGCCCGCGACGGCGCGTGCCAACAAGGTCTTGCCGGTCCCCGGCGGGCCGTAGAGCAGGACCCCCTTGGGGACCCGGGCGCCCATGGCCGCGAACCGCTGCGGGTCCTCGAGGAAGTCCCGGATCTCCGTGAGCTCCTCGACGGCTTCGTCGCAGCCGGCGACGTCGGCGAAGCTGACCTTGGGTTCGTCCTTGGTGAGGCGACGGGCCTTGGCCCGGCCGAAGCCCATCCGGTCGCCGCCGATGCTGACCACGAGCCACACGACCATGCCGCACAGCAGCAGGACCGGGAGGAAGGTCCACAGGAGGTCCATCCAGATGGACGGATGCTGGGGGTCGGTCTCGGGGTCGACGCCGTTGTCGATGAGGAGCTGGGTGATCTCGGGGCTGTACTCGGCCGGGTAGTTCACGGCGTAGTCGGTGCCGTCGGCGAGCGTTCCCGTGACCGTGTTGTCGCCGTCGTTGATGGTGGCCTCGTCGACCTGGCCCTCGACGACCTTGGTCTGGAACTCGCCGAGGTTCAGCTTCTCGGGATCCGAGCCGCGGTTCGAGCTCCACAGCACGAGCGCACCGGCCACGACCAGCGCGACCACGACCCACACGACGGGGTTGGCAAGACGCTTCTTCACAGGGGAGCAAGGCTACCGGCGCCCACCGACAGCCGACCCGACCGGGGTGAGCCGGCCGCGCGACCGATGAGGCTCAGGTCTCGTAGACGCGGAGCTCGTTGAGGTTGCGGTACTTCTCGGCGGCATCGAGCCCGTAGCCGATGACGAAGCGGTCGGGGATCTCGAAGCCGACGTAGCGGAGATCGGGCTCGACCTTGGCGTTGCCCCGCTTGACGAACAGCGCGCACACCTCGAGCGATGCAGGTCCCCGTGCCTGGAGGTTCTTGAGGACGAAGTTGAGCGTGAGCCCGCTGTCGACGATGTCCTCGATCAGCAGCACGTGCCGACCGTGCAGGTCGATGTCGAGGTCCTTCACGATGCGCACGACACCGCTCGACTTGGTCGAGCTGCCGTAGGACGAGACCGCCATGAAGTCGACCTCGACCGGCAGGTCGATGGCGCGGGCGATGTCGGCCATGAACACGAAGGCACCCTTGAGCACGCCGACCAGCAACGGCGCATGCCCCGCGTAGTCCCGGGCGATGTCCGCGCCGAGCTCGCGGACCCGGGCCTGGAGATCGGCCTGGGTGATGACCACCTCGCCCAGCGCCGGGTCGCGACCGAGGTCCGGCAGTGGAGGTTCGGACGGCATGCCTTCGCTCATCGGGATCAGAACCTATCCGCTGGTGTCGGGTCGCCCCGCCCGATGGTCCCGCCCACCGGTCGGCGACGTCGCCGGATGGTCGATCGCGTCGGGGTCGACGGGAGCTTCGACGCGGAGCACGCCCGCCGAGCGCACCACGCGATGGCCACCGGTCACCTCGGTGGCCCGGCGCTGCCCAGCGGCGACCTCGAGCACCCGGCGCACCGACGCGGCGTCGGGGGGGTGCCCCTCCGGCGAGAAGGTGCGCAGCCACACCCGCACGGCGTGGGCGGCGACCGCCGGCGGAGCCGCCGCGAGGGACCGGGCATCGGTGGCGTCGAGCCCGAGCACGACGATCTGGTCGTCGAGGACGTCGAGCACCTCGCGCAGCATCGGTGCCTGGCGCGCCAGCACCGCAGCGACGTCCCGGCCCGCGATGTCGTCGAGGAGCGGGAGCACCTCGTGGCGGATGCGGTTGCGCCGGAACGCCGGGTCGTCGTTCGACGGGTCGTCGACGACGTCGATGTCTATCCGGGCGCACAGGTGGTGCGTCTCGGCCCGCCGCAGGGCGAGGACAGGGCGGCGCTCGTCGGGGCGCATGCCGGCGAGACCGTCGAGGCCGGCGCCCCGCACGAGGTTGAGCAGGACGGTCTCGGCCTGGTCGTCCGCGGTGTGGCCGAGCATCGCCCCGACAGGAAGCACGGCGTGTCGGGCGGCGCGGGCCCGGGCCTCGAGGTTCGGTCCCGGTTCGACGACGACCTGCTCGGCACGGAACCCCATCCCGAAGCGACCGGCGAGCTCGGCGACGACGCCCGCCTCCGCGCCGGAACCGGGACGCAGCCCGTGATCGACGTGCACCGCCGTCACATCGAGCCCGGCCGCCACCGCCAGCACGGCGAGCGCGGAGGAGTCCGCCCCTCCCGACACCGCGCAGCTCACGGGCGAGCCCGGTGCCGGGAACCGACAGCGCTCGAGCAGCCCCGCCACCACCTCGTCGGCCCGGAGCTCCGCCGCGGTCGTGATCACCCAGCCACCGACCAGGACACCGACAGGGCAGGCCGGGCGGCGGCGTCAGGCGACGGCAACGGTGCTGAGCCGCTCGATCCAGGCCCTCGGCTCGCGGATCTCGGCGATCGTCGGCAGGTTGCCCGGGCGCTCCCATGCCCGTTCGAGCAGAGACGTGCCCCCGGCGGTCTCGATCTGCTCGATGAACTCCTCGCCCTGCTGGTACTGGGCGAGCTTGGCCTCGAGGCCGATCATCTGCTGGAGCAATCGGGCGAGCCCCTTGGCCGACTGGCGACGGGCGCGCAGCACGTTGCTGAAGCGGTCGGCGTTCGGGATGAGCGCAGCGCCGGCCCGGTCCATGGTGACGTCGCCATGACCCTCGAGCAGGCTCATCAACCCGCTGACCTGGTCGAGGACCTCGCGCTGCTCCTTGCTCGCCACCAGCGCCATGATGCCTCCGTCGCCCAGCGGGTTCTTGCGGGCCAGCACGGCCGAGGCGACCCGGTCGATGGCCTCCACGAAGCGCGCCGGGTCGGGCTCGACCGCGTCGAGCATCTGGTCGACGAGCCCGAGGAAGTGCTCCCGCATCCAGGGCACACCGGTGAACTGGGCCCGGTGGGTGACCTCGTGCAGGGCGAGCCACAACCGGAACTCCCGGGGCGGGAAGGCATAGAGCTTCTCGGTGGCCAAGACGTTGGGTCCGACGTAGTACACGATGTCCTGGTCGGCGGGGTCCTCGTCCTCGACGATCAACATGTCGTACTGGCCCAACACGCGGGTGGACATCCACCCGAGCATCGCGCCCACCTCCAGGGCGGCGGCGCGGCTGGCCACCGGCGCGAGCGGCCCCTGGCCCATGCGCTCGCCGAAGGTGTCGAGCAACGGACGGAGCAGCCGCTGGAAGGACGCGACGTTGGCATCGATCCAGCCCTGGCGGTCGGTGACGCGCCCGCGGGCGGCCCCGGCGTGGGATCTCAGGCCCGTCTCGACGGCCACGAGCTCCTCGGCCTGGGCGGTGAGCTCCTCGAAGTCCGGACCGAGGGAGTCGACGTGGTAGCTCTGCGCGAACGGCTCGCGGCCGGCGACGCGGGAGGCGACCTTTGCGGCGAGCTCCCAGTCGACAGCGGCGGGCACGGCGCTCAGTCCCGCGGGTATCGGGGGAGCTCGACCTTCTTCACGTACAGCAGCGCGATGGCCAGGACGGCACCGATGGCCGACGCAGCCAGCACCACCGCGATCCAGAAGGTCCACACGACGGCGAGCACGGGAGACATGGCGGTGACCCTACCGCCCGGCACCGGCGCGAGACACGTCGAGACGGCACGCCGGGGCGTGGCCGACCCGACGCGGCGAACCCGACGTGGTCAACGATCGCTGCCGGAGGACCGGAACTCGATGATGGTCTGCTCGATCTTGAGCCGCAGGCTCTCGGGAACCTCGTCGCGGCACTTGCTCTGCACCACGATGCGCAGCTCGGCCTCGAAGTCGAACACCTCGAGGCAGGGGTTGCAGTCGCGGAGGTGGTGGGCGATGACCGATCGGGTTTCGTCGGTGAGCTCGCCGTCGAGATAGCTGTAGAGCTCGTCGAGGGCTGCCGCGCAATCCGGCTTCTCGCCGGAGTGCTGGTGCTCGCCAGTCGTTGCGTCGGCCATGTCAGCTCAGGTCAGTCGATCGGTGGAGTCGGGTCACTCGGTTGCCGTCGCAACCGCTTCGGACACCGGTGCGACCTCGTCGGCAGCATCGGGATTTTCTACTACTTCGGGGCGGGGAGCGAGGTTTCGCTCCATCGCGAACTCGTACAACCGCTTCTGGAGCGCCTTTCTTCCCCGGTGCAACCGAGACATCACGGTGCCGATCGGAACGTCGAGGATCTCGGCGATCTCCTTGTAGGAGAACCCCTCCACATCGGCGAGCAGGACGGCCATGCGGAAGTTCTCGGGAAGCGCCTCGA
>CAZGEF010000043.1:0-24009 GCA_964525005.1 uncultured Rhabdothermincola sp.
TACCGGGCCGAGAAGCTGCGCGCCACCGAAGCCAGCTGAACCTCGATTCCCCTGGTCTTCGATTCCCCTGGCCCTCGGCGCCACGTCATTGCGCTTCTGGCGTGGATATTGCCCGAATTCCGGCGCAGATCGACGCCAGAAGGCGTTGATCAGGTGAAGTTCTCCCAGTAGCGACTGGGCCGTGGGCCGACCTGACCCTGGTACTTGGATCCGACGGCCGACGAGCCGTAGGGGTTGTCGGCCGGTGTCGTCATCTGGATGAAGGAGATCTGGCCGATCTTCATGCCCGGGTACAGCGTGATGGGCAGGTTCGCCACGTTGGACAGCTCGAGGGTGAGCTGGCCGTCCCACCCGGCGTCCACGAAGCCAGCGGTGGAGTGGATGAGCAGACCGAGGCGACCGAGCGAGCTCTTGCCCTCGAGGCGGGCGACCAGGTCGTTGGGCAGCTTGACCCGCTCCAGCGTGGAGCCCAGCACGAACTCGCCCTGGTGGAGGATGAACGGCTCGTCCTCAGGGATCTCGACCAGCTCGGTGAGGTCTTCGAGGTTCTGCCTCACGTCGATGTAGCCCATCGTGTGGTTGCGGAACACGCGGAAGTAGCGATCGATGTGGAGGTCGACCGACGACGGCTGGACGTCGCTCGTGTCGAAGGGCTCGATGACGATGCGGCCGGCGTCGATCTGCTCACGGATGGTGTGGTCGCTCAGAATCACGTCGGGGAGGCTAGTTCGCCGACCGCAGCCGGTTCGCACCACGTTCGCCGGCCCGGGCTCGGCTCCCGATGCGCGGCCCGAACCACCGATCTCAGGGCAGGTGGTCGCGTGGCAGGCCGTGGGCCGCGTCGGTCGGTGGCCTCGGGGCTACCGGTCGTCCGCTCGCCAGGCCCGGAACCGGTCGAGATCGCTCCACGCGCCCGTGCGCCGGTCGAAGTCGGCGGCCTCGGCGAGCATCCAGTCGGCGCGTCCCGCCCGGACAGCGGTCGCCGACACCGGCCGGTGATCGTGGTGGACGTCGAGGACGAGTCCCACGCCGTCGATCTCGGCCCCCGGCCTGGGGACGCCGGCGACCATCGGTAGCCGCGTCAGGATATCGTCCCGAGCAATGGTGTCCCCGCCGTACCAGACGGGGTCGCACACCTGTGCCCACTTGTCGGCGCCGAGCACGACCACGTCGTAGCCCGTCGCGATGTCGACGATCAGCCGATGGTCGGTGACGACGACACCGAGCCACGGCCGGCTGCGAGCGACGGCGTCGAGCACCCGGGCCCGATCGGCGACCGGTACGAGGTCGCGGTCGGCCTTGCCCAGCGCGTCGTGGGAGAGGACGAGGTCGACCCGCGTCAGCCGGCACTGCTCGACGGCTGCCCGGGCTATGGCGAGGTGGGCGACCGTGGGTGGGTTGAACGATCCCGGGAACACGCCGACAGCCACGACCCAACGCTACCGACCACCTTCGACGGTAGGGATCGAGTCTGACGGACCGCAGCAGTGGCGGTAAGGTGCGGGCTTCTGCGGGTGTAGTTCAATGGCAGAACATCAGCTTCCCAAGCTGAATACGCGGGTTCGATTCCCGTCACCCGCTCCACCACGAAGGCCCAGGTCAGCCGACGTTTCCGGCGCCTGGGCCTTCGTCGTTCGAGGGCTCCGACACCGAGACTGGTTGGCTGGGGCTCGAAGGCCTCCGAGGCTCGGCGCAGAGCGCCCATCGCAAGCATCACGGTCAAGGAGGAACCATGACCACACGATCTTCATGGGGAACAGTCCGCAAGCTGCCTTCGGGCCAGTACCAGGCGAGGTACCGAGACGAGGGCGTGCTCACGAAGGCGCCGACGACCTTCCGGACGAAGCGGGATGCTGAGGCGTACCTGTCCATCGTTCGCGCCGACATGGAACGCGGGAGCTGGGTGGGTCCAGCCGGCGGCAAGGTCTCGTTGCGGGACTACGCCTGGGCGTGGCTTGCCAACCGACCCAAGCTCCGCCCTCCCACGGTCGAGCTCTACGAGAGCGAGCTGCGCCTCCACATCCTCCCCGGTCTCGGCGAGCTCGAGCTGGCGCAGGTCACGCCAGCGAAGGTGCGCAGCTGGCACGCCGGGCTGCTGAGGGCCGACAAGCCCGGGGCTCCAACGGTGGCCAAGTGCTACCGGCTCCTCCACGCCATCATGGCGACCGCCGTGGCTGACGAGCTGCTCGTGCGGAACCCGTGCGTGATCAAGGGCGCCGGCCAGGAGAAGGCGCCAGAGCGTCCAATCGCCTCGATCCCCCAGGTGTTCGAGATCGCCGATGCGATCCAGCCCCGCTTCCGGGCGATGGTGCTCATCGCCGCGTTCGCCGGCCTCCGCCTCGGCGAGATGCTGGCGCTCACCCGAGCCCGGGTCGACCTTCTGCACGGGACCATCAAGGTGGTCGAGCAGTACCAGGAGCTGAAGGACGGCACCTACATCCTCGGCCCGCCGAAGTCCGACGCCGGTGTTCGCACTGTCGCCATACCCGCCATGCTCAAGCCCGAGATGGAGCACCACCTCGCCACCTACGCCTATCCAGAGCGGGACGGTCTGCTGTTCTGCGCCAAGGCCGGCCAGCCGATCCGACGAGCGGCTTGGTACAACGCGTGGGCAGCCGCGATGGAGAAGGTAGGCATCGAGGGCCTCAAGCCCCACGACCTCCGCCACACCGGTAACACCCTCGACGCCATGACGGGAGCAAGCACCAAGGAGCTGATGGCCAGGTTCGGCCAGTCGACCTCACGAGCAGCGCTGATCTACCAGCACGCCACGAAGGACCGGGACCGAGAGATCGCCGACGCGCTCAACGGTCTCATCGAAGCCAAGCTCGCCGAGCGCCCGACCGAGACCTCGGCCTGACGGCCGAGGTGCGTCGGCTTCATACCTACAGAGAACGCAGCTTCCCGTCTTCGCTCATCAGCCAGACCTCCACGCCGGCCAGGCGAAGCGGCCCAATCACCTTGGCTCCCAGGTTTCGGTACGTCTCCTTGTCGGGAAAGGCCGCGACAACACGGGCATTGGGCTCGTCGCCTCGCATCCCAAGGGCGGTGACGACCCCGTTCGAGAACCAGGTCCGCGCTTGTGTTGGCGGAGAGGTCGGCTTCCGCAAGCCCTTGTCGGGCCCGCGCGCGTAGAAGGCGCTTGGGTACCCCTTGACCTCGATCACCAAGCGCTGACCGGACTTCTGGGCCTCAATGTCGATTCCGTGCTCACGGCTTGCGGTACCGGCGACGCGAAGAATGTCCCATCCGTCCGCGGCGATGGCTCGGACCACCGCCGCCTGTACGTTCCCCTCCCAGCTCCATTCCGGGGGCGGGTCCGGCAACTGGGTCACCGCCACCACCGAAGGCTGCTGCGGTGCGCCGATGGGAGCGGAGGAGGGCGCTCCCTCGGCAGCAATCGGAGCCGGTTCGCTGAGCGCGTACTTCGCCGGAGCTACCTTGAAGAACCCACGGGTTCGGATGTTTCCGAGATCGGCCCGCATGTTGTGGACCACGCCGCTCCGAATGGTCGCCTCTGAGGCCGTGCACCCACGTCGCCGTGCCTCAGCAATCACTTCTGCCGGCGAGAATGGCGAGTCGCCTCTACTCGTCAGCGCGTCGGCGGCCGCGAGTACCTCGTCCCGTATCGTCATTGGTCCTCCGCCCGAGCGTTCCGATGGTTCAGTCACCTGCATGCCTAGCCCGTGGGCATCTGGGACCCCGGCATCGCGCGGATCAAATGCGATTCGGCCCGCAACTACTCTGCCCAAATGGCGTCCTACGGGAGAGTGGTCGGCGGGCAGTACATGAACTCAGTGGTCAACCCCAATCGGAAGGGTGACCTTGCTATCAACGTCCCGCTCAAGAGATCTCCAATCCTCAGCGCCGAGACCGTTGCGGCATGGGAGGAGATCATCCCCGAGAAGCGTGGAGGAGCGGCCGGCGCAATGAGCAAGGTCGGCCAAGCCGTTGCGCGGGCGGCTTTGCCGGGAACAGCTGGAAAGGCGGCGTCTGCCGCAGTCGAGTCGACGGTCGATTCGGTTCAGAGCGGCAAGCACATCGTTCGTGTCGCCTGGGTCGATGGCAAGCAGTCGCTCATTCAGCTACCGGACCAACTCTTCCAACACCTTGCGATCCTCCTGGCGGACCGACGCATAGCGACCACGACGCCAGCGGTAGAAGCGTCCGAGCCGCCTCCCCCTCCTGGAATGATCAGCCAGCTTACGAAGCTCGCCGGCACGGTGCGACCGTCGGAACCCGACGTAGCTGATCAAATCGGCAAGCTCGCGGCGCTCCGCGATCAGGGAGCGCTCACCGAGGCCGAGTTCTCCGCGAAGAAGGCCGAACTGCTCGGTCTCCCTGCGCCCGAGGTGCAACCAGTGGCGACGACTCTTTCAACGTCGCCGCCTCCACCTCCGGCACACCCACCCGCGTGGGCACCCGATCCCCACGGTCGCTACGAGCTCCGCTACTGGGACGGGTCAGCCTGGAGTGAGCACGTAAGCCGTGGCGGGGTTCAATCCGTCGATCCGACCTGAGCAGACGGTGTTGCTCGACCGTCAGAACCTGTCCGGTGTCCGGTAGCCACCGGACACCGGACGCGGTACCCTGACGGACGTGCCGCGACTCCGTACCGCCCCGGAAAGTCAGGTGGATGCTGCGATCGAGGAGTTGGTGACGATCGCGGCCACGGCCCGTGGCGTATCGATCGAGCGGTCGGGCGACGACCAGGTCGCGGTCACCGTCGGACAGCAGGGCTGGCCGGCCACCGTGATCGCCCGCGACGCGGTCTCCCTGAGCGATGCACGAGAACTCACGGCGACCGAAACAAAGGGCTCGAAGGTCGTCGTGGCCAACCAACTATCGGCTGAGGCGAAGGACTTCCTGGCCGAACAGAATTCGGCGGCCCGGAGCTTTGGATGGAGCTGGCTCGACAGACGAGGCGAGATGGCGCTCAACCATCCGAGGGCTTCGGGAGTGATCCAGTTCGACCTCGACGCCGTCGACCGGAACCCGTCACGGCCCGGCGGATGGCGCCTCTCCTCACCTCGATCCGATGGTCCGATCAGAGGACGCGCCGGCATCAGCTATGCCGCGGCTGTTCTCCTCGATCCGACCCGTCGACCGTCGATCCGCGAGGTGGCTGTCGCCGCCGAGATGTCGCACGGCGCCGTCGGCGATGCCGCGAAGCTCCTTCGCAACGTTGGCCTGATCGGGCCGACCGGCGACCCCGAGATCCCCGACCTGTTCAATGCGCTGGCCGAGGCTTGGGGACCGACACGCATCGTCCCGGTCGCGACGGCACCCTCCAAGGAGCAGGCCGACCATATGCGGGCCGAAGCCGCCGACCTCGACTCGGTCGGCTGGGGCCTGGGGGGTGACGCGGCCACTCTCAGCTGGGGCGCGCCAATGTTCCATCTGGGGCGTTCGCGGCCGTGGATCTGGGTTGCACACGACGCCGATGCTCGGCGGGCCGGGCGCGCGTTGGGACCAGCAAGCTGGGACGAGAGCGCAGCCGTTTTCGCCGTTGCGCCCACGCTGCTCGTTTGCCGGACTCGCCTCCGATCTCCTGGCAAGCCGAAGCCGACGTTCCTCCCGACGGTCCACCCGCTCTTCCTCGCCCTCGAGCTGGCACAAGACGCGTCGCGCGGCCGTGAGATCCTCGACCAATGGACCCCCAAGCAGCCGTACATCCACCGTGTCTGGTGACCCGCTGATCGTCCTCCCTGAGGGTGCCCGGCCGCTCCTCGAGGCTGCGCGGGCTGTCCTGACCACACCTGACCTTCCATCCGTCGTGCTCGTCGGGGGGCTCGCCGTGACCATGCGGGTGAGCGCGGGCAACGTCGCACACCGCGCCACGGTCGACATCGACCTCGTCACCGACGACGTCGACCCCGAAGTCGTCGAGGTGCTCGCCGAAGCGCACGCAACGTCAAGGAAGCACGTGCTCATCGGCGAGGTCAAGGTCGACATCATCCCGACCAGGCCGATCTCGAACGCCGACCTCGACGGGCTCGACGACCAGAACCGGCTCTTCATCGCCGCGCACCGGTGGGCGTTCGAGTCCGGCCGCCCGGCACGGATGATGACCCGCGAGTCCGAGCCGCTCGATGCGACGGTTGCGTCGACCGCGAGCCTGGTTGCCACGAAGTGCCACGCCGTCGGCTTCCCGACGAGGGTGCGACGGGCGACCAAGCACGCCTCGGACCTCCTCGACCTCTACCGGCTTGTGCAGCTCGACGATAGGGACGGCGCACTAAGCCGGGAGCTCCGCGCTGGCCCGCCTGGCATTGCTCGCATCGTCGCCGACGTGGCCGAGCACGAGGTCCTCGCCAATGTGCCCAGCGCTGCACGACAGATGAGCGGGGCCGCGCAGGATCTCGTCGACGAGGAAGACGTGCGGATCGTCATCGGCGACTTCGTCGACGAGCTTCGGGACTGAACCGGACGAGGAGGCCACTGTCGGCGTGTGCTCGCTGCCCGAGCCGCGCCCCGGGTCGAGAGGACAACTACTTCTTCTTCTTGATACCCAACGCCTTGACGACACCCTTGTGTAGCGTCCGAAGGCCCTCCGAAACGTCGGCGGCGACCACGGCCTTCAGTTCGCGGCCGTCGTCGCCAGATGATCGAAGGTCAACAACCCGCTGGGCGATCCGGTTCTTGTTCAGGCGGTCAGGATCACCGCCGTTGGCCTCGCACCACGCCTTCAGTGCCGTGGATCGACCAGTGGCTGGGATATCAGCTGAGGTAAGGCGGGACGGGGTGATGCCCCAGGTCTCAAGTTCGAGATTTACCGCGTGAGCGAACACCTCAGCATCGACCAAGTCCTCCAACGTGCAGCCTTGCGCAATGGCCGAGAGGCTAGATTGAAGTTGCGAATGTCGGCGGTGAGTGCGTCGACGGAGTCGTGGGCGGAGCGTTGGAGCTTCTTGGTGGTGAGCGCGGAGAACCAGCGTTCGACGAGGTTCTGATCGCATGGAGCGATCCAGACGCTGCTGACTGGATCAGGGCACGAAGCTCCTTCGCCGCGGTCGCATCGCAACGCCCGTGAAGGCCAGCGCCCCTGCTTGGGTGAGGGCCTCGTCGAGGTCAGCCGACGTCAGCCGCAAAGCTGAGTACCTGGCCGCCGGGCGGCGTGACCCTAGCGTGAGCCAACCCGATAGCCCGGAAGCTCCCGCTAGCGACCCAGGTCCCAACTCACCGTCCCAGTCTCACCGATGGACCAGCTACTCGACTCAGAGGACCAGGTACGCCAGTCCGACGAGTGCCAGACCGATCAGAGACACGACCACCGCGACCGAACTGATCCGATTCGCCTGCTCGAGCTCGCAGAGCTCCCCATCAGACGCATCATCGCGGCGAGCGACCGCTCGAAGGCGCAGCTCGACGATCCCTCGAAGCAGACACCCGACGAGGGTCGCGACGGCGAAGAACACCAGCACGGGAACCATCAGCAGTCGCGCTCCCCAACCCGAAGAGCTGCTCGCCTCATCATCCGAGTCATCATCCGGCGCATCATCCCACGGGTTCGCACGGAGCAGGCCGACGACGATGCCCCGAACCGTCCGAAGGCGGCGACACCTGTTCGAAGGCCCCGACCCATGGGGACGGATCAGGATCCGTCAGTTCTGCTCGACGACCAGCTGAGCGAAGGACGCGCCACCGGGCCACTGGCCCAGCTCGAAGTAGTCCGTCGAGAGGACGTTGTACCCGGCATCGGCGGCGGTCGCGACCATCACCGGCATCGCCGGCAGCACCCGCTCGGTCACGAACTGCCGGAGCGACGACACGCACCCACCCTCGAGTGACGCCCGGTAGCAGGCGCTGATGCCGGTCTCCTTGGGGAACATGGGTGAAGTCGTGAGCGCTGCCAGCGTCATCTGCGACGGACCACGACCGGCGAAGCTCGGCCCCTCCGACACGAGGTGGGAGAACATCTCGGGCATGGTGGCGATCGGCTGCCAGACGTTCATGAGCCCTGCACCCGGCGGCAGCGCGTTGCTGGTGCGCAGCCAGTACTCGGGGACCTGCTCCGCGTAGGAGGGCTCGATGAAGAAGGCCACGACGTTCGTGCCGGCCGCCACGAGGCCGTCGAGCGTGGTGACGACGTCGGCACCTGCGGGGCGGGACGCGAGCCGGGCACCGAACGCGTTCCGGACAGCCTCGGTGAAGGCATCGTTGCCCGAGACCTGCCGGCCATCCTGCTCGTAGGTCTGCTCATCGCAGCCGTAGTTCTTCTGCACGTCGAGCAACACGACCTCGGCCGGATGCTCGTCGACCCAGGTCGCGATCTGATCGAGGGCGTCCACCATGGGCTCACCCCGGAACACGTGGACGATGTACATCCCATCGGGCTCGCAGGTGAGCCGGACGTCGAGGTACCGGATACCGAGATCGAGCTGCTCGGCGAACGAGAGGTTCTGCGTGTACACGTAGTCGGCTACTCGAAGCAGCGGGATGCCCTCGAACTGGTCGGTGGGTGCATCGTTCTGTGCGACCGAGAGCACCGGATCGGTGCGCGACAGCGAGAAGGTGCCTGCGTCATGGGTACCGGGGATGTGCAGCTCGGAGAGCGGCCGGTCGCCGATCTGCGGGGCGAGGTCCTCCATCCAGCGCTCGGGGTCGAAGGAGTCCACCGTGACGCGCGATCTCGGCTCCCACGAGGTCGTGGTCGTCGCGGCCGGTGCATCCACCGGGTCGGCCGCGTCATCGCCCGAGCATCCGACCGCCAGGCCGCACATCATCGCCGCCATCGCCGGGACCCACCATCGCCGGCGGAAGGATCCCTGTGCCACCGTCGCCGCCGTCGCCGCCGTCATCGGCGCAACGTACCCGCGCCGCACCTCGCGCGTCGGGCTGACGAGCGTCTACCTCCGGACCCGCCGATCGGTGAGCCCGGCGAGTTCACGGCGTCTTCATCTGCGTCGGGAACGGGTGCCGGTCACCGGCCCGTAGCCTGCGCTGATGGGAACGACCGAGCGCGACAGCCGACACGCGCTCGCCCACGTCGAGTGCCACCTCACGATCGACGTCATCGACGACGTGGACATCGTCCTGCAGATCGCGCCGTCGGCGACCTCGGGAGACGTCGCGACCCGGACGCTCACCGCCTCGGTCGAGGGTCGCCCTCTCGAGGTGCGCGAGGACGCCGGCGAACGGGGCGGCGTCGTCCACCTCGTGCGCAGCCCGGCCGGAACCCTGACGATCGACCTTCTCGCATCACTCGAACCTGCCCACGACGCCAGGGCGCCGACGACCGTCGAGCTCGACACCGAGCAGATCACCTACCTCCGCCAGAGCCGCTACTGCCCCTCCGATCACCTCAGCGGGTTCGCCGCCTACGAGCTCGGGCACCTCGGCCCGAGCGCGGCGCTCCTGAGCGCGGTCGGCGACTGGGTAGGAAGCCGGCTCACCTATGAGGAGGGCTCCAGCGGTCCACTCGACTCAGCCGTCGACTCGCTCTTCCGGGGACGCGGCGTCTGTCGCGACTTCGCGCACCTCGCCATCACCGTCCTGCGAGCCCTCGACGTGCCGTCACGGCTGGTGTCCGTCTATGCGCCGGGACTGTCGCCGATGGACCTGCACGCCGTCGTCGAGGCCCACGTCGAAGGTCGTTGGTGCATCCTCGACCCGACCCGACTCGCGCCGCGCCCGTCGCTGGTGCGCGTCGCCACCGGGCGTGACGCGGCCGACACCGCGTTCCTGACCTCGATCGGCGGAGAGGCCAGGCTCCTCGCTCTCGAGTTCTCGGCCATGACCGATGGCGACCTGCCGACCGACGACCACACCGGCCTGATCAGCCTGGCCTGAGGAGCACGCTCCCCCCGGCAGTCCCGCTGGCCGACGGGACCACGAGGTGGCGAGATCCACCCCATGCACGCGGCGCATCGATCTGCCTGCGAATAGGGTCACGCGAGTCCGCCGCACGGGCGCGACCGAGCACGCACCGAAGGACCCCATGGCACTCGTCGACGTCACCAAGCCGAACGAGACGACCACGATCGTCGCCCTCGACCGCCCCGACCGGCTCAACGCCCTGTCCATCGACCTCGCGATCGAGCTCGATCAGGTGCTCGCCGCCGTCAGCGCGGACAACACGTGCCGGATCGTCATACTCACCGGAAACGGCCGCGCCTTCTGCTCCGGCCTCGACCTCAAGGACTTCGGGATCATCCCCAACATCGACGACCTCTCGGTGCACCGGATCGCCACCCGATCGATGGGCTACTACTCGCAGCTCACCCGCCGGCTCCGTGCCATCCCCCAGCCGGTCATCGGGGCCGTCAACGGCGCGGCGTACGGCGGGGGCATGTGCCTCGCCCTGGGTTGCGACCTCCGCTTCGCCGGCGAGAGCGCCGTGTTCAACGCGACCGGGATCAACAACGGTCTCTCCTCCGCGGAGATGGGAGCCGGCTGGATCCTCCCCCGCCTCATCGGCGCGGCCAACAGCAACGACCTCTTCCTCACCGGGCGACGGGTCGACGCGGCCGAGGCTCACCGCATGGGCCTCGTCTCGCGCGTCGTTCCCGACGACCAGCTGCTCGACGAGGCGCTCGCCACGGCGAAGACGATGTCCGGCTACTCGCACTATGGCCTCGAGGCGACCAAGCAGTCGCTGTGGGTCGAGCAGGAGATCGGATCCCTCCACGCCGCGATCGAGTACGAGGACCGCACCCAGCTCATGGCCGGCTTCACCGACAACCTGAGCGAGGCCATCCGCTCGTTCGACCAGAAGCGCGAGCCCATCTTCCGCGACGAACCCCGCAAGGACCTCTTCGACTCGCCGGGCTGAAGGGCTTCACCACCATCCGGTCTCGCTGGGGTGCCTCAGGGTCCGGGGGCGTCGTGGGTGCGCAGGGTGACGACGGTGACCACCTTGTCGAGCGATGTGTCGACGAGCTCGACGGCGATGGACGTGTCGGTCGGCGGGCCGATGAACGTCGACCGCGTGCGGATCGGGCCTAGGCGCACCTGGGTCAGGTAGCGGATGTCGAGGTCGGTGACGACCTGGGGCGACCCCACGGCCGCCGTCGCCATCTCCTCGGCCGCGACCTCGGCGATCAACCCGACCATCGCGCCCTGGAGCGCACCAGCCGGGTTGAGCAGCTTGGGATCGAGTGGGACCTCGACGATGCCCGACCCCGCGTCGACGACCACGATCCCCGCCGCGTCGGCGAGCGGGGCGGTCAGCGGAGCCACGTTGGCCCACGATTCGGCGAGCTCGTCGAGGTCGAGAGCGAACTTGGGCGGGTCGGTCGGTCGACGCGGCACTCGGGCGAACGAGGCCAGACCCAGTCCGACCTGCTCGCCGGACCGCAACGTGATCGGGATCGATACCGTCGACGACCTCGCGCCGTCCCGCAGCGTGTGCGACGTCGCCAACAGCTGCGTCGGTGCCGGGATCGCCGGCATGCGAACCGAGAGGTTCGACGTGAACGTCCACATCTCCGGGTCGCGGTCGAGCGCGATGCCCGCCGCGGCGTCGACGAGGAACACGATGGCCGCGGCACGCATGGCGCCGTGGACCGTCGTCGCCGGGTTCGCCCACTGGCTGACCACCAACTCGGGACCCGACACGTCGAGCGTCGTGCCGAGTCGGGCCGGGATGTACTCCCCGGCGGTCTCGTCGAAGTCCCGGTCCGGTCCGATGTCGGTCACCCGCGGAACGTACCAGCGCTCAGCACCGACCCCGAACGCACCGACCTACCCTGCTCCCGCCGGTGCTCGCCGCTCCCTCGGATCGTCCGCTGCACCCGTGCCCCCGGTCCGGCCCGATTGGCACCTCGACCTGGCTCACCGGCGTAGAGTCCGACGACACCCGACACCCGACACCCGACGCCCCCGCCCCTCCAGGCGACCTCCAGGAGATCCCACATGAGCCTCGACGGACCCTACGAACCCAGCCCCTGGGAGCCGATCGCCGAGCAGGTCGAGGCCTACGAGCGCACCGGTGGCGTGGAGGGCGGCGAGCTCGAAGGCGCCCCCTGCATGATCCTGTGGAGCGTCGGCGCGAAGAGCGGTGCCGTCCGCAAGACACCGCTCATCCGCGTCACGGACGGCACGAACTACGTGGCCATCGGGTCGATGGGCGGCGCGCCGAACAACCCGCAGTGGGTGCACAACCTCCGCGCCAACCCGTTCGCCCGCGTCCAGGACGGCCCGGTCGTCAAGGACTACGCGGTCCACCAGGCCGAGGGTGACGAGAAGGCGACCTACTGGAACCTCGCACTCGAGGCGTGGCCGAACTACGACGCCTACCAGGCGAGCACCGATCGCGTCATCCCGCTGTTCGTGCTCACACCCACCGGAGCCTGACACCCAGCCACACCCGACGTGCCTCGGGCGCCCGCCCGTCCGCCACCGCTCTGACAGAGACGCCGACCGTCGCTACCGTCTGATCGATGGCCGACGACTTCCGGACCCGCACCAGGCAATTCCTCGGGATCGATCCGCCGGCAGGGGACCTGACCCCGCGGCGGCGATCGTCGTACGCGCGGTTCACCACCCCCGGGCTCGACACGTCGCGCAACCAGCTGATCGGTGGTGCGCTGCTGTACGTCGTGCTCACGGTTTTCTGCATCGCCCTGGTCCTCGGACCGACCGGCGTGCTCGGCCGCGTGGTGTTCGCCCTGCTCGCCGTCTTGGGTTTCGTGTTCGCCATGCAGCGGATCGTCATGCTGGTCAACCGGCGGGACGAGGCCTCGTCACCCCGCGTCGAGGACGACGATGAGCCCCTCCCGCGCACCCGTCCCGCCGCGTCGAAGCGGACCGGCGGATCCGGCCACACGACGACGGCCAGCAAGAAGGCCGGCGGCGCGCGCCGATCCGGCGACCCCCGACGGTCGCCCTGAGCACCCGACCCGACGACCAGCCCTGCGGCCAGGTGACCGACACGACGACCCGGCCCGACGAACCCGGCCCGCCGACCACGACGGAGATCCAAAGATCATGACGTTCTTCACCACAGACGACTTCGAGTTCGGCACGCTGATCTCACTCGGTCAGGCCGCAACCGGCGGATCCGACGTCGGCGAGGTCCTCTCCACCGTCGCACGGATCACCGACGGGGATGCCGAGAGCTGGTTCACCGAGTGGACGGCGACCGCGACGCGGGTGCTGGCCGCGGCGGACGAGTGCGCGAAGGGAACCCACCGCATCAGCGCCGCCGCGGGCTACCTGCGGGCGTCCACCTACTTCGCCCGCGCGCTCGAGTCCCTCGACGCCACCCCGGACACGAGCCGCCTGCTGCCGACCTGGAGGCAGCACCGCGACGCCTGGGACAAGTGGATCCACACCCAGACCCACGTCCGGCAGCTCGCCATCGCCTACGAGGGCACCACCATGCCCGGCTACCTCTTCCTGGCCGCGGGCACCAAGCCCCGCCCCGTGGTCATCCTCGTCAACGGCAGCGACGGGTCCGTCGCCGACAACTGGTGCTCGGGCGGTCAGGCCGCACTCGACCGCGGCTACCACGCGGTGGTCTTCGACGGTCCCGGCCAGCAGTCGCTGCTCTTCGAGCAGGACATCCCGTTCCGCCCCGACTGGGAGCACGTCCTCGGCCCGGTCATCGACGAGGTCGTGCAGCACCCTCGGGTCGACGCCGACGCCGTCTCGGCCATCGGCTGGAGCCAGGGCGGGTGCTGGGTGGCGCGAGCCGCGGCCTACGAGAAGCGATTGCGTGCCATCGCGCTCGATCCCGGCGTGTACGACGTGAGCACCTCATGGACGAGCCACCTCCCCGACTTCATGCTCCCGATGCTCGACGACACCGGCCCGGACGCGGCGAAGAACTTCGACGACTTCATCGCCGTCGGCCTCAAGGACGACCCGGCCGCGGCCGCCACGCTCGCCTTCCGCATGCGCCCCTACGGCACCACCTCGCCCTACGAGGCCTACAACCTGGCCCGCACGCACACGCTGAAGGGCATCACCGACCTCATCACCTGCCCGACGCTCGTGCTCTCGCCGGACAACGAGCAGTTCTGGCCGGGCCAGGCCCAGCAGGTCCACGAGGCGATCGCGGGAAGCGAGCTCGTCGCGTTCACCCAAGCGGAGGGCGCCGACATCCACTGCGAGCCTCGGTCCCCCGCGGTGCGCAACCAGCGGCTCTTCGACTGGCTCGACACCGAGCTCAACGCACCCCGATGACCTGATCGACGCGCGCTCGGCACCCCGGGGAATTCGCGTACGGGTGGTACGGCCAATATCCTCCCCCGATCGTCCACGAGGCGCCGGCACCGCCGAGCCGCCGCGAACCAGGGAGCGACGAGATCATGGGCGAAGCCGGGCTGTCGGCTGCCGAGGTCGGCAAGGAGATCGCCGAGCACAAGCACCGTTCGGCCCACGGTGACGTGTCGTCGGCCGACCGTCGGATCTCCATCGTCGAGGCTCTGCTGCTCGCCTTCGTCGCCATCGTGGCCGCCTACTCCGGCTTCGCGTCGGCGAAGTGGGGTACCGAGCAGTCGCTCCTGCTGGCCAAGGCGACCGCGGCCCGTACCGAAGCCAACCGGGCCGACCTCGACGCCCTCGAGGGGAGGAACCTCGACGCCATCGTCTTCGACTCGTGGTTCGACTCCTGGCTCGTCGAGGACGAGCAGGCCACTGAGCTCGCGGGCCGGCGCTTCAGCCCCGAGCTGCAGACCGCCTTCGACGTCTGGTGGGCGCTGGACCCCGCGAACAACCCCGAGGCCCCGGGCAGTCCTCTGCAGATGGAGGAGTACGTCCAGCCCAGCGTCGAACGGGCGCACCAGTTCGAGGACGAGGCGATGGACCTCTACGACGCCGGTGCCGACGCGGGAAGGAACGCCGACGAGTACGTCCGCATCACGGTGTACCTGGCGAGCGTGCTGTTCCTCATCGGCATCAGCAGCCAGTTCCGGGTGCGGGTCGCCCGATACGGCCTCGTCAGCGTCGGCGGACTGATGCTGCTGCTGTCGATCGTGCTGCTGCTGACGACGCCCTCACCGCCCGGCTGACACGCGTGGGCTCGTGGCGCGATTCGCCACGGCCTCCGACGACCCACCGGACCACCAGGGGATCGGGGCACCTCGGCGGCTGCAAGGATTGGCCCATGCGCTTCTCCCTCAGCTCTGCGTTCATGGAGGCTCCGGACGCCATCCGCCTCGCTCGGGCCGCCGACGAGATCGGCTACGACAGCTTCGCCCTGTCCGACCACGTGGTGAACCTCGAACAGCTCCGCACGCCGTATCCGTACACCAAGGACGGCGAACGCCGATGGGAGCCGTTCACGCCGTGGCTCGATCCGTGGGTGACGATCGGCGCGATGTCTTCTGTGACCGAGCGGATTCGGTTCTTCACGTCGGTGTACGTGCTCCCCATGCGCAACCCGCTGGTGGTCGCCAAGGCCGTCGGCACGGCCGCCGTGCTGTCGGGCAATCGGGTCTCGCTGGGCATCGGCACCGGTTGGTGCGAGGAGGAGTTCGAGCTCCTCGAGCAGTCCTTTGCCCGCCGCGGCAAGCGGACCGACGAGATGCTCGAGCTTCTCGAGGCGGTGTGGCAGCCGGGCTGGGTCGAGTTCCACGGCGAGCTCTACGACATCCCCCGCCTCGAGATGACCCCGGCACCGACGGCACCCGTGCCGATCCTCGTGGGCGGCATCTCCGATGTCGCCATGCGCCGGGCCGCCCGTCACGACGGCTGGGTAGCCGACTACCTGACCCTCGACGGGGCCGTCGAGGCGAAGGCCAGCCTCGATGCGTTCCGCGCCGAGTACGACCGCTCGGACGAACCGTTCTCCATCCACGCGCCGTTGACCGACGCCGCCACCGTCGACGACTACAAGCGGGCCGAGGACGCCGGCGTGACCGATGTGCTGACGATGCCCTGGCTCTTCTACTCGGGCTTCGACGCCACCATCGACCAGAAGATCGACGGCTGCCGCCGCTTCTTCGAAGAGGTCGTCGCCCCGGTCAACGACCTCTGAGCAACCGGCCGGGCCCCGCAACCTCCGGGCCTCTCAGGAGGCGCGACGGGAGAGCTTGACGAGAGGGATGTCTCGCTCGGTCTTGTTCTGGTACTCGACGTACCAAGGTCCTTTCACCGCGACGATCTCCCACACCATCGCGGCCTCGTCACCCTCGATCTGGGTGGCCTCGGCCGTGAAGCGGTCCCGCTTGTACTGCACCTGCACCGACGGGTCCGCCTTGAGGTTGTGGTACCAGGCCGGGTTCCGCGGCCCTCCCGCGAACGAGGCGACCACGACCATGTCGTCGCCGTAGGGGATGTACGGGAGGTGGACGGTGCGGGCCTGGCCCGACTTGCGACCCGTGGTCGTCACCAGGATGCCGGGTAGGCCGCGCATGCGTGCTCCGACGAGGCCTCCGGTGGCCTTGTAGGTCGCGATCAGACCCCGCGTGAGGTAGGTCAGCGTCTTGCCGGTGGGTGTCAGCCATCTCTTCTGCGCAGGCTCGTCGGTGGTCACGAGCGGCGAGGGTACCGGTCCACCTGACGCCCCGACGAGTGCGCAATCGGTGGCCGGACGAACATCCGTTCGCTACGGTGGCCAGCGTGGTCGAGCTGCAACGCAACCTCTTCGCATCGGGCGAACCCGCGATCGCCGAGGATCCGACCTTCGAACGCGTGCGACTCGACGACGGTGCGTGGGTCGACGTGAGCCGGGGCTGGCTGCTCGGTGCCGACGATCTCGCCTCTGCCTTCATCGACACGGTCGACTGGCTCCAGGGGAAGCGGTGGATGTACGAGCGCCACGTGGACGACCCCAGGCTGTCTCGCGGCTTCGGTCGTGGAGAGGCGCTCCCCCATCCGATCCTCATCGAGGTGGACCACGCGCTGCAGCGTCGCTATCGCAAACCCCTGCGCGGCCCGGCGCTCAACTACTACCGCGACGGTCACGACAGCGTCGCACCGCATCGCGACCGCGAGCTGCGCCACCTCGACGACACGATCATCGCCATCGTCACCCTCGGTGCGCAACGTCCCTTCCTGATCTCCCCACACGGTGGTGGCACCGCGACCGACATCGCTCCGGCGTCGGGCGACCTCCTCGTGATGGGTGGCACCTGCGGTCGCGACTGGGTCCATGGCGTCCCCAAGGTGGCCCGATGCGGACCTCGCATCTCGGTGACCTGGCGATGGACGTCCCGTCGGGGCCGCCCGGAGATGGGCGCCAATTGGGGTGCGCCGCGCAACTTCGGCGACAGGCCCGGGCGCTACCGCTAGCGGGTCATCGCATTCGGCCCGGTACCGCGTCGCAGCACGGGCCGACCGGAGCGGATCAGCCGCCGCCGACGGACCAGTGCCACGGCTCTCCCGCGAGCGGGACCCAGCCGTAGCTGCCGGCGTTGGCCACCATCCACTGGTGGGCCGGTGAGCCGTAGCGCAGTGCCCCCCCGCCCGTCGTGAAGTCCACCGCAAGACCCTGCTCGTGCTTCGACAGGCCCGGGCGGGCCGTCTCAGGCGAGCACTGCGACGCGGGCATCTGGTAGATGGCGTAGTCGCTCGAACCGCAGTTCTGGCGGCGCAGCGCGATCTGGCCGGCGCTGTCGCGGTAGCCCGACCCGCCGAGCGAGATGCCCGCGGCCGACGCGGCGGAGAGCAGGTTCTGCAGGTTGCTGGCGATGCTGCTGTTGACCGTGATGCCACCGACGGTCGTGAGGCCGGGCGGACCCGGGACCTGGGTGATCGTCCCGCCGCTACCACCACCACCGCCGCTACCGCTACCGCCACCCTGCGGCCCCGGGGCGGCACGGAGCTGGGCGGCGAGCGCGGCCTCCTGCTTCGAGATCTCGGCCGAGAGCGCGGCATCGGCCGTCGAGAGGTTGGCGGCCTCAGCCAGCTTGGCGTCGAGTCGGCTCTCGACCTGGTTGGCGTACTGCTGCTGCTGGGCCTGCGCGACTTGGAGCTGGGTCAGCTGGGCCGAGACGGCTCCGAGTTGCTCGTCCGCCGCGTCACGAGCGTCGTCGGCTTCTCGCTGCGCGGCGTCGAGGGCCGATTGGGCCGATCGGAGCTGGTCGAGAAGGTCGGCGTCATGTCCGGTTCGGTAGCTCAGGAGCTCCTTCTTGCGAGCAGCCGCGCCCGCGGAGTCCTCCCGGAACCCATCGAGGAAGCTCTCGGTCGGTGGCTTGATGTAGGCGTTGACGGCGAACTCGGCGATGGCCTCTTTCAACGCCACGATCTCGGCCTGCTTGGCCTCCACCGCGGCAGCAGCGTCGTCGGCTTGGCGCTGCGCATCGTCGGCCCGGCGCTTGGCGTCGGCATAGGCGGCCTGCTGTCCTCGTACGTTCTCGTTCAACGCGGCGAGCGCCGCAGCGACCTGGGCCTCGTCGCCTTGCAGCGCGTCGACCTCAGCGGCGACGGCCGCCTTCTCGGATCGGACTTGGTCGCGCTTGGTACGAGCGTCGCTGGTCAGGGCGTCGGCGCCGACGGCACCCGGCAGGACGACGAGCCCGACGAGGGCGAGAGCCGCGACGGCGGCCGCGACCGGGCGAGCCGCCAGCGGGGATCGACGGGTGTCGGTCATCAGGCGAAGGGAACCGGATCGATCGAGACGACTTCGAAATGAGACAGCAATGTTCGCAACACAACCGCAATGTTACACATCCGCCGGTCGCTCGTGTGGGTTCTCCGTCACACCCCCACGGCCCGGGCAACCTAGCTCACCGGCGGGAGGTGTGGCTACGACGGTGGTCCACCCTCGGCCGATCCGTTCGGCGCGCGCCGGCGCCCGCGCTCAAACTCGGTCGGTGCTCGCTGCGCTGAGCCCGAGGACGTGAAGTGCGATGCCGGTGATCTCGGCGCACAATTGGTGATCGGTCTTCGCCGACGTCGTGGTGAGTCGTCCGAAGAGCAGCTCGGCGTCGAGCAGGGCGACGACGACCTCGAACATGAGATCGGATGCCCGCCCCGGGTCGTCGACCTCGAGCTCGCTGCGCCGGGTGAGCAACAACGCCTTCTGCTGATCGGCGCAGAAGCGGACGAGCTCGAGCCGGCTCTCACGGAAGCGCTCGTCGCTCGTCGAAGCTCGAAGGGCGGCGCGGAACAGCGGGCCGGTCTTGCGGTAGGCGATGACGTTGATGCGCACCGACTCCGACACATAGGTGGAGATCGGCTGGTTCTCCCATCGCAACGGGTCGCAGAACGCTCGCACCACCGATCGGATGTGCTCGTAGGACTGCTCGACCAACTCGTGCAGCGCGGCGTACTTGTCATCGAAGCGGGCGTAGAACGAGCCCACCGTCCGGTCGGCCCGCTTGACGATGTCGGTCACCGTGATGTCGTCGAAGCTCCGCTCGGCCAGCAGCTCCGCGGTGGCAGAGAGGAACCGCTCGAATGTCTCCTGGCTCCGCGCCTGACGAGGGGCATGTACCCATGTCGAGGTGCCTGTCGTCTGGTCGACCTTCATCGCTTCCCCGTCCCCCGGCACCCAAGTCTTCGTCGCAACTTCCCTGTCGCAACATCGTGGTGCAACCTCATGGTTACATGAATTGGACGGTAGCACCCAAACTCCCGGGAGACTGTGCCCAAGTTCACCATCGCTAGAACCTGGCGGTGCCAACCCCCTGGTTGTTCACGTCCTACCACCTACCAGCGAGATCTCACGATGCGTGGCTGTGAGACTACTCCAAGCGCGAGCACACGGCTTGGAATGACGCCGGCTCGGGCTGGCGGGCCCCGAACCTCGGGGACCGAGCGTCGAGCGCGCGCCGAGCCGATGACTTGGTGACCACCGCGCCGAGCGACGAAGCTGGCGAGATGTTCCTCGGCGACGATCTCCTCCCGTGGTTGGTCCTTGCCTTCGGCGCAGCCTTGGCCGTCGGCACCGGCTTGGCCCTCGTGCGACCTCGCCACGACGACACGGGCGCGCTCCTCCCGAAACCGCCGTTCGGTCGCAGCATCGTGATGGTCGTCGTCGGTCTGATCGCCGCGCTGTGGGCCCTGGCCAGCCTCGTCTCCTGAGACCCTCCCGGCCCCGGTCGGGCGACCCTCAGGATCCGTCGGACCTCGGCTGGAACCCGTCCGATTCCGCGAGCGAGAAGTCGGCATCGCCCACCTCGGACCGGACCTCGATCGCGTGGACCCGATCGACCGAACCGCCTTCTCGACGCAACTCGAGCTCGATGCGCGCTCCCGTGTCGGGATCGAAGCACATCGTCGTCTCACGGCCGAAGGGCGCGTCAGGCAGCTCGAGCAACACCTGTACGAGCACGAAGCACCCCGGCCCCGCTCGCTCGACCCGGTACACCGGCCGGTTCCCCTCGAAGTACGAGCGTAGGTTGGCGAGCTCGGTTGCGACCTCGTCGCTCCACGGCTCCACCTCGGCCGAGGGCGCACACTGCATCGAGCCCTCGTCGCCGGTGGGTGTGCAATTGAGCTGGCGGTCGCCGAGCCGACCCGAGGCGCTCCCGAGCTCCCAGCGCAACTCGTCGGGCGGTCGGAGCGCGTGGCGCGACGCCGAGCGCAGCTCGCGGCCGTCAGCCATCGTCCGCGAGAACTCCGCGTCGACCACGTAGGTGCCCGAACGGCTCTGTTCGTACGCGGCGAAGAAGTCGTCCTCGATCGAACGATCGGACCCGCCCGCACCCTCGTCGCCGAACGTCCAGGCCAAGCCGCCCAGGACGACCACCACGATCACGAGCGCAACCAGGTTGGTCACGCTCCACGGCGACGAGGACGACCTGGTCACATCGGGGGAGTCGGCCACCGGCGTTACGGTAGTGCGCGTCGGACACCGGGCAGGAGCACGGCCAGGGGCGGTGGGCGACGTCGGATCGAGCTGGCCTCGCGCCAGGCCGATGACGACTCGCTAGATGTCGCCTCCACCGCCACCCCGGGCCATGTTGGCGAACTTCGTGTAGTGGTCGAGGAACGCGAGCCGGACCATGCCCGTGGGGCCGTTGCGGTGCTTGCTGATGAGGATCTCCGCGGTGCCCCGGTCCGGCGAGTCGGCGTTGTAGACCTCGTCGCGGTAGATGAACATGACGACGTCGGCGTCCTGCTCTATGGAGTTGTGCACCACGATGCCCTCGGCCACGAAGTTGTGGGTCCCCGCCACGGTGGCATCGAACACCGGCTGGTCGCCGAGCTCGGTGATGCTCGTGATGACGTCCCACCGCACGTCGGCCTGCGCCAGGTCACGCAGAGCCCGATCGGGGACCACCGCGGCGATCATCTGGAGCTGGGCGCGGCTGAGCGGCTCGCCGTAGATCTGCTCGACGAACTTGTCGTGACCTCCGAACGGCTCGTGCAGGTCGGCCAGCGCTAGGCCGTGTTCGGGGAGGATTCGCCGCAGGTAGGTCCAGATGTCGCGCGGCACCAGCGCATCGCCGACGGCATCGTCGTCGTGGCCGACCGCGCCCGGCCACCGCCCCGCGGTGGGGACCGCGACGTAGTCGCCCACGTCGAGATCTTCGAGCGCGTACCAGCCCTCGAGGGCGAGGAACGGGTGGTTGGCGCTCGCCTTGACCGACCGGCCCGACGCCAGCTCCAGCTCGTAGACCGTCTTGACGCCGCTGGGGAAGACGTGGGTCATGCGGCCGGGGACCACCCGGTAGCGGTCGTCGAGGGTCCACACCGCGATGTCGCGCGCGCCGGATTCGAGCAGTGCGCCCATGGTGACCTGCTCACCGGTGTCAGCACGGGTGATGCGGGTGTCGGCCGTGAGGCATCCCGACTCGCGGAGGTCAGCGAGTATCGGTCGCTTGTCGGCCCGCAGCTCGAGCTGACGAGACAGCTGGGAGAGTCCGAGCACCGGGCACTCGAGCTCACGGGCGAGGATCTTGAGGCCACGGCTGATCTCGGACACCTCGACCTGGCGGTTCTCGGCGGAGGACCGGCCCGTCATGAGCTGGATGTAGTCGACGACCACGAGACCGAGGTCGCCCACGCGGGCCTTGAGTCGTCGGGCCTTGGCCCGCAGTTCCATGATGGTGAGGTTGGGGTTGTCGTCGATCCAGATGGGTGCCTCGGCCAGACGACCGGTGGCGTGCGCGATCTTCTGCCAGTCGCCCTCGCTGAGCGACCCGTCGCGCACGCGCCGCGAATCGACCCGTGCCTCGGAGCACAGCATGCGCTGGGTGAGCTCGAGCTGGCCCATCTCCAGCGAGAAGACGAGCACCGGCCGACCACCCTCGATGGCGACGTTGGTGGCCAGTCCCAGCGCGAGCGCGGTCTTGCCCGCCGACGGACGGGCGCCGAGCACGTAGAGCGCGTTGTCCTGGAGGCCGGACAGCAACTCGTCGAGATCGAGGAACCCGGTGGGCGCGCCGGTGATGGCATCGCCCCGCTCGTAGAGCATCTCGAGGCGGTCGAGGTTGGCGGTGAGGAGGTCGTGGACGTGGGCCATCGTGTCGGTGACCCGACGCTCGGCGACGTCGAACACCAGTGCCTCGGCCTGGTCGATCGCCTTGGTGACGTCCTCGGGAAGGCTGTAGCCCATCTCGGCGATCTCGCCCGCGACCCCGATGAGCTTTCGGAGCAGCGCGTGCTCCTCGATGATCTTGGCGTAGCGCTGGGCGTTGGACGTCGCGGGGGTGTTGATCTGCAGGTGGACCAGCGTCTGAGGTCCACCGATGGCATCGAGCAGGCCGGCGCGGCGCAGCTCGTCGGCGACGGTGACGGGATCGGCCGGCTCACCCGCCGACGACAGGTTCGTGATGGCGTCGAAGATGTGCCCGTGGGCGGGCTTGTAGAAGTCCGTGCTGGTGAGGATCTCGGTGGCGGCCGAGATGGCGTCCTTGGACAGGAGCATGGCGCCGAGGAGCGACTCCTCGGCTTGGAGGTCGTTCGGCGGCACCCGGGCCGACCGGGGGGGATCCGACCGGCCGGCATCGAACCGACTCGGCTCGTGACGGGGCGACTCGGATCGGATCGCCGCGGAGCGATCCCCCCTGAGCGCGCCTGGGTCGACCCGCGAGGGCTCGGAGGGCTCCGGGTCACCCGGGGGCGTGCCCGTGCGGAACTCGGCAGGGAGGTCGTCGTCAGGGCCGGCCATGAAGGCTCCACCCTGACGGATCGTCCCTGTGCATCGCTAGACGCGTAACCCTGTGTATTTCGGGCGACGACCTGGGGACATCATGGGGAGAACTGCTGCAGCCTGTGGGCAACCCCGACCGAGGCAGACTCCTCGTCACCGGGGACGCCCGTGGCTACCGATGCGGCGCGAGCCCAGTACGGAAGCCAAACAGCGGATCGACATGGCCCTATCGTGCCGACGTGCACTGACACGAACCACCGGCCGCGATCACCTGCCTGTGGATGACGTGTGGATATCCCCCGGGGCGGGGTGTGCACGCGACGAGGGGCACCGCCGGCGCGGTGCCCCTCGTCGTGTTCGGTCATGTGCGGGATCAGGCGGCGCTGATCTCGACCGTGATGGCGAACTGCACGTCGGCGTGCAACTTGACCGGCACCGAATGGGTGCCCAGGGTCTTGAGCGGCTCGTCGAGGTGGACGGCCTTGCGCTCGAGCTCGACCGTGGTCTGCTCCTTCACCGCGACGAGCAACTCGCTGATCGAGATGGAGCCGAACAGCTTCTCGTCGTCGGCGGCCCGGCCGGACAGGGAGATGATCGCTGGAACGAGCTTCTTCGCGATCTCCTCGGCGGCACCGCGATCCGCGGCGTCACGCAGGTCGCGCGAGCGTCGCATGGCTTCGCCCTGCGCATCGATGCCCTTGGTGGCCTTGATGGCCCACCCCTTGGGGACGAGGTAGTTGCGGGCGAACCCGTCGGCGACGTCGAGGACGTCGCCCTTCTTGCCGACGCCGTCGACGTCGGAGCGGAGCAGGACCTTCATGCCTCGCCTCCCTCAGCCACGACCTCCGTGGCGGCATCGACATCGACCGTGACCTCGACGGCCTCGGTCTCGGCCGGTGCTGCGCTCTCCTCGTCACGGCGCGGGCCACGCGGACCTCGGTCGCCACGATCGCCTCGGTCGCCTCGGCCACCGCGCTGGGTGGTGACGCGGTTGGCGTAGGGCAAGAGTGCCATCTCGCGGGCGTTCTTGATCGCCTTGGCGATCTCCTTCTGCTGCTGCGAGTCGTTGCCCGTCA
>CAZGEF010000044.1:0-23329 GCA_964525005.1 uncultured Rhabdothermincola sp.
TGATGCTGCGCACCCACTGCCAGACCTCGGGCGTGTCGCTCACCGAGCAGGACCCGTACAACAACGTCATCCGCACCACGGTCGAGGCCATGGCCGCGGTGCTCGGCGGCACCCAGAGCCTGCACACCAACGCCTTCGACGAGGCGCTCGGCCTACCCACCGACTTCAGCGCCCGCATCGCCCGCAACACCCAGTTGATCGTCGCCGAGGAGACCGCCATCACGAACGTGGTCGACCCGCTCGGCGGCAGCTACTTCATCGAGGCACTCACCGACGAGCTGGTCCAGAAGGCGTGGGCCATCATCGAAGAGGTCGAGGAGCTGGGCGGCATGACCAAGGCCGTCGCCTCGGGCATGCCCAAGCTGCGCATCGAGGAGAGCGCGGCCAAGCGCCAGGCCCGGGTCGACCGGGGCGAGGACGTCGTGGTCGGCGTCAACAAGTACATCCCCGACAACCCCGAGATGGTCGACGTCCTCGACATCGACAACACCGCCGTGCGCGAGTCCCAGATCGCCCGGCTGGACCAGATCCGCGCCGAGCGCGACGCCGACGCCGTCGCCAAGGCCCTCGAGGCGCTGGAAGCCGGCGCGACGTCCGGCGACGGGAACCTGCTGGGCCTGGCCGTCGAGGCAGCCCGCACCCGGGCCACCCTGGGCGAGATCTCCGATGCCATGGAGAAGGCGTTCGGCCGGCACCGCGCCGAGATCCGTACGCTGGGCGGCGTGTACGGCAAGGCCTACGAAGGCGACGACGACTTCGCGGCGCTCGTCGCGGAGATCGAGGCGTTCGCAGAGGCCGAGGGACGTCGCCCCCGCATGCTCGTGGTGAAGATGGGCCAGGACGGCCACGACCGCGGTGCCAAGGTCATCGCCACCGCGTTCGCCGACCTCGGCTTCGACGTCGACGTCGGCCCGCTGTTCCAGACCCCCGCCGAGGCGGCGCGCGACGCCGTCGAGCACGACGTGCACGTCATCGGCGTGTCGAGCCAGGCCGCGGGCCACAAGACCCTGATCCCGCAGCTCATCGAGGAGCTGGAGAAGGCCGGGGCGAGCGATGTCGTGGTCGTCGCCGGTGGTGTCATCCCGCCTCAGGACTACCCGATGCTCGAGAAGGCCGGCGTCGACGCCATCTTCGGCCCGGGCACGAACATCCCGACGGCGGCCCGCAAGGTCCTCGACCTGGTCTCGGCCCGCCGCACCAGCTCCTGACCAACCAACAGCCGTTCTGGCTGGACACATGTGCCATATGCGACGCGTCTTCCCAGCCAGAACGCCGAGAGAGACTGACGCCGTGCCAGAGACCGACCTCGACGATGCCCAGAGCGAGCTCGTGGCCGACATGGTCGCACAGGTGCGCGCCGGAGAACGGCGCGGGCTGGCCAAGGCCATCACCCTCGTCGAGTCCACGCGCGCCGATCACCGGCTCCAGGCGGAGGCCGTGGTCGACGCCCTGCTCCCCGACACCGGCAAGGCGGCCCGCATCGGCATCAGCGGGCCACCCGGCGCCGGCAAGTCGACGTTCATCGAGGCCTTCGGCATGCACCTCGTCGGACTCGGACTCCGCGTCGCCGTGCTCGCCGTCGACCCGTCGAGCCGTCGCACCGGCGGATCGATCCTGGGCGACAAGACGCGCATGGTGGAGCTCTCCCGCCAGGATGCCGCCTTCATCCGCCCCTCCCCCGGCGGCGACCACCTCGGCGGCGTCGCCCGTCGCACCCGGGAAGCGATGCTGCTGTGCGAGGCCGCCGGCTTCGACGTCGTCGTCGTCGAGACGATCGGCGTCGGCCAGAGCGAGGTGGCGGTCGCCGACATGGTCGACCTCTTCCTCCTGCTCACCGCGCCGGGGGGCGGCGACGACCTCCAGGGCATCAAGCGCGGGATCATGGAGCTCGCCGACCTCGTCGTCGTCAACAAGTCCGACGGCGACCTCGGGCCGGCGGCAGGACGGTCATCAGCCGACTACAGGAACGCCGTGCACCTGTTGCGTCCCCGTTGGGATGCGTGGTCCACCGAGGTGCTGCAGTGCTCGGCTCTCGAGGGCACCGGGATCGCGGAGGTGTGGGAGGCCGTGCAGCGCTTCCGGGCGGCGGTGACCGACTCGGGAGAGCTCACCCGGTCCCGGTCCCACCAGTCGGTGGCCTGGATGTGGAGCGAGGTGCGCGACGCGCTCGTCGACCGCTTCGCCGCCGACCCGGCGGTCCAGATCGAGCTTCCTGCCCGTGAGCACGCCGTCGCCACCGGTGCCGCCTCCCCCAGCTCGGCCGCACGACAGCTGCTCGACCGGTTCAACTCGTCCTCGACGGGATCGAGCGGCCCCGTCGAGGGGAACCGGACCACGGAGCGTCGGCGGTAGTGCGGTCCCTGTCCCATCGGTCGTTCTTCCTCGTCTCGTTCGCGCTCCTCTTCGGTCTCGGTGCCACCTGGGCTCTCACGACCCCCCGCATCGCCAGCCCCGACGAGGACGTCCAGGCGGTGCGGGCGGCCGGCGCGGTGCGCGGCTACCTCGGCGGCGAGATGGTCGTGACCCCCAGTCCCGGACCGGGGCTGGCGAACTCTGCCGACTACGAGGTCGAGATCCCCAAGTCCTACGTCGACCTCCTGCCGCAGGCCGCGTGCTACGCGTTCCAGCCGGACGTCACCGCCGAGTGCGCCCCCGAGCTCTCGTCGGACGACACGCCCACGACGGCGACCACCTACGTCGGGAGCTACCAGCCCACCTACTACGTCCTCACCGGGCTCCCGTCGCTGTTCCTCCCGGGCAGCACCGGCCTCTACGCCATGCGCATCGTGTCCGTGCTGATCGGGGCCACGTTCCTCGCGCTCGGCCTCGTCGCCGCACGGTTCACCGGTGGGGGCCTGCTGCTCGCGGCGGCCGGCCTCGCCGCCACCCCCGGGGCGCTGTTCTTCATCGGCAGCGTCAACCCCAGCGGTGCCGAGATCGCGGCGGGGTTCGCGGCCTGGCTCACCGGCCTCGCCGTGCTCCGAGCGACCGGGCCGGACCCGTCGAGCGAGGCCGAGCCGGTCGACCTCGCCCGGCGGGCGCCGACCTGGCTCATCGTGGGGTTCACCATCTCGATCGCCGCGCTCATCGCCATCCGCCCCCTCGGGGCCGGCATCGCGATCATCATCGTCGGGGGACTGCTCGTCTTCTTCGTCGGCCGGCAGCGGGCGCGTGCCATCCTCGCCGATCGACGGTGCCGTGCCGCCGCCGCGACGATCGTCGCGGTCGGCGTCGCGGTCGGCGCGTGGATCCTCTGGGCCAAGTCCTTCGGCGCGTTCAAGGGCATCCCCCACCCGGAGCTCACGACCCAGAGCACGATACGACTGTCGCTCGAGGCGCTGCCCGGTCGCTACCGCCAGATGATCGGCCAGTTCGGCTGGGTCGACACCGAGACGATCACCAGCTCCATGGTGACCTGGACCGCCTGCCTCGCGGTGCTCACCGTCGCCGGACTGGTGCTCGGCACCTGGCGCCAGCGACTCGCCATGGTGTGCCTGGGCCTCGGCGTGCTGGTGGTTCCCCCGTTGGCCGATCTGCAGAACTTCCAGCTCTACGGTCTGATCTGGCAGGGCCGCTACATGTGGCCGTTCGCCATGGGCATCCCCATCCTGGCCGGCGTCGTGGTGGCCGACCGCCTGCGGAGCCGCCGACTCGTCGCCGTGGCCTCCGCCGCGACGGCGATCGTCATCAGCTACGGCTTCATGGCCGGCCACGTCGCCAGCATGCGCCGCTACGGCACCGGCGTCCACGCCGGTGTGTTCGACTACCTCGGCCAGGGTCGCTGGGAGCCACGGGCCGGGTCGTGGCCGTTGCTCGTCGCCACCGTGGTCCTGGCCAGCGCCTGGGGGGTGTGGCTCTACCTGGCGGCCACCGGGGGTCCGATCGCGGGAGCAGGTCCGGGCGCCGACGCGCCCATCGCACCGTCGATCCCCGGCGGCCGATCCCGACGTCCGACCTCACCGGCGCCCGACGCAGGGTCACCGGTGCCTGAAGCTGGCCCCCGCCTGTGACCTGACGGTCAGCGTTCGACGGTGACCTGACGGGCGATGCCCACCAAGAAGCCGGTGGCCGCGGTCTCGAGGCCGACGACGAGGAGGGCGGCACCGGGCACCAGCAGGCGAAGCTGCTCCACCAGATCGAGGTCGTCGAACCCGTGGAACGCCCACCACGCAGCCGCGGCCAACCACACGGCGAGCCCGGTGGCGAACAGCGCGCTGCCGATGACGACGAGGCGGTCGAGGTCGACCACGGCCACCATCCGGGTCGAGCCAGGTGTGGCGGGCAGCAACCCGGCCGCGTCGGCGAGCACCCGAGCGGCCAGACCGAGCAGCACCAGCTGCGACCCCGCGATGACCAGCAGCGCACAGCCGAGCAACGAGATGCTGGCGAACGTCACCCCCGCGACGGTGATCGACCCCGTCATCAGGACCGCACCGAACACCGCACCGACGAGCGCCATGACGAGGCCGGGATAGATGAACAGCCAGCGCGGGCTGAGCAGCAGGAGGAAGCGCAGGTGCCGCCAGCCGTCGCGCCAGGTGCGCAGGTGGGGCGAACGGGTACGACCGTCGCGGAACAGCCGCGTGGGAACCTCGACGATGTCGAGCTGGTTCAGGCTCGCCTTGACCAGCATCTCGCTGGCGAACTCCATGCCGGTGCTCGACAGCCCGAGAGCGAGCACCTTGTCGCGGTCGAACGCCCGCATGCCGCAGTGGAAGTCCTTCGAGGGCACCTTGAACAGCACCCGACCCACGAAGGTCAGGACCGGGTTCCCGATCTTGTGGAGCGGCGGCATGGCCCCCTTCTCGATCCCGCCCTTGAAGCGGTTGCCGATGACGAAGTCCGCCCCGGCCTCGAGTGCATCCACGAACGGATCGAGCCGTTCGAGGTCGTAGCTGTCGTCGGCATCGGCCATGATCACCCATCGACCGCGGGCGGCCTCGATGCCCCCGATCAGGGCGGCCCCGTAGCCACGGGCCTCGACGTCGACGACGCGCGCACCCCGCTCGCGAGCGATCGCCTGGGAGCCGTCGGTACTGCCGTTGTCGGCGATGAGCACCTCGCCGGTGATGCCCAGCCTCTCGATCGACGCCATCGCCTTGTCGATGCAGACCGCGAGGGTCTCGGCTTCGTCCAGGCAGGGCATGAGCACCGTGAGCCGGCACGCATCGGGGGTCACGCGGTCCACCGCTCACGGGTGCCGGCGGCGAGGCCGAGCACCGGACAGGCCGACCGAACCGTGGTGGTGGAGCGGACGCAGTTCATCGAGATCGGTGGTCCTTCGTCGCAGGGTGCGAGGCGGCAGGGCGTGTCGGACGGGCGAGCCTACAAGCGGGTCACCCGAAGGGCCACGTCCGCCACCGGAGGGTCCCGACCGGAGCGGGACCGGTCGTCAGCCTCCGGTGGGCTTGCGGGCGATCGCCAGGAACTGCTTGCCGAGGATCCGCCACGCCCACGGGTTCCGCAGGTAGATGCCGGTGAGCACCGGTGACGGCGGGAGGAGCCCACGGAACGAGAACGGCAGGAAGCGGGGCACCACCTCCTCGATCTCGAACCCGGCGGCGTAGAGGTGCTCCTCGACGGCCACGTGGGTGAGAGCCAAGGTGTGGTCGGCGCAGTCGAAGTACTCCCTGGCGCAGTACTTGAAGTTGGGACCCAGGATCGCGATGCGGCCACCGGGCGCCAGGACGGCGCGCATCTGTGCCAGGAACCGCGCCACGTCCTCCTGGCTCACGAAGTGCTCGAGCAGGTTGGAGACGAACACCCCGTCGAAGTGGGCACGGGGAAGGTCGGCCTCGAAGACGTCCGATACGAGCGAGGTGACCGCATCGTCGAGGAACCGGCGTTGGTCGACGGCGTCCACCGCCCAGCGCTCCTCGGCGGGAACCGCGTTGAGGAACTCTCCCCGACCGGCGGCGGGATCGAGCACCCGTTCGGGCGACCCCATCGCCACGTGGATGTGGGCCGCGATCTCGTTCCAGACCGCCTGCTTCGCCGCCTGATCGACGCCACGGAACCGGAACTCGTAGAGCCGCCGGTAGTCGAGGTGGCCCGTCACGCCACGCCAGCCATCAGATGCGACCCTCGGCGATGGCGGCCTCGATCCAGGGGATGACCTCGTCGAGCATCTCGTCGAGCGTGGTGGTCGCCTCGTAGCCGAGGATCTGACGCGCCTTGTCGACCGCGGGAACACGCCGTTGCACGTCGTACTCGTAGGCCTCGTCGGTCACGATCGTGAGCGGCGCGTCTCCCTTGATCTTGCGCCAGATCAGCTCGGCCAGCTCGCGGACGGTCGTGGACTCGGCGGTCGAGATGTTGAAGTCCTCGTTGCGTGCGTCGGGATGGGCCATCGCCACGACGATCCCCTTGGCCAGGTCGCCGCCGTAGGTGTAGTGCCGCACCTGGTTGCCTTCCCCGAGGATGTGCAGCGGGTCCTGGCCCTTCAGGACCTTCTGCACGAGATCGGGCACGACGTGGCTCATGGCGAGCTGCACGTTTCCCGACAGCACCTCGACCTCGCCGATGGCCCGGCCCTCGCCCACCCCGACGCAGTTGAACGGCCGCACGATCGTGTAGGGAACCTGGTACTGGTCCCACGCGGCCCGGGCGTAGTACTCGACCGCGAGCTTCTGGAAGCCGTACGAGGACAGCGGGGGCGCGATCTCGCGCTCCTGGCCCTCGAAGGACGGCCAGCTCTCGGCCGACTCGAAGACCATCGACGACGACAGGTAGGTGACCTTCTGCAGCCGGCCCTGGCGGTGGGCGGCGATGGCCGCGTCGCACGTGGCCGCCATGATCCGCTCGTTGGTCGCCAACAGGTCGTAGGCGTAGGCGTGGAAGTACGAGATGCCGCCGATCATCGCCGCGCCCGCGATGAGGTGGTCGGCGTCACCGGCCAGCTCGGTCATGAGACCGACGTCGCGGGCGTCGCCCTCGACGAGCGTGTAGCCGGGGTTGGAGTCGTAGCTCTTGGTGACGCGTCCGTACTTCGAGAAGTTGTCGACGCCGACGACGGTGTGCCCCCGGGAGAGGAGCTCCTCGACGACGTAGCCACCGATGAAGCCGGCCGAGCCGGTGACGAGGACGTTGCTCATGGTGCGGGGTTTCCTTTGGGGTGGGGATGATCTCGCTCGTGCCCAGCGGCTCGGATGGTCGGGACCTCGAACGGCCGGACGGTCACGTCGTCGACTCCGGCAGCGGGATCTCCGGACCGAACGCGTAGAGGTACCAGCGCAGGTAGCGCGAGAGCCAGGCACGCATCTGGAAGTTCGACACGCCGAAGGTGCGGTCGAGCCAGATGGTCGGGACCTCGGCCACGGGCTGGCGGGACCGACGGGCCTTGGCCACCAGCTCGATGCCGATCTCGAACCCCTTGTCGCTCTCGATGCCGACCCGGCGGACGAAGTCGGTCGAGTACGCCTTGAACGAGTTCGTGGCGTCGTGGGTGCCCACGCGACCGGCCCAGTACAGGCTCCGCCCGGCGAGGGCGGACATCGTCCCCTTGAGCCAAGGTCCGCCGACCTGCTGGCCGCCCCGCATGTAGCGCGAGGCCGCCGCGATGACCACACCCCGTTCGACGAGCCGGGTGAGGGTGTCGATCTGCATCGGATCGTCGCAGCCGTCGGCCATGGTGACCACGGCGACCGGTGCCGATGCCGCGTCGAGGCCGAAGCGGATGGCGTTGCCCGGGCCCCGCCCGTAGGTGTTGAGCGTCGGCACCAGGCGAGGTTCGCAGGCGCCGTAGGCGGCGAGCACCGGCGCCGTGGTGTCGTCGGGCGAGTCGTAGACCACTCGCACCTCGCACGGCAACGTCACCGACTCGAAGATCCGGTCGAGGATGGGGACGATGTCGTCGCCTTCCTCGTAGGCCGGGATGACGACCGAGACCCGAGGCGTCACACCCTCACCCCCCGGCCGAGCAGGTTCCACACGTCGACGATCGGCGTGTCGCCGACGAGGGCGACCAGCTCGGGATCGGTCGCGAGGGTGGCGTAGACCGAGTGCGGTGCGCCGATCACGAGGACGTCGGCGCGTTCGACGACCGTGCGAAGCGGCTCGAGGAGCGGGTCGACGCGGACGTGCGGGTCGGTGCACAGCACCTCGTGCGCCTTGAAGCGAAGGATCCGCCGCAGCTTGTAGGAGAGGCTCGCACGGATGTCGTCGCTGTCGCCCTTGAAGGCCATGCCGAGGATGCCGACCGTCATCGCCGAGAGGTCGAAGCGCTCCTGGAGCCGGGCCACGAGGTAGAGGGGAAGTCCCTCGTTGACCAGCATCGCCGCGTTGCCGAGCGGGAAGTTGTTGTCGCTGAACGCGGCGAGCTGCGCCGTGTCCTTGTAGAGGCAAGGTCCCGCGGCGAAGCCGGCGCCGGGGAGATCGGCTGCCCGGGGGTAGTCGAGACGGATCGCCTCACGGATCCGCTCGTAGTCGAGGTCGTAGTTGTTGGCGACCATGTAGAGCTGGTTGGCCGCAGCGAACTTCAGGTAGCGCCACGAGTTCGTGAACAGCTTGGCGAGCTCGGCCTCCTCGGTCGTCAGCTCGACGATGCGATCGGTCAGCGTCGCGAACAGCTCGGTGGCGCGCTGCACCGCGCGCGGCGAGCAGCCCGACACGATCTGGGGGAGGTCGTGGAGCTCGGTGAAGGCCTTGCCCTCGGCGATGCGCTCGGGGCAGAAGGCGACGTCGATGTCGCGGCCGAGGTCGCCGATGAACCGTTCGACCAGGCGGGTCACCCCCGGGTAGACGGTGCTGCGGAGCACCAGGAGCTGCCCGTCGCGCAGGTGCTCGGCGATCTCGGCGATGGCCCGGCGCACCGCGTCGGGGTCCGGGTTCTGGTGCTCGTCCACCGGCGTTCCGATGACGACGACGATCACCTCGGCCTCGGATGCCACGCCCGGGTCGGTGCTCGCCCGGAACCGTCCGCTGGCCAGGCCTTGGGCCAACATCTCGGGGCCCTGCGGTTCGGCGAACGGCATCGTGCCAGCCGTGACCAGGTCGACCACGGGCTGTGCCACGTCGAAGGACGTGACGGTCAGCCCCCGTCCCACCAGTGCGAGCGCGAGCGGAAGCCCGACGTGGCCACAGCCACCGACGACCACGACATCGAGCGGGCGGCCTGGATCCGAGTCGGTCACGGCGTGGGAGCCTACCCATCGCTGCCGCGGTGCTCGGCCCATCGCTGCCGCCGTGCTCGGCCCATCGCTGCCGCCGTGCTCGGGCCCCCGCTGCCGCGGTGCTCAGCTGGCGACGATCGTGCTCGTGTCGCCGTCCATCAGCTCGCGATCTCGGAGCAGGTCAGCTCGACCTGCCACGCTGCGGTCGGCGACGTCGTCAGCACCGGGGTGATGGTCGGATCGTCCTCGCAGGCCTGGCGCAGGAGCTGGATCTGCTCGGGCCAGGACGGACCCAGCGACCGGTAGTTCTGGATCCGATAGGACGGGATGACCGCGACGACGAGCCAGAGCCCGGTGACGACGACGACGGCGTGCCAGGGCAGCCCACCGGTGAGCCGGCTCCCGACACCGCCGGCCGGGGTCGATCCGACGGATCCTCCCGAAGCGATCTGGTTCCGTGCAGCCGTCACCTCCGAGTCGGTGAGCAGCCGTGCGCCGAGCTCGGGGGGCAGCAGCAGCGCCAGGATCACGAGCAAGGCGGGCACCACCGCGTAGCGTGAACCCAAGAACGTGTAGTCCCCCGTTCCCGAGATGACCGTGCTGGCGGCCACCTCCGGGCGCGACAGCATCGAGAAGCCGAAGATCCCGAGGGCGGCGACCACCAGGACCGCCATCCACCAGCGGGTCCTCGCCGCCGAACGGGCGAACTTGCCTCCGAGCAGGACGACCAGGACGAGCGAGGCCACCGCCGCGACGCCGTAGCCGAACGACGACCAGAGGTGCTTCGTCACCTCGACCCCGAAGACGAGGTCGGTCGAGACCCGAGTCGGGTAGAGCCGGGCCAGCACCTCGACGGACTCTGACGCCCCGAGCGAGCGCTGCTCGAACTGCGGTGCACTCCGGTAGACGAGGAACTGCCCGAGGCAGGCCACCAGGTACACGAGCGGCACGAGAACCACGGTCCACGCCGCGGGTGCGGTACCCGTGCGGCGACCCCTCGCGAACGCAACGAGCTGGTACACGGCGATCGGGGCGAAGACGAGGCAGAGGGGGCTGCTGAGGGGTGCGAGCACGACGATGGGCAGGCGCACGGCGACGGCCCAACCCCGCTGCACCGGGAACGCCACCGCGAACAGGCAGGCGATGGGCAACGTCCACTGGAGGTTGCACAACGCACCCAGCACCTCGAACGGCAACGTCGGGAGGAGGACGATAGAACCGGCGAGCACGGCTCGGCGCAGCGGGGCGCGCAGCAGCCGCTCGCTCGCGAAGTACACGAACAGCGCGAGCAGGGCCACGATGACCGTCGACGACACCGCGACGCACCTGGCGTACTGGCTGGGTGAGAGCTCGGAGCCGATCGACCCGAGGATCCGGGGCAGGACCAGTCCATAGCCGGCGTAGGGCTCGAGGATCAGCTCGCGGAGCGGATGCTCGAGCGCCTGGCCGTAGAAGATCCGTCCGTCTTCTGCCCATACGGTTCGCCACAGAGCGACGCCGTCCTGGCGGAGCAGCTGGAGGATCGTGGCGGCGATGACGAACGTCGCGGAGCCGAGGACGGTTCGCCAGCGAGGACCGGCCCGGGGCCGCGAGCCCGTGGGGACCCCGGTCGGCAGGGGCGCGCCCGCGGTCTCGGGCACCGCCGCCCGGACCTGGGTCCCCAGGCCGATCCCCGGGCCGATCCCCAGGTCGATCCCCGGGTCGCTCGCGGCGTCCGCCTCGCCCTCGGTGTCGGCCGATCCATCCTGCTGCTGCACGTCGAAGGACAGTACCCGCGGTCCTCCCCTGACCGGGTACCGCCACCTCCCACGGCCGGGGATCCCGCCTTCTCCGCTACGGGGATCTCAGGAGCCGGCTGCTAACGTCGCCCCGCGTGTCCCCCCGTTCCGTCTCGGTCGTCATCGTCAATTATCGGTCCGCCGATCACACGCTCGAGGCGGTCGCGGCGCTCCGCGAGCTCGACTGGCCTGCCGATCAGCTCGAGATCGTCATCGTCGACAACGACTCGGGCGACGGCAGCGTCGAGGCGCTGACCGCTGGGGCTCCCGACGCCACCGTCGTCGACTCGGCGGCCAACCTCGGCTTCGCCGGCGGCTGCAACCTCGGCGTCGCCAGTGCGACCGGCGCCTACGTCGCTTTCCTCAACCCCGATGCCCGCCCCGACCCGCTATGGCTCACCGCCGCGGTCGACGAGCTCGAGGGCGATCCCACCATCGGCTGCATCGCGTGCAAGGTGCTCGACTGGGACGGCCACGAGATCGACTTCGCCTCGGTCGGCATGAGCTTCGACGGCCAGGGCTACAAGCGCTACGCCGGGCTCCCCGACTCGCCCGCCTTCGACGAGCCGGCCGACGTGCTCTTCGCCAGCGGCGCGGCGATGGTCATGCCCACCGCGCTCTACCGAGAGATGGGTGGCTTCGACGAGCGCTTCTTCATGTTCTTCGAGGACGTCGACCTCGGCTGGCGCCTGTGGCTGCTCGGCTACCGCGTGCGCTACCTCCCCACGTCGCTGGCGTACCACAAGCACCACGTCACGATGCGGTCCATCGGCTCCTGGTACGAGCAGTACCTGCTGAGCCGCAACTCGCTCTACATGATCTACAAGAACTACGACGACGAGAACCTCGCCAAGGTCCTCGCGCCCACCCTGATGCTCACCATCCGGCGCGGCGCCACGCTCGGTGGGTTCGACCGTCGCCAGCTGGACCTCGCCACCGGTCCCGTGCTCGACGACCAGGAGCAGGGCGACACCTCCAAGCAGGTCGTCGCCGTGGCTGCCGCCATCGACTCGTTCGTCGAGGACCTCCCCTCGCTCACCGAGACCCGACGCCAGATCCAGGACACCCGGGTGCGGGGCGACAAGGAGATCACCCGGCTCTTCAAGCTGCCGCTGCACCCCAACATCGACGTGCCCAACTACGTCGAGGGCTACGACGCGGTGGTCGAGTCGTTCGGGATCGACGAGGTGTTCTCCGAGCGCCGCAAGATCGTCATCCACACCGCCGACATCCTCAGCGCCAAGATGGCCGGTCCCGCCATCCGGGTGTGGAACATGGCCAAGGTGCTGAGCCGCGAGCACGACGTCAAGCTCGTCAGCAAGTTCGCCTGCGAGGTGTGGCACCCCGACTTCGAGACCCACGGCCTCGTCGACGCGGGCCGGTGGGTCGAGCTCGAGCAGTGGGCCGACGTCATCATCTTCCAGGGGTTCCTGCTCCACGAGCACCCGTTCCTGGCGAGCTCCGACAAGGTGATCGTCGTCGACGTCTACGACCCGTTCCACCTCGAGCAGCTCGAGCTGGGCCGTCACGACCCCATGACCACGCGGGCCATCGAGGTCGGCCAGAGCGTGCGGGTGCTCAACCAGCAGCTGGCGCGCGGCGACTTCTTCATGTGCGCCAGCGACAAGCAGCGCGACCTCTGGCTCGGCCAGCTCTCGGCCATGCAGCGGGTCAACCCGCTCATGTACGACCGCGACGAGAGCCTCTCCAACCTGCTCGCCGTCGTCCCGTTCGGCGTGGTCGACGAGCCCCCGGTGCGCACCGGCAAGGGCATCAAGGGCGTCGTGCCCGGCATCGCGGACGACGACAAGGTCATCATCTGGGGCGGCGGCATCTACAACTGGTTCGATCCGATCACGCTCATCAAGGCGGTCGACAAGCTGCGGACGAGGGTGCCGAACGTCCGCCTGTACTTCCTCGGCACCAAGCACCCCAACCCCGACGTGCCCGCCATGCGCATCGCCTGGGAATCTCGTGAGCTGGCGAAGGATCTCGGGATCCTCGACAGCCACGTCTTCTTCAACGACGGCTGGGTCGCCTACGAGGACCGCCAGAACTACCTGCTCGACGCTGACATCGGGGTCACCACCCACCTCGACCACGTCGAGACCAAGTTCTCGTTCCGCACCCGGGTGCTCGACTACTTCTGGGCCTCGCTCCCCACGGTGAGCACCGACGGCGACACCCTCGGCACGCTCATCCAGGAACGCGAGCTCGGCTTGTCGGTTCCCGCAGAAGACGTCGACGCCCTCGAGGACGCCCTGCACCGGCTGCTCACCGACGACGAGCTCGCCGCCCGCTGCCGAGCCAACGTCGAAGCCATCGTCCCGGAGTTCCGCTGGACGAACGTGCTCCAGCCGCTCGTCGAGTTCTGCCGCAGGGCAGAACGGTCCCCCGACGTGCTGCTCCGCCAGTCGGTCGTCGACATCCCGGTCCCGCCCGGGTTCCTCGACCTGTTCAAGTCGGCGCTGCGGGGACGGCTCGTCCACGTCAAGCACGCGTACAAGCACGGTGGCGTCCCGTACCTCACCCGCAAGTCGGTGGGTTGGGCACGCAACCGGGCCCGCATGCTCCGCAGCTCCTGAACCATGCCCGTCGACGAACCGCCGAACGGCGTCGCGCCGCCGTCACGTCGGCTCACCTGGGTGCTGTCGTTCCTCGCGTTCGCTCTGGTCGGACTCGCCTGGACGCTGATGATCCCGCTGTCGGGCATGCCCGACGAGCCGGCCCACGTCGCAAAGGCCGCGGCCACCGTCCGGGGCGAGCTCACCTGGGACAGCAGGGTCGATCACATCTCGCGCGATCCGAAGGTGCTGACGATGTCGGCCATCGAGCTGGAGACCCCCGCCGGCTACGGCGGTCTGCTCGACCGGGCCCTGTGCATCTCGAAGATCCCGTACCAGGACGCGAGCTGTGCGCCTCAGGTCACCAACGACGAGACCCCGATCGCCACCCCGTCCACCTACGTCGCGGCCTACCCGCCGACGCCGTACCTGATCATGGGGTGGCCGAGCCTGGTGCTGCCCACGAGCAAGGGCGTGTACGTGATGCGGCTGTGCGTCGTGGCGCTGTGCTCGGCGCTACTCGCGACCGCGCTGGCCGTCGGCCGTTCGAGTCGGCACGCGCGTCCGCTGCTGTTCGCCACGGTCCTCGCCGCGACCCCGATGGTCCTGTTCCTCCAGTCCGCCCCGAACCCCAATGCCATGGAGATCACCGCCTCGATCTGCTTCGCGGTCAGCTGCTTCTCGTTGCTGGCCGACCGCAGCCGTGCCGGAGCCAGGGACCGCTTCGTGGTGGTGGCCGCCGCGCTGTCGGGCATGACCCTCGCACTCGTGCGGCCGGTGTCGTTCGGCATCGTGGTGTTCGTCGCGCTCGTCATGGCCGTCACCTTCGGCCGGTTGGACCGGATCCGCGAGCTGATCCGCTGGCGAGCCGCCCAGGTCGCTGCCGGTGCCCTGACCATGGCCATGGCCGCCGCCGTCGCGTGGTACCTCTACGCCAAACCGCTGGGCATCGTCATCGGCATCCCCTTCCCGGGGACCGACCGAACGGCCAACATCAAGCACTCGCTGAGCATGCTCCCCGATCGGGTCTACGAGATGGTCGGCCGCTTCGGATGGGGCGACACCCGACCGCCGATCTGGGTGCCCCGGGGCTGGCTCCTGATGATCCTGATCCTGGTGCTCGCCGCGCTCGTGGTGGGCACCTGGCGCCAGAGGATCTGCCTCGTCGGGCTCATCGCGACCATGGCCGTCCTGCCGACCGTCGCCGAGATCCCTCGGGTCAACGAGCTCGGGTTCATCTGGTACGGGCGCTACTCGCTCGGCTTCGCCGTCACCATCCCGATCGTCGCCGGTGCGATCCTCTCGCTGGGCGACACGTCACGCTTGCTGTTGCACCGGCGGCTCCCCTGGCTGCTCGCTCCCGCGGCGATCTTCATGGCCGCATCGGTGTTCGTCGGCATGGCCACCACGCTGTCGCGCTTCGCCACCGCCCGGCCCGAGGACACGTTCAGCTTCCTCGACGACGCCCCGTGGGCGCCCCAGATCGGTGCCACCGGTTCGCTCGCCCTCATGACCGTGGCAGCCATCGCCTACGGAGCCTGCCTGATCTGGCTCCTCCACCCCGGACCGGCCGAGAGACCAGCCGCCGCGGCGGCCCGCCTCGCCGACGCGGACGCGTAGCGGTTCACCGGCGATCCACCACAGCGAGGTTCGTCGGCGAAGTTCGTCAGCCGGCGACCTGATCGCGGAGATGGGCGACGCGCCCGCCGTCGGCCTGGTCGAACAGCGCGTCGTTGTAGCGACCCTCGCCGCGGTGACGCGAGAGGTCGGCGGGGCCGAAGTCGACGAGCGCGCTGATGCGATGGGGCCCTGTCGGAGAGGTCGGCGGCATCGAGACGTGCGCGATGTCCGAGTAGTGGATCGAGACGTCGCCGGCCTCCGTGGCGACGGGCACCCCAGTGGGCGCGTCCGGGTCGGTGCCGTCGATGAAGTGGAACGACCCCCGATGCGAGCCGGGGATGACCCGCAGCTCGCCCGCCTCGGCGTTGCCGCTGGTCAAGCAGATGGTGGCGACGATGCGGGGGCAGATGCGACCGTGGCCACCCATGCCGCAGTCGCGGTGCCACGGAAGGTCGGACAGGCCGTCGGTGGTCTCGGGCCGCTTCCACAAGATGGTGACCGACTCATTGCCCACCTCGTCGTTGGCCACCAGGTGGTGGTCGCTCAGCCCGACGATGCGGGCGAGGCGCTCGTCGCTCGCCGTGGTCGCGAAAGCCGGCAGGTGGGCGGCCTCGAGCACCCGGCACACGACGGACCCGCCGTCGGGGGTGCCGGCCCACCACGAGCCCTGGTCGTCGGGGTCGGCCTCGCGTTCGAGCCGGGTGGTCGCCGCGACCATGTCGGCGACCTCGTCGGCGCTGAACACCTCGCGGACGTGCAGGTAGCCCGCGGTGGCCAGGAAGTGGGCGACGACGTCGGGCCGGCGGTCGATCTCGTCGAGCGTGAACGATCGGGCGGGGTCGAGCACGTCACCGTCGAGGTCCTCGAGGACGGGCGGGTGGTGGACGTCGAAGATGGGGATGCCGTGCCACAGGGCCCGCAGCCCGGGCTCCCACTCGATGAACCGGAGGGGGTTGCCCGTCACCTTCGTGGCGCGCCCGGAGTACAGCAGGCCCGACGCCGAGTCGAGGTCGAGCATCAGACCGTCGAAGCTGTCCTGGTCGATCTCGATGGTGCTGCGGGCCTCCGCGTCGCCCTCGACGATCGAGACCGTGTCGCCGTCGGGCAGATAGGTGAAGGCCTCGCCGGTCTCGGCGAGCCGGATGGCGAGCGGCCCCAGGCGGACCACGTCCGCTGCGGCCAACGAGCCGTTTCCCGCCGCTATGCGAGCCGGGAGGTCGATGCGATGGAATCCCCCGAAGTCCATCGCCGAAGGCTACCGCTGAACCTCAGAGCACCCGAATCCACCCGAATCCACCCGAATCCAACCGGAGCACCTGGTCTGCCCCTGTGCCTCCGGCCGAGTCACGGCCTTGCCGGCGACGTCTCGTCGGGGCGAGCGAGCGAGACGATGGCCGATCAGCGCTCAGTCCGCGAGAAGCGACTCGTCGACGACCGGGGCCTCGACCTCGCCCCACTCGCCGCCGATGTCGACCATGCCGAACATGCCCTTGCTGCCCGGCTGGACCCGCAGCTCGTAGGCATCGTCCTGGCGATCGAGGACCGAGCCGCCGGGGCGGTCGTGCATGGCGATGCTGATCGTGTACATCCCGGAGGCCAGTGGGAAGCGGGGCACCTCGAAGTCGACGTAGCCGTCGCCCTGGAGCACCGGTGCGTCGTGGTTCTTGAAGCGCAGCCCGGGGTGGGCGATGGGCTGACCGCCCTCGGTGAACAGCACGAAGGAGATGAGCGGCGTACGGATGGGCTTGTCGGCGTGGAAGCGGACCCGGAAGGTGATGGGCTCGAACACCGTCGCGACCGTCAGCGGGTCGCCCGCGGCATCGAGGAACTCCATGCCGTCGATGCGGGCGATGGAACCGAGGCGACGGGACTCGATGGCGGCGGCCTCCTCCGGTGTCGCCTCGGCGGCGGCCTCGGCCACCTCGTGCTCGATGCGCTCGATCTCGTGCTCGTTCACCTGGGTCATGTACTTGCGCACGACCTTGGCTGCCGCGCCCTGCGCCTGGACCTCGCCGTGATCGAGCCAGGTGGCCTCGTCGCACAGCGACTGCACGTAGCCCAGCCCGTGGGTGACCATGACGATGGTGGCGCCCTGGCGCCGCAGCTTGTTGAGGTGCTCGAAGCAGCGTCGCTGGAACTCCTCGTCGCCGACCGCGATGACCTCGTCGATGATGAGGATCTGCGGTTCGACGTGCACGGCCACCGAGAACCCGAGGCGCACGTACATGCCTGACGAGTAGTGCTTCACCGGTGTGTCCATGAACTCGGCGATGCCGGAGAACTCGACGATCTGGTCGTAGAGCCGATCGGTCTCCTTCTTGGACAGCCCGAGTATGGCCGAGTTCAGGTAGATGTTCTCCCGGCCGGAGAGGTCGGGGTGGAAGCCGGCACCGAGCTCGAGCAGCGCCGAGATGCGGCCGTCGGTGGTCACCGTGCCCGAGGTCGGGCGGTGGATGCCGGCCATGATGCGCAGCAGGCTCGACTTGCCCGACCCGTTGTGGCCGACGAGCCCGTAGACGCAGCCCTTGGGCACCTCGAGCGACACGTTCTTGAGTGCCCAGAAGTCGTCGTGGCGGATGCGGTGGAACGAGGTCACCCGCTCCTTGAGGCTGTCGGGCCGCTCCCGGTAGACGCGGAAGCGCTTGGAGACGTCGTCGACCCTGATGGCGATCTCGCTCATGTGCTCAGAGCTCCTCGGCGATGTCGCGGGTCTTGGTGACGAAGACCGACCATCCGACGAGGAAGACCACGACGGCGGCCGTCGTCGCGCCAAGCAGCGACGGCCATCCGGGCCACACGAGGCTGTAGAACGCATCGCGTGACCACTCGACGAACTGGGTCAGGGGGTTGAGTCGGATGAGCGTGTAGATCGGCTTCGGTGCCCGCTCGGCGACCAGGCTCAGCCCGTAGATGATGGGGGTCCCGTAGAAGAGCACCTGCATCCCGATGGTGACGAGGTAGCTGACGTCGCGGTACCGCACGTTGAACACGCTCAAGAAGAGGCCGATGCCGAGCGAGAACATCGTCAGGCACACGATGAGCAACGGGAACAGCAGGTAGGTGATCCCGACGTTGCCGAGGACCACCATCACCAGCACGAGGATGGCGCTCTCGATGACGAGCTGGAGCAACGTGGTGAACGTGTTCGCGATCGCCGGCGCCGCGGGCGGGAAGTAGACCTTGTTCAGCAGCCCACCCGAGGTCTGCAGCGCCACGATCGCGCCGGTGACGGTGGCGTTGAAGAAGTTCCAGATCACGAGGCCGGCGAACAGGTACATCGCGAACAGGCTGGCCCGATCGCTGCCACCGGCCGGCGGCGGGGTCTGCGCCATGATCGTGCCGAACACCAGGGTGTAGATGGCGAGCATGGCCGCCGGGTTGATCAACGACCACAACCAGCCGAGGACGCTCTTCTTGTACCGGGCCCGGAGCTCGCGCTGGGCGAGGTTCCAGATGAGGTTCCGGTACGTCCAGATCTCGATGAAGGATTTCACGCTGGCAGAGGGTCTCCAACCCGGCACGACAACACCGGCGAGCGGGGGCGACACAGCATACCGACCGACCTCCGGAGAACGTATTCCGCCCCGATCGACGCGACCGCCCCCCGTTCTGGCAGGCCGAGTCCGTCGTATCCGACGGGTTCTCCCTGCCAGTTCGCAGGATGGTCACGGCGGGGTGCGAACTCTGGCGTCACCCCTTACCACCCACCAGGTCGCACGCCAGGTCGCACGCCGGCTCGTTCGCCGGTTCACCCCGTGCCGCAGAGCTGGGCGGGGCCGTTGATCCCCGTCGAGGTGAGCGCGAGCTGCGCCGGGCCGTAGCGGACCACCAGCTCGCTCCCCCGGTTCGGGTTGTAGGTCACCGAGATCGGCACCGCATCCGGGTCGGCCGCGGTGATCCGAGCGATGCCCCCGTCGAGCACGAGCACGTCGCCGACATCGACCCCGACGACGACCGGGGTGTCGCCCGCGGGGGGCAGGTCCACGCAGTCGGTGGGCTCGGCCCGGTCGCCCCGCCCAGCGTCGACCGCGGTCTGGGCCAGGAGCAGGCGGAACGAGGCCTCGGCGGCGACGACGGGATCGACCACCGACGGAGGGTCGATCCACCCCTCGTCGACCGCTCGACGGAGCCATCCCACCGTCACGTCCGGAGCCATGCCGGACTCGGGCAGGGGGCGCATCTCGTCGGGGGCGGTCCCGAACCGGGGGTCGACCGGCAGGGCGACCAGCACCGCACGCGCCCGGGCGATGGCCGCGTCACGGGCCTCGATCTGATCGAGGCCCGTCCGTACGTTGAGCCCGCCGCCGACCAGGAGGAACGCGACGGTGAGCGCCCCGGCCGGCGTCGATCGTCGACAGATGGCGTCGACGGCCACCCCCAGCAGCGGGAGGAGGAAGGCGACGGCGAGCGTCGTGTAGCGCTCGCCCCGGGCGCTCTCCGGTCCGAACGGCCCGGCCCGTCCGATGGCGGTGAACACGAGGAGACCAACCGTGCCCGCCAACAGTGCCAGCGGCGCAGCGAGGTCGACCGCTGTCGCCCATGCTCCGGAGCGATCGGCATCGGGGCCGACGCGCAGCACGCAGCCCGCCGCGAGCACCGCGAGCAGGGCCACGGCTCCGATGGTGCCGAGCTGGCTCAGATCTCTCGCGGCCTCGTCGAACGCGGCGACCACGAACCGCACGACGGCGCCGACCGAGCCGGGACGGGCCTCGCCGGCGCGGTACCAGAGCGTCCAGGCCAACTGCATCACCGCGAGCGGCGCGGCGAAGACCACGGCAGGGCGCCAACCCCGCCGCACGAGGAGCACCAGCGTGACCACGGCGACCATCGTGATGCCGATACCCGAGCACAGCAGCGAGAGGGCACCGCATCCCAACGCCGCCGTGTCACGTCGAGTCCACCATCGACCGGAGCGGCCCCGAGCAGGGTCGGCCTCATCGCTGTGCCACTCCCGGCCGCGGTCGTCGTCGACGAGCACGAGCGCGGCGAGACCGAACGCCACCGAGCCCATCATCGAGATCTGGATCCCGAAGACGATGTTCTCCATGCCCGAGCCGAGCGTGAGGAACAGCACCCCCACGAGCGTCGCCACCCACGGCCCCGCCCCGGCACGACGGGCGATCACCCGGATGAACACCCCGCTGGACACGAACGCCGTGACCACGGGGATCTGGTACGGCAGATAGGTCGTGAGCCCGAAGATCCGGAACAGGGCGCGATAGAGCAGGGTCGGGATCACCTGGAGGTGACCGTTGTGCGGGCGGAGCACGTCGTCGAGCTCCGCGGCGCTGCGGGTGACGATCTGGTCCCATTCGTCGGCGAAGAACCACTGGTGGCGCCCGATGACCAGGTAGTAGACGCCTGCCGCCGCCGCGACCACAGCGAACGCGACCGCGGCGGGCCGAGCCCCGTCATCGACCCACGAGCGCTCCCCGGACCCACCATCCGCGCCGCGAGATCGCCCCGAGGTCATCGCTCGGTCGGCTCCAGTCGGCGCAGGAGGTCGGCGTCCGTCACCTGTTGACGACGGCGGATGCGCACGCGGGACGGCACGAGCCGGGGGGCGAGCCAGACGAAGCCCACGAAGGCTCGCACGCGCCGCCGCACGGGAACCGTGTTCGGACACCGGCGACGCAGGACGGCCGTGAGCACGTCCCGCCGGAGCGCGTCGTAGGTCTGGCGCACGTACGACCGCAGCGCGGCCGTGACCATCGGGAGCGGCGCGTTCTTGACGAGCATGGCGAGGCGGTTGCGCTCGGTGAAGTAGCTGAAGCGGTCGGAGCCCTCGACGCTCGTGGACGCGTGCAGGTGGCGCACGACGGACTCGGGCACGAACCGGTAGCGCCACCCTCGGGCCTGGCCCCGCCACGACAGGTCGGTGTCCTCGTAGTAGAGGAAGAACCGCTCGTCGAACAGCCCCACGTCGGTGAGGTACTCCGGTCGGAGCAGCACCGCGCCGCCGCACCATGCGAACAGGTCGTCGCCATCAGCAGGAGCATCAGCAGGAGCACCGGTGAGGTCGCCCCGGCGCGTGCGAGCGGCCTCCCACGCCGATCGAGCCTGGCCGTAGCCCCGATCGGCGCCGTGACCGGTGTCGAACACGATCGAGCCGGCGTTGTTCACCACGTCGTAGGGTTCGCCTGCCAACCCGACCGTGAGCCAGGCGGGATCGCCCGTGACCACGAGCTGGGTCTCGGTGGGACCGCTGCGGGCCGTCACCTGCTTGGTCCCGACCGTCGAGAGCAGCACCTCGACGCTCGATGGGAGATCGGCGTTGCGCACGACGGGGACCCGCAGCACCGCCCGGTCGCTCGTCCACTCGTAGCGCTCACGCGACGACGTCTCGGTTCCATGCCCGCCTTCGGAGACCTGGGCGTTGCGCCACACGTCGACCCCGTCTACCCGCAGCCCGCTGATGCGCACACCCAGCGCCCGGGGATCGCCCCGGCCGACGCGGACCGCGGCGGTCGACAGCTCGACGTCGACGAACTGGCGCTCGAACACCATGAGCGGCGACGCCGCACCGAGGCCGGGGTCGGCGTCGAGCGCATCGACGAGCGGCGTGAGGAACGCCGGGTCGGCGAAGGCATCGTTGTTGACGAGGCCGACGTAGCGGACGTCGCCGAGATCGCGCATGGCCAAGTTGTTCGCCGGGAAACCGTCGTTGGTCGGCAGCCGGATCGTCCGGACACCGGGATAGGACCGCGTGATGCGCTCGACGGAGTCGTCGCTCGAGGCGTTGTCGACCACCACGATCTCGAGCTGGTCGGCAGGCCAGTCGAGGTGGTGCAGGGCGTCGACGGCCCGCAGCGTGTCGTCGCCACCGTTGTAGTTGAGGACGACGAGCCGCACACGCTTCGTCATCGACATCCACACAACCGTTCTGGCTGGGAAGACGCGCCAGATGCGGCGCGTCTTCCCAGCCAGAACGCGCAGGCGTCCATGTCAGGACTCCAGCAGGCGGGGCACCAGCCGAGCCAGGGTCTCCCGGAAGTCGGGGAGCATCGGAAGGCCCGAGAGGCGCAACGCGGCGTTGTCGAGCACCGAGTTGGCCGGGCGGGGCGCCGGACGAGCCGGCTTCAGATCGGCCGTCGCGATCGGGCTCACGCGGTCGGGGTCCTGGCCTGAGATGTCGAGCACCTCTCGGGCGAAGTCGTACCAGCTGACCGCGCCCTGGTTCGTGATGTGGAACGTGCCGGGTCGGCGGTCGATCACCAGGCGCTTGATGGCGACGGCGAGGTCATCGGCAAAGGTGGGATGACCGACCTGGTCGGAGACGAACGACAGCTTCTCGTGCTCCTGCGACAACCGCAGGATGGTCTTGACCATGTTGCCACCGTGGAAGCCGCACACCCACGACGTGCGGATGACGGCCGATCCCGGATCGACCTCGCGCTCCCCCGCCAGCTTCGACGCACCGTACACCGACTGCGGGTTGGTGGCATCCCACTCGAGGTAACCACCGTCCTTCGTGCCGTCGAAGACGTAGTCGGTCGACACGTAGTACACGGGCGCACCGACCCGCCGTGCGCCCTCCGCGATGAACCGCGTGCCCATGGCGTTGACGGCGTACGCGCCGTCAACGTCGGACTCGCAGTTGTCGACCGCCGTGTAGGCGGCCGGATGCACGATGGCATCGGGCCGGTTGGTCGTGATGGTGCCGAGGACGGCATCGCGGTCGGTGATGTCGAGAACCGACCGGTCGGCCGCGACCACCTCGTGGTGGCCGTCGGCCTCGAACACGTCGACGAGCTCACGTCCGACCTGCCCGCCTGCCCCGGTGATCAGGATTCGCATGGTGCATGTCTCCTCAACGACGAGATCACAGATGCTCGACCACGGGCTCTCGACGGGAGCGGAGCATGCGGAGCGAAGCGGCGGTCGGCTCGAGCTCCAGAGCGCGGGCCCTAGATGTCACGCTCCGCTCTTCAAGGGTTCCCACCACCAGCGGTTGTCCCGGTACCAGTGGGCGGTGAGCTCGAGGCCCTCCTCGAGGTCGCGCTCGGGTGCCCATCCGAGAGCGCGGATCTTGGTGCAGTCGATGGAGTAGCGACGGTCGTGACCCAGGCGGTCCTCGACGTAGTCGATCATCTCCTCGCCCATGGCGTTGATGCCGAGCAGTCGGTCGGTCAGCTCGCGGTTGGTGATCTCGTTGCCCCCACCGAGGTTGTAGATCTCGCCGACCTCGCCGTGGCGGAGCACGACGTCGACCCCCGCGCAGTTGTCCTCGACGAACAGCCAGTCGCGCACGTTGAGC
>CAZGEF010000045.1:0-23124 GCA_964525005.1 uncultured Rhabdothermincola sp.
TCGGGTACGGCTGCCCGCCGAGGACCTCGACGTGGTGGCCGAGGTCGGCGAGCGCCTTGGTGAGGTGTCGGGTGTAGACGCCCTGACCGCCGACGTGCGGCTTGCCCCGGTAGGCGAGGAAGGCGATGTTGAGGGGCAGCTCACCGTCGGCCGCTCGCTCGCCTGTGGTTTTCGGATGAGGCGACTGCGGGGCCTGCTGGGGCGACTGCATAAGTGGGAAAGTCTTTCGGTCCTTGACAGGTCGGTCAAGTGCGCCTAAGTGCCTGTGACGGCCGTCACGACAGGGGTGGGTGGGCCCAAACGAAGGTTTCGACGGTGGTCGACGAACCAGACCAGCGTCAGGACAACGATCGCGGCGAACACCGCGGGCATCGGGCCGATGACCGTCGCCAGGGTATCGCCGGTTCGCCTCGGAGCCGTTCCCGTGAGGACCGTCTGCTCGCCGATGCGCGTGCGTTGGAGCACCGTGCCGTCCTCGTCCACGACGGCGCTGAAGCCGGTCGGAGCCGCCTGGAGCACCCAGCGACCGGTCTCGATGGCCCGAAGGCGGGACGACGCGACCTGCTGGGTCTGGACCTGGGTGAGCCAGTACGACGAGCCGTTCGTGGGGTTGAGCAGCGTCTCGCCGCCGTGGAGGACGCCGTCGCGCGCCCGGTTGGTGAAGAACACCTCCCACGAGATCACGACGGCGAGACGCCCGACCGGCGTGTCGACGACGGCGGGGTCGGTGCCCGGCAGCGCGTCGCGCGTGGACATGCCGGTGTTCTCGCCGGCCAGGCGCTCGATGAGCGATCGCATGGGCACGTACTCGCCGAACGGCACGATGCGCACCTTGTCGTAGCGATCGCCCAACGTCGCCTCGCCCGATCCCGTGCCCGGGAGGAACACGATGGAGGCGTTCGTGAACGAGTCGTCGGTGACGTCCTCGGTGACCCCGGCAACGACCGGAGCGCCCAGGCGCTGGGCGAGGTCCAAGAGCGCGCGCTCCTCGCGCGTGCCGGCCAGGTGGCCGTCGACGGCGACGACGTTCTCGGGCCACAGGACGAGGTCGACAGGGGTGTCGATGAGATCGGAGGCCTCGAGGTGGCGCTCGAGGACGACCCGGCGCTGGCCGGGGTCGGCCCGGGTCTCCTGCGGTCCGCCGCCCTGGACGATGGCGAAGGTGAAGGTGCCCACCGTGTGGCCCCGCGGAGCGATGAAGCCCAGGGTGGAGGCGACGACCACGACGGCCGCGGCAACGGCGGCGGCGCGCCACCTCCGGAGGACGGCCGCCGACAGCGCCACGCCGCCCACCGCAGCCAGGGCGGACACGAAGATGGCGGTACCGATCCGCGCCGACTGGCCGAGGGGCGACGCGGCCTGGCCCTGGGCGAGCGTGGCGAGCGGGACGCCGCCGAAGGGGACGGTCCACCGGGCGATCTCGGCGAGCAGGATCATGGCCGGCAGCGCGATCCAGCGCAGCGGGGCCCGGGCCGGCACGGCGATCGAGCCGATGCCGAAGTAGGCGGCGTACACCACGATGGCGATGACGTAGCCGGGCTTGGTCAACCCCCACATCCACAACATGGCGGGTCCGAGCCACGCCACGGCGACCAGCCACGACCGGCAGAACCGGCTGCGCCAGCCCCGCTCGTCGAGCAGTTGATCCCACAGGGCGATGCCCACGAACGCGAGCGGCCACCAGCCCCAGGGGGGCACCGACGCCGCGATGCACAGCCCCGCGGCCAGGGCGAGCCCGATCGCCGCGGGCCGGCCCGACGGAAGGAGCGTCGACGAGCGCGGCCTCGCTTGGCGCCGATCGAGCGCGGCCACACCCGACCGGGGCGCGTCGGCCACCGCGGCTGTCGACGTGCCCGAGGTCGATCTGCCTGGGGTCGATCTGCCCGAGGTCGATCTGCCTGGGGTCGATCTGCCTGGGGTCGATCTGCCTGGGGTCGTGCCGGGTCCGGTGGTGCGCGGGGATGGCCCGTGTCGAGGGTTCGAGGGTTCGCTCACTGGGTCAGCCGTCGGCCCCGGCGAACGGATCCCCGCTCGCCGCCTCGTCCCCGCCCGCCGCCTCGTCGTCGGTGATCCGCATCACCAGGGTGTGGTCGGTGCGGCGCTCCTCGGCGTCCATCGCCGGGAGCGCGTCGTCGGCGTCGACCGGTGTGCCGGCGGCGTCGAGCAGCCGGAGCTTGGCGACGACGCGATGCGTCGCCGAGCCCTTGGGGTGGCACGCGAACAGCGTGGCGGTGTGGGCGTGGTCCTGGTGGGCGATGTCGATCCAGTCGGCCGGCACCACGATGACGCCGCGCACCTCGTAGGTGAAGCGCCCGGCGTCGGTGGTGAAGACCACCTGGTCGCCCTCGACGAGCTCGTCGATGCGGTTGAACGGCTTGCTGTGGGTGACGCGGTGGCCCGCGACGACGACGTTGCCGAGCTCGCCCGGCATCGCCGTGCCGGGCCACCACCCCGGTCCCCGGTCGATGGCCGTGAGGGTGATGCCGCGGCCGACGTGCTCGTCGACGCCGATCTTGGGGATCTCGATGCGGCCGACCACCACGGCGGGCGTCGGCGCGCGGGCGTCGTGGGGGAGCATGTCCGGGATGGGAAGCATCGGCGTGGTCGCGAGCTCGATCGCGGGCTCGGGCGCGGTGATGTCGGCCGTGGCGGCGCCCGCGGCGACGCCGACGTCGTGGCCGTCGTCGCGCTCGACGCTGAGCAGCAGCCCGATGATCCCGAGGGCGCACACGAGCGCGGCCGCGGCGATGAGCCGGACGCGGCGCGGGGAGCGGGGGGCGGCGCGCTCGGTCTCGTGGGTCTGCACCCGTGCATTGTCCCGCGATTCGGCCCCACGCGTCATTCGGTCCTCGTCGGTCCCGCTCCGGATCCTCGCCATCGCCTGGTCTGTCGCCCGCTCGTGGCCGCCAGAAGAAGGGGGTTGACTTCATAGCTCATGTTAGGGCAACCTAACCCCCAGTTGGAAACGCCTTCGGGCAGAGACGGAACTCGAGCGAGTGGAGCGGCGGCGCTCCACTCCTCCCGAGGGAAGGTTTCCTGCAGGGTGCGCGGCTCGATCCGGTGGCTGCGCACCCGGGTGTGGCAACGTCCGGTCCTCCCGCTTGCGTGTGGTGCTCGCGGGAGGACCGGAGCCACGTCGAAGTCGCCGGATCAGCGCATGAGGAAGCGGACCACGGCCAGGACGCGACGGTGGTCGTCGTCGCTGGGCACCAGGCCCAGCGCGGCGTAGATGTTCGAGGCGTGCTGGACGACCGCCTTCTCGGAGATGAACAGCTGCCGGGCGATCGCGGCGTTGCTCAGTCCCTGCGCGATCAGCGCCAGCACCTCACGTTGCCGGGGGGTCAGCTGCTCGACCTCGTGCACCGATCGGTGCGGTCGGGCGACCATCGCGGCGACCACATCCGGATCGAGGGCTGTCTGGCCGGCGGCGACACGACCGACGTCGCGAGCGAACTCCTCGACCGCCACCACCCGGTCCTTGCGCAGGTAGCCCACGCCGGACGCGCCGTCGCCGACGAGGTCGAGGGCGTAGCGCCGGTGCACGTGCTGGGACAGCACCACGACGGGGATGTCGAGGTCGTGGCGGATCGTGATCGCGGCGCGCATCCCGTCGTCGGTGCGGTCCGGCGGCATGCGGATGTCGGTGACCACCACGTCGGGGAGCTCCCGGCGGACCAGGGTGAGCAGCTCGTCGGCATCGGCGGCGAGACCCACCACGTCGAAGCCGGCCTCGCGCAAGGCGAACGCCAGCCCCTCGCGCGTGAGCGCCTCGTCCTCGCCGATCACGACGCGCACGGCAGCTCCGCGACCAGTGCCGTGCCCCGACCGGGGGGACTGTCGATGGCGAGGGTACCCCCGGCGACGTCGACGCGATCCGCGATGCTGCCCATGCCGACCCCGTCGGATCGGGCCCCGCCCACCCCGTCGTCTCGCACGTCGATGTGCAGGATCTGGCCTCGTCGTCGGATCGCCACCGACAGCGAGGATGCTCGGGCGTGCTTGACCACGTTGGTCAACGCCTCGGCGATCGTGAAGTAGGCGGTCGACTCGACCGCCGACGGGAGGCGGTCGTCGATGCCGGTGAGCTCCAGGGTGGTGTCCAGGGGGATCGAGTCCACCAGATCCTCGATCGCCGTGGCGAGGCCGCGCTCGATGAGCAACGAGGGCATGATCCCGTGCACGAGGCCGCGCAGCTCGCCTGCGCACCGGATGATCCCGGCCTCGAGCTCCGTGGCCGAAGCGATGGCCGCCTCGGTGTCGGCCAGGCCGTCCTTGGTCAGGTCGCGGCTGAGGCGCCCGGCCTGGAGCGCCAGGCCGATGAGGTGGGCCTGGATGCCGTCGTGGAGGTCCAGCGCGATCCGTCGGCGTTCCCGGTCGGCAGCCTCGACGAGGCGGGCACGCGACGCCCGCAGCGAGGTCTGGCTCTCGCGCAGCTCGACGGTGAGGCGCTGGCGGTCCAGGGCGAGCGCCATCAGGTCGCCGGCTTCCGCGATGACCGCCGGGTCGGGGTTCAGCAACGGGTCGTACTCCAGGGCGCCCACGGTCCTGCCGGACACGGCGATGGGTGACATGGCACGGCCGCTGTCGGGCCCCGGAGCCACGACGGGGCGCCCGTCGATGTCGGCGTAGGTCGAGCGTCCGGGCAGCCAGAACAGGAGCCGCACCGTCGGGTCGCCGAGCGTGCGGGCGAGCGCCGCGGTCCATCCCTCGCCGGCATCGTCGCTGAGCCACACCGCCAGCTCGGCGACCTCGCCGGTGCGTCGGAAGGGCCCGAACAGCAGCCCCACGGCAAAGGCGATCGGGACGCCGGCGAGGAACGCCAGCTGCACCGTCAGGCGGCCGATCGGGTCGAGGCCGAGGAACGGTTCGAGCACGTTGCCGCTCAAGATGGCGAAGAGCACGGCCACGATGCCGTAGACGGACACCGGCACGAGGACACGCCGCTGGCCCGGCGTCGCCGCCACCGCCCGACCGACGAGCACCCACGTGGCAGCGAGGACGACGAGGGTCCCGGCCACCCGCTGGGCGGTCTCGGCGGCCTCGACGAGGCCTGGCTGCTCGCCGATGGACAACACGTCGAAGGGTGGCCCGTCGCTCGTGAACAGGTACTGCGGCACCTGGACGGCCAGCGCCACCGCGTAGGCGGCGATCACCACGGCGCGCGCCGAACGGCTGGTGAGCCGACCTTCCGGGAAGACCAGCAGGGTGTGGATGGTGATCGCCAGGGGCAGGGTCGCCACGATCTGGCCGATGGCGGTCGGGATCGGCAGCGCGGTGTTGGCCAGGCCCGCCGAGAACCACACGACACCGGTGGCGACCAGCAGGACGCCGAGCCGGTTGTTCGGTCGGCGGTCCCAGGCCACGAGCCCGGTGGCGAGGCAGACGAGGCCCGTCGCGGGCAGGAGCATGATCACCCAGTGCGGCTCGATCGGCGAGCGGGCCAGCACCGCGGCCTCCACCACGGCGAGCAGGAGGGCGACCGCCCCGACGGTGCCCAACGCCCACCGCAGCGACGAACGCCACCGGACAGGTCGTGCGTGCACGGGACCCAGCATCGCACCTGGCGACCATCGGGGTGGCCGATCACCAGGTGTCGACCACCGGGTCGACCGTCGGCACCCGGCCGTGCACCCACGTCCCGACCGCCCACACCCGACCTGGGTCCAGTCGTGGCAAGGGGACGGAGGTCGATTGGCGGGGCACGGTCGGTCGCGGAGACTGGCCCCATGACGAGACTGGCGGCATCAGGTGGACATCGGACATCGGGTCGCGGTCGGAGCCACGTGACCGCCAGGGCGATCACGTTGCTCGTGGTCGGGGCGCTCGTGGCGTCGGTCGCGTCCGGCACGGCGCGGGCCGAAGAGCCCGAACCCGCACCCCGATCCCCGGTGGTCAACATCTTCATCAACCCTCCGCCCAACATCCCACCAGGACCTCCCCCGGCGATCGGCGTGGAGATGCTCACCGGGCAGGTCCAGATCGAAGGCATCCGCCCCGTCGACGTGGCCCCGCAGTGCCTCGTGTTCAAGGACAGCACGGGTGCGATGTCGGGCACCAACGGGCTCTGCATCGGCACGCCCTACGGCCCCCAGGAGACCTTCCACATCACCAGCTACACCGACGCGTTCCCCTTCGTCACCGGCGGCAAGGACGCCGAGGCGGCACTGAGCTGGATCGTGGACGAGGCCGTCGTCGTTCTCAGCGGCCTGTACGGCGTGCCGACCGACTACCGCATCGAACGGTACGGCCGCGGCGAGATCCGCGCCTATGTGGTGGAGCGGCTGACCGGGATCGTGGACAAGGCGGCCTACGGCCTCGAGCTGAGCGAGCAGGAGCAGGTCAGCCTGGACTACCTCCAACGGGAGATCCTGGACCACGACGCCACCCTCGCCACGGCCAGCTATCGGGAGTACGAGCGCTTCACGACGAACCCCTGCGCCTACGTGCCGCCCCCGACGCCGGCCTGGGTGGCGAGTCCTGTCGGGGTGCCCGACAACGTGGTGACCGCCTGTGCGCAGTCCAAGATCGGCCTTGCCGCGGCCTTCGCCCCACCCGTGCCGAGCGTCGAGCACTTCCAGACGTGGGGTCTCTACACGGCGTCCCAGGACCTCGGCCTCGATGTCCTGGCCGAACCGGCGATGCAGAAGATCTCCACGGGGGTCATCAGGGGTGCGGTGATGCTCGGGGCCATCGGGGCGGCGGTCGCTACGGGTCTGCTCATCTCGACCCTCGCCGGCACCTCCTTCGCCCTGGTTGCCCCGGTGGCGGCCGTCGTCGGCAGCGCGGGTGCGCTCACCCTGATCACGGCAGGGCAGGCGTCCATCGCCGGGGGTGGTGCCGGCCTGGCCGCGGCGACCAAGGCCGGTCTCGCGGCCTGGGCCGGCGCGGTGTCCGGCGCGACGATCGGGATCCTCCTCGTCGCGCTGGCCGCCATCGGGCTGTCCATCTGGGACCTCCACGAGCGCGCCCAGATCGGTTCCACCATCACGAATCGCATGAACGCCGCCCTCGAGGCCACCGACCCCTTCGGGCTGGCGGCTCTCCGGACGAGCAACGCCGGGCGCGACCTCGACGCCGACCTCGCGACCTGGGACGATCCGGCCCTGCGGCCCTCCTACCGCAGCGCGGAGTGGACCGGTCGGATCACCGACCTCGTGGCGCGGAGCACCGCGGTGCTCCCCGATGGCGAGGTCCGCCCTGATCCGACCGACCTGTGGGAGGACCACGCGACCCGGGTCGAGGACGAGGCGTTCGTCATCGACGGTCACCGGGTGGCCTCGATCGAGGTGCCCGTCGCGCTCGACGACGAGGAGGTCCTCGAGGGGGCCGAGACCGCCGAGGTGTGGTTCAACCGCTCCTGGCCGATCGTCGACGGACACCCGTCGCTCACGTTCACCTACCTCGACACCGCTGGCGACCTGGTGCTCGCCGCGCGCATGCCCGATCGCGACGAGCTCCTCCTCACCACCGTGGCCTCCGACGCCGAGGAGCCGCAGGCGGATCGGATCTCTCCGTGCATCGAGTACCTCGACCCTGACGATGGCGAGCCGGTGGAGGCGTGCCTCGACGTCCCCGAGACCGAGCCGCGGGGTGGGCCCCACCCGGTGGTGACCGGGATGATGGTGCCGGGCCGCGTGCACAACCTGGTGCCCAACCCGGCCTTCCACGACGGGACCTTCGACCCCGACGAGTTCGTCGACGACTTCACCTACACCTGGACGGTGCGCCGCTTCGACCCGAACGCCGCGGGCGGCGCCGGTGCCTGGGTGGACGTGCCCATCACGCCGGAGGCCTACCAGGGCAACCCGACCTACACCGGCCGCTTCACCCCTCCTGCCGTGGGCCAGTACCAGGCCACCGTTCAGATGAAGCACCACTCCCTCGCGGCGCTGGACGCTGCCGGCGCCGTCGAGTTCGACGTCAAGCCACCGGCGATCGAGCTCGCCACGCTCGAGTTGACCGACGATCCGGTCGACGGGGAGCTCGACCTCGAGATCGTGGCCGACCAGACATCGCCGGTCACGGACATGCAGGTCACGGTGCGCTGGCCCGGCGAGATCGGCGACGACGCCGACCACGCCCGCCCGGAGGTCACCTACGACCTGACCCAGTGCAGCGGCACCGCGTGCGCGGCTCACCTCAGTTGGCCGGTCACGCCGCTCACCGACTTCCGCCACCAGGTCACCGTCACCGTGGCCAACAGCTACGGCAGCAGCGTGACCCGGACCCTCCCGATCGTCACGCCCAACCGGCCGACCCTGGCGCCACCTCCGCCACCGAGTCCCGGTGAGCGCGCCGTCATCGACTTCGATCCCCATGTCACCCACGTGCAGCTCCCGGTGGCGGTGCCCGGCGCCCCCCGCAACCACACCCTGGCCACGATCGTGCCGGGCGACGCGCTGCCCGGTGACGGCGACCCCGCCTTCTCGCTGCGCGACCCGGTCACCGGTCAGACCGCACCCGGCTTCGATGTCCTGCAGCTCCTCGTCGCCGACCTCGGGCCGGGCGTGCTCACCGCGTCGATCGACCAGACCGACGACGGGCCCGTCGTCGCCCTGAACGCCAACGTGGGTCCCGAGCACGTGGGCAGCTACGAGGTTCCCCTCATCGTGGAGCAGTTCGGTCGGCACAACACCGTGGTGCTCCGGTTCGACGTGGTGGCGGCCCCCGACGACATGTTCCGCGCCGGGGTCTTCAGCGATGACGTGACACCGCTCGACTTCGGGGTCGACGACGTGCCCGATCTCGTGCCGGGTGTCGTCGGCGGCCGTGAGGAGTGGGGACCCTACGACGGGGAGCTGTGCCTGAACATCTCGACAGGCGGGACCTACCGCGAGCTCTGCGACCACATCGACGCCTTCTTCGACGACGAGGGCGACCCGCTCCCGTTCCCCTACCGCAGGCTTGTGCCCCACGGGCTCGATGCGGGCCGCTTCGAGGTCGGCGCCACGCTGCCCGACGGCGAGCGGACCTTCGCGGAGCCGATCCAGCTCGTGTTCATGATGGACACCGGACCTCCGGTGATCCAGGAGCTGTCCTGGGACGAGGACGAAGGTGTGGCCTCGATCGAGGTGCTGTCCGGATGGCCCCCCGGCGTTGCCGGTCCCGACCTGGACGAGATCACCTGCCGGCTCGACGGCGTCGAGCTCGACTCGTGCTTCGAGCCGGTGACGGGGACCGGGACGTGGACCCCGGACCCGGCGACCGCCCCGATGACGCCGGGGAGCCATGTCCTCGAGGTCCTGGTCACCAACGTGCGGGGCAACTACGACACGGCGACCCTCGGGTTCACCGTTGCCGGCTCCACCGCGACGTTGCGTGGCGCCGTGCGCGACGCGAGCGGTGAGCCGATCGGTGGTGCGCGGGTCGCCCTGATCGATTCCTCGGGCAGGATCGTGCACGCCAAGAACTCGCGCAAGAACGGCCGGTTCAACTTCGACGACATCGAGCCGGGCACGTACCGTGTCGTGGCGTCGCGGGGCGGGTACCTGACGGGCTGGTACGAGGGCGACGGCACCTTCGCGACGGCCACACCGCTCGAGGTGACATCCGGTCTGAACACGTCGATCCTGATGGTGCTCGAGCAGAAGACCTTCGTCGAGGGCGTCGTCACGCGCTCGGATGGCGGGTCGGTGGTCAAAGGGGTGAAGGTGACGGCGTACGACGCGGTGACCGGTGCGGCGATCGCGGCGGACACGACCGATGGCAACGGTCGGTACACGTTCAGCACGTTGCCGATCGGGTCGTACCGGGTGTTCTTGCGTCAGACGCCGAGCACGCGCGGGTCGTGGGCCGGGGGCGGAGGCCAGACCGCGGTGACCGCCGTACCGATCCCGGTGGCCGGGGGGAGGACCACGATCGACGCCGTCGTCGACCCGAAGCCCTGACGGTCCTGCGGCGTCGCTCTTGCCGACGCTCGACGTCAGCTCTCGATGAGGTCGTCGGCCAGGTAGCGGTCGTGGTCCGCCACCCCGGGCGCCACGAACCAGTGGCCGCCGCCCTCGGCCCTCGCGTAGCGCGACAGCGGCTCGCCGGCGAGACGTTCCTGGACGGGGAGGAACTGGTCGCGCATCGAGCGCTGGAACGAGAGGAACAGCAGGCCCTGGTCCAGCAGGCCGTCGGTGTCGAAGCCCCGCGAGTAGTCCGCGCCGCGCCGGAGGATCTGCTGGCCCGCGGTCGCCGCCGTGCGCGGGTTGGCGAGGCGGACGTGCGCGTCGAGCGGCGTCACGTTCCCGTCGGGGTCGGCGTCGAAGTCGGCAGGGTCGGAGGCGGCGTGCCCGTCGAGCGGTGCACCCGAGGCGCGCCGTCGGCCGATGATGCGCTCCTGCTCGTCGAGCGTGGCGCGGTCCCAGTCCTCGAGGAGAAGTCGCGTGGCGCGCATCACGGCGTAGGTGCCGCCCGTGGCCCAGTCCGGTTCGTCGTCGTCGGCGCCGACCCACACGAGACGGTCCATCGTGGCCGGGTCGTCGACCGCCGGGTTGGTCGTGTCGTCCCGGAAGCCGAGGCCGTTGCGCCCCGTGGTTCGCGAGATGTCGAGCGACCACCGGGGGCGGAGCAGACCGTGGGTCGCACGGTGCAGTTGGCGGAGCGCGAACCGGTCGACGGCGGGATCCACGCTGCCGACGAGGAGCAGCAGGTCCCCGTGCGTGCGCGGCGGGTCGAGTCGATCGCCGGGCAACGACGGCATCGGGGTGAGGTCGCGCGGCCGCTGGTCGGCGAGCCCGAAGCGATCGTCGAAGAAGGTCGCCCCGAGTGCCACGGTGACCGTCAGGTCGACCGGCGGCGGAGGGTTGTCGACGGTCCCGGGCTGGGACGGCGCCGCGGCCGGTCCACGGTCCTCGTAGGCCATGCCGGTGACGAGCCGGGCCGACTCGTTCGTCAACCCGCTGAGCAGGGTGCGCAGCTCCTCACGGGTCGTGGCCCGCACGTCGTACGCCGCGGCGATCCCTGACGTCTGCGACGTCGTGGTGATCCCGACCTGATGGGCGCCGAAGTAGGGCAGGTGGGCCGCGGCCGGGTCCTGGCCGCTCGGGGGGTCGCCGCCACCTGTCGGATCCGTCCCGCCGGACGCGCACCCCAGCAGCGTGGTGCCGCCGATGCCGACCGCAGCGAGACCGGCGGCGCCGGTCAGGAGCGTGCGGCGGGCAAGCCGATCGGGTTCCGCCATGGGGTGCTCAGGTGGGTGCGGGATCGCCACGGGTGTCGTTCACCGTGCCACGGTGCGAGGCGAAGGTCGCCTCCCGTGCGACGGGGGGCTCGCTCCCGACGGGTGAACCCGTGCCGTCCGACGCATCGTCGACGATCGCCGAGGCGTCGTCGGGGACCTGGTCGCCGAAGCCCCGGGCGCTGTCCCGGTCGGTCATCGCCCACTTCACGAAGATCACGAAGATCACGGTCCACACGATCGGGATGTTGCCGATCTTCATCAAGATGCCGGCCATCTGCTGGTCCGAGCCGGCCGACAGGCCCTCGACGCGCGGCGCCAGCTCGTAGATGCCGTACAGCGGGAAGTCGGCGAAGGTCAGCACGCCGCCGGGCACCATCGGGATCGCGCCCGAGGCGAGGAACAGGTAGACGCACTTCACGGCAGGCGACGGGTTGCGGAGCTCGGGGAGGGGGCTGATCAGCGGCATCCACAGCACGAGGCCCGACACCAGCCACAACACGTCGAGGCCCATCGAGCCGAACTGGTTGACGCGGAGGTTGTCGACGGTGAACGGCGCGTGGGTGGCCACGAGCACGAGGTTGAACCCGACGGCGGCGATGAGCGGCCGCGACAGGAAGGTCGCCGTCTTGGTGAGGCGCAGGCGCTCGAGCACCGGTCGAGCCATCCACTCGGGCGTGCCGAGGAGGATGAGCGGAGCGGCCGCGAGCGTGTAGAGCTGGTACTGGATCATGTGCGCCAGCGCCAGGTAGCTCGCCCCCAGCGAACCGAGCGGCCAGTCCGTGGCGATCCACAGCAGCGCGGCGCCGAGGCCGAACCACACGAACTTGCGCTTGTCCGACCTGGTCGTCCCGTGCTCGCGGGTGTGGCGCACGGCGAGCCACGCGTAGGAGCCGATGAGCAGGCTCATCGTGAGCCAGATGCCGGGATAGGCCTGGAAGGCCCAACTCCACGCCTCACGGGTCGTGCTGCACCACCAGGTCATCGGCCGGCCTCGCCCTGCCAGGTCTTGTTGCCGGCGATCTTGGGGAGGTCCTCGGTCCACTGGTCGAGGCGCGTGCCGAAGCCGTAGAGCAGGTGGGCCTGGTCGTCGCCGGTGAAGACGAAGACCTGAGACGAGTGACCGACGGCGTAGTTGCTCGCCGGGTCCGGGTCCTCCGGGATCTCGACGGTGACGCCGAAGAGGTCCTGTACGGAGCGCAGCTCCTCGGGGGTGCCGGTGAGCCCGACCGCGTCCCGGTCGATCTGCCCGAGCCACTGCTCCAGGCGTTCGGGGGTGTCGCGGGTCGGGTCCGTCGTGATGAACACGACCTCGGCCGCGACGGCGACGTTGTCGAGCGCTCCGCTGATGAAGTCCATGGTGAGCGGGCAGACGTCGGGGCAGTTGGTGTAGCCGAAGAACACGAGGGTGAGCTGGCCCTGGGTCTCGGCGCCGAAGTCGTAGGGGTTCCCGTGTTGATCGGTGAGCGTGAATTCGGGACGAGGGATCCCCTCCGGGAGGACGGTGGCGTGCAGATCCGATGGTGAGGCGCTGCTGCTGCCGTCGTCGTTGACGAACACGAGCGCGACGATGGCGATCGACAGGAACACGAGCCCGCCGACGAGGAACGCGATGACGGTGCTGGGGGGGACTCCGGAGGGAGTCGGGCTCGACGAGCGGTCGGGCGGAGGAGACGCCGGGGAGGCATCGGGGAGGGAGATCACCGGGGACCATTGTCGCCACGCCGCCCGACTCGGGGCCAGTCGGGGCCCCGATGGCCCGAGTCGGGCGACGGACCGAGTGCTACGGCGCGACGCGACCGAACGCCACGCTGGCCCCCGACCAGTAGTCGACGGGCTGGATCTGCACGGGACGCCCCCGGCCGGGGGCGTGGACGATGTTGCCGTCGCCGAGGTAGAGCGCGACGTGGGTCGGGTCGCCGCCCCGGCCACCGCGCCAGTAGAAGACGAGGTCGCCGGGCCGCAGCTCGGCCTCGGTGACGTGACGGCTCTGGGCGTACTGCGACCCGGTGTAGTGGCCGAGGCTGACGCCGGCCTTGCCCCAGGCCCACATGGTCAGACCGGAGCAGTCGAACCCGTTCGGGCCCGACCCTCCCCAGACGTAGGGCGTACCGATCTCGGAGAGCGCCGACCACACCGCGATGTCCTGCGGTTCCGGTTCCGGTTCCGGTTCCGGCTCCAGCTCGGGTTCCGCTTCGGCTTGGGGAGCCACCGCGGTGGAGCCGAGCGGTGCCGTGTCGCCGGTCGAGCCGAGGTCCTCCGCCACCTCGACGGCGGCCATGGCGGCCCGGGCCCGCGTCGCGTCGGACAGGGTCTCGGTGGCGATGGGCCCGAGCAAGCTGGGGTGCTCGGGCGCTGCGAGCAGCAGGTCGCGGCTCGTCGACCGGTCGAACGTCGAGACCGGCGTGCGGGGGCCGTGGGTCGCGGTCGGGACCGGAGCGGCGCCCGCGGGCGTCGCCGTGGCGGTGGCGAGCAGCCCGAGTGCCAGCGACGCGCCGACAGCGCGGGCGAGCGGGCGTCGCCGGGTGCGGGGGGAGGTGCGACGGCGGGGGTGGGGGGAGGTGGTCGGCGTCGGGTCGACGGCAACCGGATATGACGATTGTGCAAACATTGTTGCGAAAGGGTTACGACATGATCACCGTTTCGCAACGCGGGCTCCGCAGATCGGGCGCGAAAGGCTGCCTGACCTGCGGTTCTTCGCGTCGTGACTTGTGTCGCTCGGTCAGGATCCGGCCGCGAAGAAGGCCGACGCGCGCGTGATCCCGTCGTCGTCGAGGGCGTGGTCGCACGGGATCTCGGTGAAGGTCACGGCGACGCCGGCACGGTCCAGCACCCGTGCGGCGGACCGGCCGAGCTGGGGGTCGACCACGTCGTCGTCGGCGCCGTGCAGGAGCAAGGCCCGAGTCGTCCCGGCCGCCCCCGCGACGTCCCACACCAGGTCGGGCTCGGCGGGGAGCCACCCGGCGACGGTCACCACCGCCTCCGGGCGCCAGCGCGGTTCGGGTGCGCTCCCGAAGGCCAGGGCCAGCGAGGTGGCCGCGCCCTGGGAGTAGCCGAGGAGCGAGCCCGGCGAGATGCCGGACCCGGACGACCACATCGCGACCGTCGCCGCGAGGCGACCGAGCGCCTCGGCCAGCGATCCCTCGTCGCCTTCGCGTGCGGGACGGTCGCCCGGCACCGAGACGAACCACGCCGGTGTGCCGTCCGCGGCGCGCGCCGGCCCCACCGGCGCGAGCACGGTGACACCGTCGGGCACGTGGTCCGAGATGCGCTCGACGAGCGGCGCGGGGTCGTCGCCGTGACCGTGGAGCACGACCACGGCCGAGGTGGGGGTCGACGCCGATTCGTGGATGAGCAGCGCGAGGGGGTCGGAGGCCATGGGTGCGGATGGTCGCAGCCCCGATCGACGATCGCAACGGCCGCGGTCCGATCGCTGTCAGCCGGCGCGCAGGACCTGCTGCGCCGCGGCCTGTCCCTGACGGATGCACGCCGGGATGCCGAGGCCGTCGTAGCCCGCACCGATGAGGTGGAGGCCCCGGTGGCTGGACGCGAGCGTCGCCCGCCACGACGCGACCCGATCGAGGTGTCCGGGGCTGAACTGCGGGAGGGCCTCGGGCCAGCGCGTGACGCGCGTGGCGAGCGGGTCGGTGTCGATGCCGAGCACGTCGCGCAGCTCTGCCACGACCGTGGCGACGAGCAGGTCGTCGTCGAGAGCCAGGGCGCGCTCGTCGCCCGAGCGCCCGGCCGACACCCGAAAGACGACCCGGTCCGCGCGGTCCAGGTGGGACCACTTCGACGACGCCCACGAGCACGCGGTGACGACGAGTCCCTCCCGGCGGCTCACCAGGAACCCGGTGCCGTCGAGGGGGTGGTGCACCGCGGTGCGGTCGAAGGACAGGGCGACCATGGACACCGAGGCGTAGCGCAGCTCGCCGAGCTGCCGGGTCACGTCCGGATCGACGCCGACCGTCGACAGGAGCCGGGCGGCCACGGGTGTCGGGGTCGCCAGCACGACGTTCGGGGCGCGCCACGACCCGCCGTCCACCGCCTCGACGGTCCAGCCGGGGCGGGGCGCCGCCGCGCCGGGCGGGGCGGGATCGTCGACGTCGTCGCGCTGCAGCGCCCGCACCGGCCGACCGGTCAGCACCTGGCCACCGTTCGCCTCCACCGAGGCCCGCAGCGAATCGGTGAGCATCGCAGTTCCGCCCCGCAGGCCGTAGAAGACCGGTGCGTCGGGGTCGAGGGAGGCCGCCGCAGCCCGCTGGGCGCGGAGGCCGGCGATCAGGCTGGGTTGGTCGTCCAGCGCCGCCGCGAACTGGGGTGCCCCTGATGCGACGCTGAGCCGGTCGGCGTCGCCTGCGTTGACGCCGCTGAGCAGCGGCTCGACGAGCACCTCGAAGGCCTCGTCGCCGAGGCGGTGGCGGACCAGGGCCCCGACGGTGGTGTCGCCCACGAGGGGACCGCCGCCCATCGTGAGGTCGGCACCGGCGCGGGCCACGGCCTCGTCGCTGAGCAGGCCGCTCGCGGCGAGGGCATCGAGATCGGTCGGAACGCCGAGCACCAGGCCCTCGGGAAAGCGGTGCAGCTCACCGTGCACGAGGAGGTAGGCGCCGCGCCGGGACGGGGTCACCAGCTCGTCGTCGAGGCCGAGCTCGCGGCACAGCTCGACGGCATCGGGGACGCGAGCGAGGAACGCATCGGCGGCGGTGTCGAGCGCGAGGCCGTCGAACGGTTCGGTGCGCACCTTGCCGCCCACCCGGTCGTCGCGTTCGAGCACGGTGACGGCGGCGCCCGATGTCGCCAGCGCGTGGGCAGCGCTCAGCCCGGCGATGCCCGCGCCGACGACGATCACCCGAGGGCGCGCTCGCCCGGCGTCCTCGGTGGGTCTGGCGCTCAGAACGGCCTCGGTGGGTCTGGCGCTCAGAACGGGATCGGCGGCAGCCACGTGGAGGCATCCGATCCGTCGTCGACGGCGCGCGCCGCATCGGTGCACCGCACGAGGAGCTCGGCGAGTGCGGCCATCGTGGGCGGGTGGTCGTTGAGCGCTCGGGTGCGGGCGAAGGCGAGGCCCACCTCGGCGGCCACGGCGGCCGACTCGATGTCGAGGTCGTAGCGGACCTCGAGGTGGTCCGACACGAACCCCTGGGCGCACACCAGCACGCCCTCGGCGCGGCCCGTCGCGGCCAGCTCAGCGATGACGAGGTTGACGTCGGGCCCGCGCCACGGCTCGGGGGTGCGCCCGGCGCTCTGCCACGCCAGCGCCCAGTCGGCCCACGGCGACAGGCCGAGTCGTTCGGCGACCGCCGCGGCGGACTCCTGGAGCTGGCCGGGGTACGGGTCGTCGGTCTCCCGCTCTCGGCTTTCCCGCTCTCGGCTTTCCCGCTCTCGGCTTTCCCGCTCTCCGCCGCTCGGGCGTGCGTCCGGCTCTCGGCCGCTCGGGCGGGTAGCTTCCGGCTCCCCGCCGCTCGGGCGGAGCACCCGCTCGGGCAGGGAGTGCGCCGTGAACAAGATCTTGTGGTTCCCCGGCAGCGAGGCCCGAGCGTCCCGGATCGCCTCGGCGAGGAAGTCGAGGTACTCGGGCAGCAGGTGCCAGCTGGTGACGGCGCCGAACGGCAGGTCGTGGCGCGTGCAGGCGTCGGTGGCCTGCTCCAGGTACGAGCCCACGCTCGCCCTGCTGTAGTGGGGGGCGAGCACCAGACCGGTGACGCGCTCGACGTCGGTGGCGGCGAGCGCGGCGACGGCATCGTCGATGAAGGGCGGCGCGTGCTTCTGCCCCACCACGACGACGTACCCGCCAGGGGAGATCTCGTCGAGCGCGCCCTGGATGGCGACGCGCTGCGCCTCGGTGCGCGCCGCGAGACCGGACACCCCGCCCAGCGCGTCGTAGCGGGCGGTGAGCTCGGCGAGATCGTCGGATGACGGTGGCCGACCACGGCGGATGTGGGTGTAGTAGGTCTCGATGTCGTCGGGACCAGCGGGCGTGCCGTAGGCCATGAGCACGACACCGACGGGGGCCGTCCCGTCGGCCCGGACGCTCGTGGTCGAGCCCATCAGGTGCGCGTCTCGTCGGGGGCGGCGTCGCCCGGTGCGTCGGCGGCCGGCCCGGTCGACCGGCCGTCGGCCCGACCCTCGCGGTGCACGAGGTCGACGACGCGCTCGAGGATGCCCGGGTCGAGCTCGGGGAGGACCCCGTGGCCGAGGTTGAACACGTGGCCCGGATGGCCGGCGTTGCGGCGCAGCACATCTCGGACACGGGCCTCGACCACGGGCCACGGCGCGGCGCAGATGGCGGGATCGAGGTTGCCCTGCAGCGCGGTGCCGGCGGGCACGCGCGTGCGGGCGACGTCGAGCGGGACCCGCCAGTCGACACCGACGACGTCGGCTCCGGCCGACGCCATGAGGCCCAGGAGCTCGCCGGTGCCGACCCCGAAGTGGATGCGGGGGACGCCGAGGTCGGCGACGGCGTCGAGCACCCGGCGGGAGTGGGGGAGGACGAGCTCCTCGTAGTCGGGCGGGGCGAGCGCTCCGGCCCAGCTGTCGAAGAGCTGGATCGCCGATGCGCCCGCGTCGATCTGGGAGCGCAGCGACACGATGGCGAGGTCGGCGAGGCGCTCCATCAGGTCGTGCCACAGTGCCGGATCGGCCGCCATCAGCGATTTGGTGCGCACGTAGGTGCGCGACGGTCGACCTTCGATCAGGTACGAGGCGACGGTGAACGGCGCACCGGCGAAGCCGATGAGCGGGACGTCGAGCTGGTCGACCAGCAGGCGCACGGTCTCGAGCACGTAGGGCGTGTCGACGTCGGGTTCGAGCGGTCGGAGCCGCTGGAGGTCGTGGCGTCTCGCGAACGGCTCGGTGACGACGGGGCCGACGCCCGGCGTGACGTCGACGCCGAAGCCGATGGCGGCCACCGGCACCACGATGTCGGAGTAGACGATGGCGGCGTCGACGCCGTAGCGACGGACCGGCTGCATCGTGATCTCCGCCGACAGCTCCGGATCGGCGATGGCGTCGAGGATGCTCCCGTCGCCCCGGATCGCCCGGTACTCGGGCAGCGACCGCCCGGCCTGGCGCATGAACCACACGGGGACGCGGCCCCGCTCGGTGCCCGGATCGGCGGACTCGGACCGGCAGGCCCGCAGGAAGGGCGATCGGCCGAGGAGGCCGTCGCCCACCTCGGTGGCGGACGGCTGGTGGGGCGGTCGGGTCACCCGAGGCACGCTACCCGCGTCACCCGCAGCCCAGATCGGCCCCAAATTGCGTGGATCTTTCCCGGGAACCGAACAAGATCGACGCAATTTCGGTCCTGGGGGCGGATCGGGAGTTGAATCGGGGGATGCGCCGCTCGATCGACGACTACCCCTTCGATGCGGCGGACTACCCGCCGCACTACGAGGACGACGACCTCACCCCGATCTCGTGGGCCGTCGCCATCAGCGACGACTACGACGACGCCGAGCCGAGGATCGTCCTCACCGTCGAGGAGGTCGGCCGGGCCGGTGCCGGCCTGGTCGCGCACCTGTCACCGGCGATCGCCCGCCGCCTCCGCACCGCCATCCGCGACGGTCTGCGCGAGATGGGCGAGGCCGACGGCGACTGACCTGCGCCCGCCCGGGCGGGCGATCCCGCTGCGGTCGCTGATCGCGACGGGTTGGTCGTCGCGGCCCGGTGGGTATCATGGACGACCCCCTCGTCTCGCCCGACGAGATCCGAGCGTGCATCGGCACCTCGGAGCGAGAGGTCGGGACCGAAGGAGCTCCATGGCCGCACACCCTGACCTGGACGCCGAGCAGGCCTACATCGACCGTGCCTACCGGTGTCTGGACGACACCCGCGAGGCCGCCACCCGCATGACGACCATGGTCGAGGTGGGCAAGGGCGGCACCGAGCAGGCGCGCTACGAGCGTGAGGTCATCTTCGAGACGATGCTGGGTCGGTTGACCCAGCTCGACCTCGGCGATGCCGCGCTGTGCTTCGGACGGATCGACTTCGACCCGCGCGTGGCGCACAGCACGGGTGACGAGCACTTCTACATCGGACGCATCGCCGTGGCCGACGAGCACCAGAACGCGGTCATCGTCGACTGGCGTGCCCCGGTGGCCGAAGCCTTCTACCGGGCGACGGGCCGCGAGGACATGGGTCTGATCCGCCGCCGTCACTTCGCCACGCGAGGCCGAACCCTGCTCGGCATCGAGGACGAGCTCTTCGGCGACGCCGCCCGGGCACTGGGTCTCGACGGCAAAGACGGCGACGGGGCCGACGGGTCGGGCCCCCAGGTCCGTGGTCACGGAGCGCTGCTGAACGCGCTCGAGACGAACCGCACCGGGCGCATGTCCGACATCGTCGCCACCATCCAGGGCGAGCAGGACGAGATCATCCGAGCCGAGATGCCCGGGGTGCTGGTCGTCCAGGGCGGCCCCGGCACGGGCAAGACCGTCGTGGCGCTCCACCGGGCCGCCTACCTGCTCTACACCCATCGGTTCCCGCTCGAGGGCCAGGGCGTCCTGGTCATCGGCCCCAACCGCCTCTTCCTGGGCTACATCGAGCAGGTCCTCCCGTCGCTCGGCGAGGCCGGCGTCGAGCTCGGGGTCCTGGCCGACCTCGTGCCCGACGCCCGCATGACCGGGTACGACCACGGGCTCACGGCCCGGGTCAAGGGCGACCTGCGCATGGCCAAGGTCATCCGCCGCGCCGCGCACGACCGCGAGCGCCCGCTGCGTGACGACCTCGTGGTCGGCTACGGGCTCCAGCACCTGCGCCTCACCCGCGAGGACAGCCGTCGGATCGTCGACGAGGCACGCCGCCGCTACCGGCGGCACAACGCAGCCCGGCGGTTCGTCGTGGCCGAGGTGTTCGACGCGCTGGCGCGCAGCGGGCGCGGCGACCTCGACCCCAAGGACGTCCGGGAGCGGCTCCGCCCCCACGTCTCGGTGCGCGAAGCGCTCGAGTGGATGTGGCCCGTGCTCACCCCCGTCGACCTCGTGCACGACCTGCTCGGGTCGCGGGCGCTGCTGCGCAGCGCGTCGAAGCGGTGGCTGAGCGAGGAGGAGACGGCAAGCCTCCATCGGCCGCGGGTCGACGGCCACACGGACAAGCGTGATGCCATCGTGTTCACCAACGACGATGCCCCGCTCCTCGACGAGGCGCGTGGCGTGCTCGGTCCCAAGCCGCGCAAGAAGGTCCCTGGCGACGCGCCGGTCGACGAGGACATCCGCACCTATGGCCACATCGTGGTCGACGAGGCGCAGGACCTGTCCCCGATGCAGTTGCGGATGCTCGAGCGACGGTCGCTCAACGGGTCGATGACCATCGTCGGCGACATCGCCCAGGCCACCGGCCAGTGGGGGCACCGCAACTGGGACGAGGTGCTCGAGCACCTGCCGGCCAAGCGTCCGGCGCGGCGCGCCGAGCTCACCATCGGCTATCGCCTCCCGGCGCCCAACATGGCGCTCGCGGCGCGGGTGCTGCGCGTCGCTGCGCCCGAGCTGAAGCCGCCCAGGTCTGTGCGCGACGTGGGCAGCGTGCCCCGACTGCTCGGTGTGCGTGCGGGCGAACGCCTCGAAGATGTCGTGGTGGAGGCCGTGCGCACCGAGATCGACGCGGTCGATCCCGGTTCGGTGGGGGTCATCTGCCCGGCCACGCTCGTCGAGGTGGTGTCGCAGGCGCTCGCCGACGCCGGGATCGACCACGGCCGGGCCACGCGCCACGGCCTCGACCAGCGGGTCACGGTCGTGCCGGTCAGCTTGGTGAAGGGCCTCGAGCTCGATGCCACCGTGGTTGTGGAGCCCGCGGCCGTCGTCGACGAGCAGGCGCAGGGCCTCCGGGCGCTCTACGTGGCGCTCACCCGGGCCACCAAGCGTCTGGCGCTGGTGCACGCCCAGCCGCTCCCCGAAGCGCTGGCCGAATAGGTCCGAGCGCGGCCGAAAGCGCGGTCGGAGCAGCCCTAGGGGCTGAGCGGATAGGTCCACCCGTGTTGGGCACCATGTCGACCTGCCCGCTCTGGTTCGCTTCGCTCACGGGCCGAGCGAGCTGATCGTGGCGACGATCCCGGTGAGGGCGATCATCGTGCCGATCATCCACTTGAGGAGGCTCGCCTGCATGGCTTGGAGCCGCGCCTCGATGCGGTCATCGATGCGGGCTTCCAGGCGGGTTTCCAGGCGCGCTTCCATGATCTCGAGGTCACGCTTGGTGGCGACATCGCCCCAACCGGTCGGTGGGAGGTGCTTGAGCAGGATCATGGTGGTCTCTCGGTCGAGCTGAGCTTCGAGCGCGTTCGCCATGTCGTGCCGCTCCCCTTCGGTGACGGCTGCCATCGGTGGTCCCTTCGTTTCGTGATGCGGGTGCACGGCGCGACCGATGTCGCACGAAGGGGAAGGTGGTTCGAAGGTACCGGCCGAAGGTCGGCCGGGCAAGGGTCGGCCGAACCGGTGAGCGGGTCAGCCGGAGGTGACGAGGATGCGGGCGCTGGCGAAGCTGCCGATGCCCACGTGCTTGCCCTCGATCTCGACGGTGGTGGTGCCGTCGGGTGAAGACGCGGTGATGGTTCCGCTGTAGCCGGGCTGGAGCGAGGAGTCCTCGAGGAACTCCAGCAGGCCAGGCGTGAACTCGAGCTCCTCGGGGATGCGCCGGACGGTGAACCCGTCGCCGACGGCCAGCTCGGTGAGGCTCACCATGGCCGGCGGGTGGTAGTCGGCCCCGGGGATCGGGTTGCCGTGCGGGCAGGTGGTGGGGTCGCCGAGGAGCTCGACCATGGCGTTCTCGACCCGGTCGGAGATGACGTGCTCCCAGCGGCCGGCCTCGAGGTGGGCCTCGGACCACGACAGGTGGAGGACGTCGGTGAGGAAGCGCTCGGCGAGGCGGTGACGGCGCACCACGCTCTCGGCGAGCTGGGAGCCTTCCTCGGTGAGGCGGATGACGCCGCTGTCCACGGCGACCAGCTCGTTCTTCTCGAGACGACGGATCATCTCGGACACGGCTGGGCGGGACACCTCGAGGCGCTCCGCGATGCGAGCCTGGATGACGTCGACGTCGTCCTCGTTGAGCTCGAAGATGGCCTCGCAGTACTCCTCGAAGGCCGGGTGGTACTCGGGAGCCTTGTACGTGGACATGTCGGGCAGCCTACCGCCGTGGGTTGACCGAAGGGCGGTGCGCTGTCGGTCACGCCCGGCCCTTGGGCGGGGTCGTCGGGGCGCTCCGAGGTGACCGTGCGGCGGAGGGTCGGTACGGTCCCCGTCGTGCTGCGTCACCGCGTCGTCCCACTGCTCGTCGCCGTCCTCGCCCTGGGTGCCATCACCGGCTGCGGAGACGACGACGAGCCGGCGGACGGCCCGCCCGACGACTGCACCGTGATCGAGGGCGGCGCCTTCACCTTCGTCGCCGAGAACATCGCCTGGAACGTCGACTGCCTCCAGGTCGAGGTCGGCACCGAGATCACCTTCACGGTGGACAACCGCGACCGCGGCGTGGGTCACAACCTGTCGGTGTTCGGTCCGTCGGGCAAGGCGAAGACCGACATCGAGACCGGGCCCGTCACCCAGACCCTCGTCTACGACGCGTCGACGGAGGGCTACCACCAGTTCGCGTGCGACCCCCACGCGCCCATGGAGGGCCAGCTCTGGGTCGTCCCCGCGGTCTGATCCCGCCCCCGGGACCGCCAGCCCACCCAACTTTGAGCGGAACATCCCCTGGGAGGGGATGTTCCGCTTAGGACCTGCGCGGATAGGTCGGCCGTCTCGCGGAGACATCTTGCGGCTTCGCCGCATACCGACACCGTGCTTGTCTGGTCGCCTCGCCTATCGGCTCGGCTCCTTAGAGTTCGTCGGAGGTGGGGAAGGCTCGAACCGGTGGGTGGCGATGTGGTCACCCTCCGAGCCGGAGCCGCTGTCGCACCCCACCCGTAGAGTCGACGGCATGCCTCCGAGCGAGCGCTCGGCGCCGTCGGCCGGGCCGGGCCCGTCCGA
>CAZGEF010000046.1:0-22981 GCA_964525005.1 uncultured Rhabdothermincola sp.
TGCATGCCGGGCAGGAGGTGCTGGTAGGTCTGCATGGTGAGCGCGATGTGGGCGTGGCCGAGGCGCTCGCTCACGACCTTGACCGGCACGCCTTCTTTGATGAGCAGGCTCCCGTGGGTGTGGCGGAGGTCGTGAAATCGGATTGGGGTGACCTGAGCGTTGCGCACGATGCGGTGGAAGCTCTGGTGCACTGCGTGGGGGTGGACGGGTTCTCCGTCGCCGTCGGTGAACGCCCACTGCTCAGGGCAGTCGATGCCGACCGCGGCGAACTCGGCGGTCTGGAAGGCCTTCCATCCGGCGAGCACATCAAGGGTGGTGTCGTCGAGCGCGATGGCGCGGCGGGCGTTGCGGGTCTTGCCGCGGGTCTGGTGGACTTCGTAGCCGACGGCGACGAGCCCGCGGTTGAGGTGGAGGCGTTTGCGGGCGAAGTCGATGTCGGGCCACTTGATGCCGAGGACCTCGTTGCGGCGCATCCCGGTCATGGCGGTGAGCCACAGGATCGGGAAGAACCGGTGACCCGCCGCGGTGCGCAGGAACTGGCGCAGCTCGTCCTCGGTCCACGAGGCGCCTTCGACCTTCTGCAGGGCGCGTTGCTTGGGTGTCTGCGCGATCAGGGCGACGTTGCGCGACACGAGGCCACGCCGGTGGGCGTCGGTGAGGGCTCCGCGGATGATGAGGTGAATCTCGTAGACGGTCTTGGGTGCGAGACCCGTCCCTGACTTGGGGTGCATCAGGGTGTCGTAGAGCGCCTCGATCTGCTGGTAGCCGAGACGGCGAATCCCGATCGTGCCGAGCACAGGCAGGATGTGGTTTCTGACGTTTCGTTCGTAGCCCCGGTAGGTACTGGTCGCGAGGTGCAGCCTCTTGCCGGGCAGCCACTGGCTCGTGAGGTAGGCGCCGAAGGTCAGCCCTCGAGCAGGACCGGACTTCTTCTGCGCCTCGGCGGCGAGCTTCGCGGTGAGGCGTTCGGCTTCGGCGCGGTCGGTGCCGGCGGGATGCCAACGGCGGATCTCCTTTCCCGTGACCGGATCCCGACCTTCATAGATGACCGCGTAGAACCGGCCTCGGCGTTGTGCGACGTATCCACTCATGGTGTTCCTCCGTTTTCGTGTGATCCCGGCGGTCGGGATCCGGAGGAACAATCGGAGGAACGGCGGCCGTCGGCAGGGGCGGGTCGCCACGCTGATGAGCCGCGAGCCCAGAGGCGCTGTTCCTTTGACGCGGTCGTCGAGGGTCAGTGCATGGCGGAGAGCCTGGAAGGGTTGCGGATCCATCGGATCTCGGCGGCGTTGCCGTCGGTGCCGGGTTCGCTTCGCAACGGCGACGAGGATCGGTCTTGGAGGTGAGGCTCGCGTGCGGAAGCTGGCGGTCCAGCCTGAAGCGCGTCGGCGTGAGTGTTCGGCTCGGCCTTAGTTGTTGAGCGCCTCTTGGACGAGATCGGCCATGGCCCGGTGTCCGGCGGCGTTGGGGTGGTAGGCGAATCCGTCTTCGCTGGTCGCTGAGCCGTTCATCCAGCGCTCCTCGGGCGCGGCGCACACGGTGTGGTCGCCGGCGGAGTAGGGGTCCACGAGGGTGATGCCGGTCTCGTCGGCGACTTCGACGAACACATCTTGGAGCCGTTGTCCCATGGTTCGAATGACGTCGGCCTCGGAGGGGTCGAGACCGAGCGCGTCACAGGTGCTGTCGCCGACGATGCGGGGGTAGGTGACGAGCACGATCCTCGCCGAGGGGGCTGCGGCCTGGAGTTGTTTGATCATGTCGGTGAGTGCGGTGGTGGCGGCGGCGACGTCGGTATCGAGCTTGGCGGCGTCGACGGTGCAGACGTTGGTCTGATCGCCGCACATCAATGCGGTACCGGCGTAGTTGATGTCGTTTCCGCCGACGCTCACGGTGATCAGTCCGGTATCGGGGGTTACAGCCGTGATCTGGGGTGGGGCGTCGCCCTGCGGTGAGGACACGACGTTCGCGATCGTCGCGGCACCACAGGAGACATCGGTGAGGTCGAGGTCGAGGTCGGCGGCGAGCAGTGTGGGGTAGCTCTGGGTCGACCTCCCGCACGCTCCTTCTTGGACGGCGATGCCGAATCCTGAGGCGTAGGAGCTACCCAAGGCAACGTAAGGCCCGGCCGGTAGCGCCGGCGCAGCCGTGGTTGTCGTGGTCGACTCCGACGACGGGGGAGTGGTCGTCGCGCTCGGTTCCGGGTCGGACGACGAGCACGCGCTGCCCACCAGGACCAGAGCCGCCACCAGCACAGGCAGTGTGATTCGTCGTGTCATCCGGATTGCCCCCACAGTCGTGGCTCGGTCGTCCCGACGTCCCCCGGGTACCACCAAGCCTGTTTCGTACACCGCACAATAAGTGTGCTGGGTCCGCGCTCGCGGTGCCCGAGGGGAACGACGCGGCGGTAGGGCCGCAAGGGGAACTGCGATGGCGCACCCGGGTCGTGGCGGCCGCACCGAGAACGAGCTGACCCTCGATCAGGTGGTCTCGGCCGCGATCGAGCTTCTCGATGAACGGGGTGTGAGTGGTCTTTCGATGCGGACGCTCGGCCAGCGACTCGGACGATCGACCATGGCCGTGTACCACTACGTCGACAACCGAGATGAGCTACTTCGGCTCGCGGCGGCTCACGCTGAGGCACCCGCGCCGGAGCTGTCTTCCGACCTCACGTGGTCCGAGCGCCTCGTCGCGTTGATACGCGACGGGTGGGAGACGACGTGGTCTGTGCATCCGTGGTTGGTCGAGGTAATGCAGCAAGGCGCTGTCGACCCGCAAACCAGTCGTCGTCTGGCGGGGACGCGAGACATCTACGTCGAAGCGGGATTCGAGGGCAAGGACCTCGAGCTGGCTCTGGTCGCGCACTGGTCGTTCGTGGTGGGAACCCTCACCGTGATCCAAGCAGTCCGCGCTGCTGACGGCGCCCGTCTCGCGGTCAAGGAACACGAGATCCTCCAGTCGAACCTCGACACATACGTCCTCGGAGTTCGTGCTCGGGCTGGGCGCTGGGTCGCCGACGTCTGAGCCGACAGCTCATCGGACCACGCGCAGGTTCCGTCACGTCGCGGCGAGTGCTGCCCTCAGATGGGGACTGTCCGGCTAACGGTGTAACTGGCGCTGGCGGTTGTCATTGGTCGGTTGGAAAGAGTCGTCCCTCGAAGGTGACGGCGAAGGCGTTCAGCGCTGGTTTCCAGCGGTTCATCCAACGCTCGGAGCCGCGGCCGGTGGGGTCGAGGGATCTGACGACAAGGTAGAGGCACTTGAGGGCGGCCTGCTCGTTGGGGAAGTGCCCCCTCGCTCGGGTCGCGCGGCGCATCCTCGCGTGGAGGCTCTCGATCGCGTTCGTGGAGTAGATGACCCGGCGGATCTCTGGGCTGTAGTCGAGGAACGGCACGAACTCCGACCACGCCCCGTCCCACAGGGTGCGGATCGCGGGATAGCGCTCGGCCCAGTCGTCGTAGAGCTCCTCGAGCCGAGCCCTCGCGTCGGTCTCGTTGACTGCGGTGTAGACCGGCCGGAGCTTGCGAGCCATGGCATCCCAGTGCTGGCGCGCCGCGAAGCGGAACGTGTTGCGGATCAGGTGCAGCACGCAGGTCTGCACGATCGCTTCGGGCCACGTCGTGGTGATCGCGTCGGGGAGTCCCTTGAGGCCGTCGCAGCACACGATGCACACGTCGAGCACGCCACGCGTGCGGATCTCGGTGAGCACCGACAGCCAGAACTTGGCGCCTTCGCCGCCCGAGGAGGGCCAGATGCCCAAGATGTCGCGCTTGCCATCCACGGTGACGCCGATGGCGCAGTAGAAGGCCCGGTTGGCGACCTGGCCGTCGCGAACCTTCACGTGGATCGCGTCGATGAACACCACCGGATACACGCGGTCGAGCGGCCGAACGAGCCGCTCGTTCATCTCACCCACGATGGCGTCGGTGATCTTGGAGATCGTCTCCCGCGACACCTCGGTCCCGTACACCTCGGCCAGATGCGACGAGATCTCCCCGGTGGTGAGTCCCTTCGCGCACAGCGACAGCACCATCGTGTCGACGCCCTCGAGGCGGCGCTGACGCTTGCGCACCGTCTTGGGGTTCGAACGTGCCGTCGCGATCCCTCGGCACATCGACCGGGACCGGGCCGATCTCGGTGATCACCCTCTTGGTGCGCGTCCCGTTGCGGCGTTGCCCCCGTCACGGCCGGCCGGGTCGTGCTTGTCGTAGCCGAGATGCTCGGTCATCTCGACCTCGAGGCCCAGCTCCAAGACCCGCTTGGTGAGCTCGGCGAGCAACCCGCCCGGGCCGACCAGGCTCACCCCGGTCGCCTGGGCCTCTTCCACCAGCTGCGCTGCGAGATCAGCTTGAGCGTCACCCACCGGGTCAGCCGGCGGCGGCAACACCAACCCCGGCATCTCGGCGTCTACCGTCACTTCAGACGTCTCGGTCACTGCCTGTCCTCTCGGGCCAGACCCCGCCTGGGATCCAGCCTGAACCGCCCCGGGTTCTGTAGAGGCTCGGGCTATTGGGCGACGAGGTCGCCCGTTGGGTTGTTCTGACGGTAGTAGTCGGTCTCGTGGGCGGCCGGGGTGGTGTAGCTGGGGTCGTCGGTGATGGTGCCGTGGAGGCGCCGGTGGTTGAACCAGTCGACGTAGGTCATGGTCGCGAACTCGACGTCGGCGAGTCCGGTCCAGGGGCCTTGGCGGTAGATGAGCTCCCACTTGTAGAGCCCGTTGAACGACTCGGCCAGGGCGTTGTCGTAGCTGTCGCCCTTCGAGCCGACCGACGCGACTATGTCGTTCGCGTCGAGGCGTTCGGAGTAGCGGATCGACAAGTACTGGACCCCGCGATCTGAGTGGTGCACGAGCTGGTCGAGGGTGTCGGTGCGAGCACGCGACCACATCGCCATCTCCAACGCGTCGAGCGCGAGGTCCGAACGCAGCGAGGTCGAGGCTTGCCACCCGACGACCATGCGGGAGAACACGTCGATCACGAACGCCACGTAGACCCACCCACTGTGGGTCTTCACGTAGGTGATGTCCGCGACCCACAGCCGGTTCGGGGCCAGCGCGCTGAACTGGCGATCGACCAAATCCGCGGGCCGGCTCAGCGCATCGTCGGTGGTGGTCGTGACCGTCCACGCCTTGCCCCGCCGGGCCCCGGACAGGCCCATGTCTCGCATGAGCCGCTCGACGGTGCAGCGGGCGACACGGGTGCCGTCGCGGTTGAGCTGAGCCCAGATCTTGTCGGCGCCGTAGACGAAGAGGTTGTCCTCGTAGACCTTGGCGATCTCGATCTTGAGCTCTTCGTCGCGGCTCGCTCGGGCCGAGGGCGGCCGCTTCTTGGCGGCGTAGTAGGTGCTCGGGGCGATCTTGAGTCCGTGCTCGCAGAGCACGCGACAGATCGGCTCGACCCCGAATCGGTCCCGATGGGTGTCGATGAACTCGACTACTTCGGCAGTCGCGGGTCGAGCTCCCGCGCGAAGAAAGCCGACGCCGCCTTCAAGATCTCGTTTGCTCGGCGCAGCTCGCGGTTCTCGCGCTCGAGCTCGGTGATCCTGGCCTTCTCGTCGCTCGTGACACCGGGCCGGCGGCCCTCGTCAACCTCCTCGCGACGGACCCAGGTGCGGAGCGTCTCGGGGTGGATGTTCAGGCGCTCGGCGACCGTCACGATCGCCCGCCACTGCGACGGGTACTCGTCCTGGTGGTCGAGCACCATCCGCACCGCGCGCTTATCAGCTCGGCGGGGTACCTCCCGCCACGGGTCGTTCCTGTCATGACTCCATCCTCTCAAGGGTTGGAGCCTCCACGAATCCCGGGGCGGTTCAGCCTGTCAGGCCAGACCAGTTACACCGTTGATCCGACACTCCCGCGTTGTGCGACGTATCCACTCATGGTGTTCCCCCGTTTTCGTGTGATCCCGGCGGTCGGGATCCGGAGGAACAATCGGAGGAACACCCTGCGGGCACAGCAAGCGCGCGTGCCGCCCTACGCATGAGGCGTGGTTCGGCGTCGGGCGCCGCCGAGCGAACGTCGTCGGGCTGCCTCAGCTGCGGGCGCGGCGCCCGTTACGATCACCGCCTTACGTGAAGTCGTTGGGCTCTGGAGGAACACCTTGTCCGCACCACTCGTCGCATCGATCGAGATCGATCCCACCCGAGCGCAGCATGAGTACAGCCGCCACATCTTCGGGCAGTTCCTCGAGCAGTTCCATCGCACGGTGTACGGCGGCATCTTCGAGCCCGGCTCGCCGCTGTCTGATGAGCGGGGGTTCCGCCTCGACGTGCTCGATGCGCTGCGTGAACTGAAGGTCCCGAACGTCCGGTGGCCAGGTGGATGCTTCGTGTCGTCGTACCACTGGCTCGACGGTGTCGGATCGGACCGGTCACCGGTGTACAGCCCGGCGTGGCGTGTGGTGGACCCGAACACGTTTGGGACCGACGAGTTCCTGGCCTGGTGCGAGGAACTGGGCGCGGATCCGTACTTCTGCACGAACGCCGGCACGGGCACCGCGGAGGAGATGGCCCACTGGCTCGAGTACACGAACCGCCCGGTTGGGAGCCGGTGGTCGAACCTCCGGGCTGAGAACGGTCACGAGGATCCCTACGGGGTGCCGTTCTGGAGCATCGGCAACGAGAACTACGGGGTGTGGGAGATCGGTCAGAAGACCGGCGAAACGTGGGCACCTCTGGTTGCCGAGGCGGCCAAGTACCTGCGTCGCATCGACGAGGACATCAAGATCCTCGCCGCGGCGGTTGACGAGCCGGGGTGGATGCTTCCGCTGCTCGAACAGGCTGGGGGATTCCTCAACTACGTCTCGATCCACGGCTACTGGGACGACATCCCCTTCATCAACAACCCGTCGCCGTACCTGAAGTGCATGGGCCGGACACCCGAGCCCGAGCAACGGATCGCCAACGCTCGGGCGCTCATCGACGCCTCGGGTCAGCACCACGTCAAGATCGCCTTCGACGAATGGAACCTCCGCGCATGGCACACCCCGCCCGGGGGCAGTGAGGCCTCGATCGGCGCCCGCGACCTGAACGACATCAACGCCACCTACACGATGGCCGACGCCGTGTTCTCCGCGGTGTTCCTCAACAGCTGCGTGCGCAACGGCGACGTCGTCGGCATGGCGAACCTGGCCCCGACCGTCAACGTCCGCGGACCGCTCTACGTCCACCCGGACGGTGTGGTCAAGCGCACCACCTTCCACGTGATGGCCATGTACGCGAACCTGCTCGGCCCCCGGGTGATCGACTCGGCGATCTCGTCGACCAATCTCGATACCGGCTCGGTCGACGTGCCACTCGTCGACGCGGTCGTGACCGGCGACGACGATGGCCGCGTCATCGTTGCGCTCGTCAACAAGAGTGACAGCAGCGCCGGTGGCGTCAGGATCCGGATCGGCGGCGTGCCCCTCGCCGGCCGTCACCGAGCGGTCGTGCTCAGCGGAGCGACGCCCGACTCCTACAACGACATCGAGGCGCCCGACGAGGTCCACCCCGTCGAGACCGAGCTCGACTTCGTCGACGGGATCGCGGAGATCCCCGCTCACAGCGTGGTCGTCTGCACCATCGACGGCGTCGAGTCGAGCGACTCGGATGGCTTCGCCTGGTCGCGCGGGACTACCGGGATGTGGACCCAGATGCCGAGCCGCTGACGAAACCGCAAAGACCCGAAGGTCGCCCACAGGTGCTCTGATGCGGGGCGAGCGTCGGGCTCAATGCGGAGTATGCCGGCGTCGGATGCCACGTCGTGATCCCCGCCAGCGGAACCCAGATTCTTCTACCGGGTCTTCTACCGGGAGGTCTGGTATCGGGTGTGACGCAGCGGTACGGTTTGGCACGTCGGAACTGAGAAACCCCACTCATAACCCGAAGGTCGCAGGTTCAATCCTGCCCCCGCCACCATTTGAATGACGAAAGCCCAGGTCAGCGGCCTGGGCTTTCGCAGTTCTCGGATGTGTTCCTCCGGGTTAGGCGGCCTTCCTCCGGTTCTTCCCCCGACGATCTCCCGTGTCGTTCTTGGCCTGGTTCGGGGCGCTCGTTGGCCGGCGCTTCTTGGTGATCGGCTTGGGCTTGGTGAGGCGTTCGGCGGCGCTCGCGGCGTCGGCCTGCATGCCGGGAAGGACGTGCTGGTAGGTCTGGAGCGTGTGGGCGATGTGGGCGTGGCCGAGACGTTCGCTCACGACCTTGACGGGGATGCCTTCTTTGAGGAGGAGGCTTCCGTGGGTGTGGCGCAGGTCGTGGAACCGCATGGGTGGGATGCCGGCGTTGTGCACGACCCGCTTGAATCGTTCGTACACGGCGTGGGGGTGCACCGGTTCGCCGTCGCCGTCGGTGAACACCCATTGCTCGTCGTTGGTGGTGCCGACGGCGGCGAACTCGGCGGCCTGGAAGGCGCGCCAGCCTTCGAGCACCGTGATGGTGGTGTCGTCGAGCTCGATGGTGCGCCGCGCTGTCTTGGTCTTGCCGCGGGTCTGGTGGACTTCGTAGTCGATGGCGACGAGACCTCGGTTGAGGTGGAGGCGCTTCTTCTTCGTGTCGATGTCGGTCCACTTCAACCCGAGGACCTCGTTGCGGCGCATCCCGGTCATCGCTGCGAGCCAGTACAGCGGGAACAGGCGGTGTCCCGCCGCGGTGCGCATGAGTTGGCGCAGCTCGTCGTCGGTGAGCGAGACACCTTCGATGCGTTGGAGCGAGCGCTGTTTGGGGGCGCGGGCCACGAGCGCGACGTTGCGGGTCACGAGACCTCGTCGGTGGGCATCGGTGAGCGCGCCGCGGATGATGAGATGGATTTCGTACACGGTCTTGGGTGCGAGACCTGTGCCGTCGGTGGGGTGGAGCAGCGCGTCGTAGAGCGACTCGATCTGCTGGTAGCGCAACCGGCGGATGCTGATGCGACCGAGGACGGGGAGGATGTGGCGCTGCACGTTGCGCTCGTAGCCCCGGTAGGTGCTCGCCGCGAGCTGGAGCTTCTTGGCGGGCAGCCACTGGTTGGTCAGATACGCCCCGAGGGTCAAGGACCGCACCGCGCCGATCCGCTTGGACTCGGTGGCCGCGAGCTTCTTGGCGAGCCGTTCGGCCGCGGCGCGGTCGGTGCCGGCGGGATGCCACCGGCGGATCTCCTTACCGGTGACGGGGTCGCGCCCTTCGTAGATGACTGCGTAGTACCGGTCACCGCGCTTGCGGATGTATCCCTTCATGGTGTCCTCCTTGTGGACGTGGATCCCGACGATCGGAACCCGGGGGAACAATCGGTAGACAGGGCTCTGTGGCGACCACTGGCGTGTTCGTGGGAGCACGGAGGTGCAGGTCGGAGTAAGTAGACGACTGGCTGATCGGCACGGGGGAACCGGCCCGCCAGGGGTGGAGCGCCCGCGTTTGTGGCCGAGTTGGCCTGAACTGCGCCACCTTCCCGGTGGTTGCGATTTTTTCGAATTGGCCGTACGGTCGGGTGTCCGAGAAAGGGGAGCGAGATGGCGTCACCGACGATCGAACGAACCGTGTTGCCGCCGACCGAGTCGTTGGGCGCGCTCGCGGCGATGCTCGACGGGCTCGGCGTGGAGCCCACGACGACCTTGTCAGGCCCCGATGGCGAGCATCTCGTGTTGCCGCCTGAGGTGTTCGCGGTGTTGCGTGACGTCGTCGATGCGATGGCGCAGGGTCAAGCGGTGACGATCGCGCCGGTGCACCAGCGGCTGACGACCCAGGAAGCTGCCGACCTGTTGGGTGTGAGCCGCCCCACGGTGATCAAGCTGCTCGAATCCGGTGAGATCCCCTTCGAGCAGCCCGGCCGTCATCGCCGGGTCCGTCTCGCGGACGTGCTCGCCTATCGCGAACGATCGTCGCTCGAACGACGCGCCGCGCTCGATCGGATGGTCGAGATCGCCGATGAGGCCGACCTCTACGAGCGCACCGCCACCCCCAAGCGCACCCGCTGACCCGTCGTGGCCTTCGCTGCGGTGCTCGACACCTGTGTCTTGTACCCGGCCCATCTCCGAGACACCCTGCTGCGCCTCGCCGAACGCGGCCTGTACCGAGCGCTATGGTCCGCCGACATCGTCGAGGAGCTGCGACGGAACCTGACTGAGCTGATCGGCGCGGCCGCGGTCGCTCGCCTGCTTGAACAGATGGCAACAGCGTTCCCCGACGCGGAGCTGACCGGTTACCGGCCACTCATCGACGGACTGACCTGTGACCCCAAGGACCGCCACGTCCTCGCGGCAGCGGTCCGCGCCGACGCCGGGGCGATCGTCACGTTCAACACCACCGACTTCCCCGACCACAGCGTCGAGGACTACGAGATCGACGTGATCACCCCTGACAGCTTCCTCCTCGACCTGCTCGACCTCGCGCCCGCGGCGGTCATCGATGAGCTGTCGCTCCAAGCGGCAGCGAACCGCCGCGTCCCGAGGACCCTTCCGCAGCTCCTCGACGCGCTCGAGCGAGCCGGGGCACCAGCGTTCGCCGACGAAGTCCGTCGCCGCATGGTGTGATGTGACGGTGGCGTCGGAGATGCCGGGTCCTGGGCCTCGGGCGCTGTCACTGGCGCCGCGTACGATCTTCGATGTCGGCCGACCCGTGGTGGAGAGGGTGTCGTGAACTACGACGAGATCGAGCAACTGAGGACCCGCCACGCGGCATGGCGGCTGTTGTCGTCGAACAACGTCGCGTTGGTTCTCAGCTTCCTCGGCCGTGTCTTCGTCGATGCGAATGACAGCAACATCCCTGCGCAGCGGTTGATCGATGAGCTCGATGATGAGCTGTTTGCGCTGAATCAGCGCTTCAGCGGAGACGGGGATGGAGAGGCCCGGTTCCCGCGGTCGGCGAAGCAGTACCTGGAGGACTGGGCAGCGACCGACCGAGGCTGGCTCCGACGGTTCTATCCGCCTGGCAGCGACGAACCGCACTACGACCTGACACCCGCGGTGGAGAAGGCGCTGGCGTGGGTCGACGATCTGCGTGCTCGAAGCTTCATCGGAACCGAGTCCCGCCTGTCGACGATCTTCGAGCTACTTCGTCAGATGGTTCACGGCGCCGATGAGAACCCGGCTGCTCGCCTCGCAGATCTGGAACGGCGCCGAGCGCTGATCGATGCGGAGATCGCACAGCTCGAAGCCGGCGACGTGGTGCTCGCCGACTCGGTGACCCAGCGCGACCGGTACCAGCAGTTCGCGCGAACGGCGAGAGAGCTGCTTGCGGACTTCCGTCAGGTCGAGGAGAACTTCCGTGATCTCGACCGCGGCCTGCGAGAACAGATCGCGCTGTGGGAAGGCTCGAAAGGCGAGCTTCTCGATGACCTGTTCACGAATCGTCGGGGGATCACCGACTCGGACCAGGGACGCAGCTTCCGTGCCTTCTACGACCTGCTCTTGTCGTCGGAGAAGCAGGCCGAGCTGACAGAGCTCCTCGCCAAGCTCCACGAGGCCGACGCGATCGCTGATCTCGATCCTCGTCTTGCGCGAGTGCACTACGACTGGATCGACGCGAGCGAACGCACCCAAGTCACGGTCCGCCGGCTCTCCGAGCAACTCCGCAGGTTCCTCGACGACCAGGTCTGGATGGAGAACCGCCGGGTCTTCGACCTGCTTCACGCCATCGAGGTCAAGGCGATCCAAGCACGTGACCTGTACGGAACAGACGCCGCGGACGCAGCGGTGGTCATGGACCTCGACGACACGGCGGTCCCCGTGGTGCTACCGATGGAACGCCCGCTCTACAAGCGCGTACGAACGACCGAACTCGCGGGCGCGCCAGTCGACGTCGGTGTCGCAGACCTCGACCGCTCGGTGCTGTTCGATCAGCTCCACGTCGATCGTGACGCGCTGCTCCGCACCATCCTCGAGCGACTCGGGCCCCGACAGGAGATTCGCCTCGACGAGGTGGTAGCGGCCGTTCCGCTCGAACAAGGCCTCGCCGAGCTCATCGGCTACCTCTCGATCGACGAACCCCACCTCTCGATGGACTTCGATCAGGACGAGCGCGTCCAGGTTCGTTGGACCGCAGTATCTGACGGGGACCGCCGCTCTGACACGGAGAGCAACGACCCCAGATCAGGCGAGGAATCTGACCGATCCGAGCAGGTGGAGCGGGTGGCTGACATGCCGCTTGTCACCATCAGTCGGCGAGCAGGTGACGAGGCGTGACCTCACTCGTGGAACCAACTCCCGAGGCGGGCGAAGCTGGATCGAACCAGCCAGCTGAGCTGTCGCTCGTGGTGATCCAGCTGTTCAAGGGTCCGATCTATCGGGACGTGCACGACAAACTGTGGGAACCACTGGGCCGCAACCGGCGTCGAGTCGCCGACCATGTGGGGGTCCTCGGTCTACGCCTCGAGATCGACGAGACCGACGGGTTCGCGTACCTTCGCAGCCTCCGCGACGGAGAGAGCGACGTCGAGTATCCGAGGCTCATCGCCCGTCACTCCTTGTCGTTCACGACGAGTCTGCTGATCGCGCTGTTGCGCAAACGACTCCTCGAGTTCGACACGTCGAGCACCGAGGCCCGCCTCATCCTCAGCCGCGACCAGATCATCGACCTCTACCGTGTGTACGCACCCTCCGGTCTCGACGACATCAAGCTCGCCCGGCATGTCGACTCGCACATCGGCCGAATCGTGGACCTCGGATTTCTCCACAAGCTGCGAGGAACCACCGACCAGTTCGAGGTCCGACGCATCCTGCGGGCGTTCGTCGACGGCCAATGGCTGTCGCAGTTCGACGAGCGCCTCGCCGCCTACCTGGCTGACGAACGCGGCACGGGCGAAGCCGAGGGCGACGATGCAGGCTGAACACGATCCTCGGCTGTTCGACCTGGCCGACCACGCGGAACGTGCCACTCAGCTGCCAGGGCAGGGCTGTCGGCTGCACCGGCTCGAGGTCTACAACTGGGGAACCTTCGATGGGTCGGTGTGGACCTTCGAGGTCGAAGGCGCAAACGCACTGCTCACCGGCGACATCGGCTCGGGCAAGTCCACCCTCGTCGACGCCGTGACGACCTTGCTCCTTCCCGCCCACCGCATCTCGTACAACAAGGCTGCAGGGGCCGATACCCGCGAGCGCGACCTTCGCTCCTATGTGCTTGGGCACTACAAGTCCGAGCACAACGAAGAGACGGGCGGCACCCGTCCGGTCGGCTTGCGCGGCCCGGAGAACTACTCCGTGCTGCTCGCCGTGTTCGCTTCGAGTTCAGGCGAGGCAGGCACGAAGACAGTGCATGATGCCGCGTCGTCGCCGGTGACGATCGCTCAGGTGTTCCGAGCACGAGAGGATGGAGGACAGCCCGAGCGCTTCTTCGTCACGGCCGACGCGGACCTTTCCATCGCCAAGCACTTCGTCATCGAGCCGGGTGAGGGCTTCCGAGAGCTCAAGCGCAAGCTCAGAGAGGCCGGCGCGCAGACCTTCGATGGGTTCCCCGAGTACGGGCGGACGTTCCGTCGCCGTCTCGGCATCGAATCCGATCAAGTCCTCGAGTTGTTCCACCAGACCGTGTCGATGAAGGCGGTCGACAACCTGAACGACTTCGTTCGTTCGCACATGCTCGAACCGTTCGACATGTCTGGACGGATCCGGGACCTCCTCGAGCACTTCGACGACCTGACCAGAGCCCATGACGCCGTCGTCCGTGCCCGCCACCAGCTCGAGCTTCTCGACCCACTGGTCGACCACATCGACGCGTACGACGGGCTGACCGTCGCGCTTGATGGCCTCAACCGTCAGCGAGAAGCGTTGCCCTACTTCTTCGCCGATCACACTCAGGACCTGATCACAGCGTTGATCGAGTCCATCGACCAACTGCTCGCCGAGCTGGACGGCAAGATCGGCGAGGCGGACTGCGCGATCGAAGGCGTCCGCGAACGCGAACAGCAGCTCGCCATCGACATCGCCCAGAACGGTGGCGACCGACTCGCGGCCATCGACGCAGACCTGGCCCGATTGCCCGCCGAACGAGACCAGCGTCGACGATCACTCGACCGCTACAACGAGCTGCTCGCCGGCGTCGGCATCGAGGGCCACGGCGCCGTTGTCGACCTTCAGCAATTCACAGCGGTCACGGCCCAGATCGAACTGCGACGAACCGATCTCGAAGTCGAGGCCGCCGCCCTCGACAATCAGGTGGTCGAGCTGCGCGCGGAACGCAGAGAGCTCGAACGCTCCGCCGAATCGGTGAACACAGAGCTGAAGAGCCTCGCCGGCCGCCAGAGCAACCTGCCAGCACGGAGCCTCGCGTTGCGTGACGAACTGAGCGCCAACCTCTCGTTGGATCCCGCCTCGCTTCCGTTCGCGGGCGAGCTGCTCCAGGTGCGCCCCGACGCTGCCGCGTGGGAGGGCGCCGCCGAGCGCGTCCTCCGGGGTTTCGCGACGTCGCTGCTCGTCCCCCACGAGCACTACGCGGCGGTCGCCGAGTGGATCAACGGTCGCCACCTCGGGATCAGGTTCGTCTACTTCCGAGTCCCGGATCGCCTCGGGAGACCCCGCACCATCGAGCGGACCTCAGCCCATCCGGTGCTGGCCGATCTCATCGAGATCAAACCGGGCAGCGCCTTTGAGCCGTGGCTGCGCAACGAGCTGGCGAACCGCGCCGACCACGCCTGTGTTGAAGACACTCGAGAGTTCGCCCGGTTCGATCGGGCGATCACCCAGGAAGGTCAGATCAAGTCCCGGGACCGGCACGAGAAGGACGACCGATCCCGCATCGACGATCGCCGTAGCTACGTGCTCGGCTGGACCAACGAAGCGAAGGTCGATGCGCTGATCGCCGAAGCGCAAGAGATCTCCCGCCGGATCGAAGGACTCGAAGAACGGCTGAGGTCGCCCGATGGTCGACGCGGTGAAGTCCAGGGAGTCCTGACCGACCTCGCGCTTCTCGCGGAGCGCAACCGTTGGGAAGACCTCGACTGGGCGACGGTCGACGCGGAGATCACACGCCTCGAGGCAGAGCACGAGCGCATCCGGTCCTCCTCCGATGCCCTCGCTGCGCTCACGACCGAGCTCGAGGTCGCAGCGCGGGACCGGCAGGAACGCGAGAGAGCACGCGACGCGCTGAAGGACGCTCGGGCTGTCGAGTCGGATCGCAAGACCCGCGCGTTGAAGCGCCTCGAGGTCGTTCGGGAAGTGCTGTCCGACTCGGACGCGTTCGCGATCGCCCGGGAGTCTTTCGACGAGCTCGATGGTTCGATCCCCGAGGAGCACCGACTCAACCTGTCCGACCCCGAGCGAATCGACGCCGCGAACCATGCCACCCGGGAGGCGGTCGACATCGGACGCGAGGCCCACACCCAACGCCTGAACCAGGTGGCACAGCGTGTCGTCAAAGGAATGCGGGATTTCCGCGTCGTCTACGCCCAGGAGTCGGCAGAGCTCGACGATGCCATCGAGTCTGCGCCCGAGTACCGAACTCTCCGAGATCGCGTTGCGACCGATGACCTACCCCGGTTCGAAGAAGAGTTCCGGCGGTCACTCCGAGAGAACACGATCAACGAGATCGCAGGACTCTCCGCACAGCTCCAGAGCCAGGCCAACACGATCCGTGATCGCGTCGCACGCATCAACACGTCGCTGCAAGCGATCGACTACAACGCCAACCGCTACATCCGACTCGTCCCCGAATCGACTCCGAACACCGAGATCAGACAGTTCCAGGACGACCTACGAGCGTGCACCTCCAACATCACCGCGGGCGCAGGCGACGACCAGTACTCCGAGCAACGGTTTCTGCAGGTGAAGGCGCTCGTCGATCGGTTCAGGGGCCGCGAGGGAAGCACCGACCAAGACCGAGCATGGGCCCGCCGCGTCACCGACGTGCGCCAGTGGTACGTCTTCTCGGCATCTGAGCGCTGGCGAGACAGCGACGAGGAGCACGAAAGCTACTCCGACTCGTCGGGCAAGTCCGGAGGCCAGAAGGAGAAGCTCGCCTACACGATCCTCGCCGCGTCTCTCGCCTACCAGTTCAAGCTCGACAGCGGCGACGCCGGTCGAACGTTTCGCTTCGTCGTGATCGACGAAGCCTTCGGGCGCGGATCGGACGACTCTACCCGCTACGCGTTGCGCCTCTTCGACGAGCTCGGACTCCAACTCCTCATCGTCACCCCCCTCCAGAAGATCCGTGTCATCGAGCCGTACGTTTCCTGCGTCGGCCTCGTCCAGAACCCCGACGGCAAAGGTTCACTGCTCCAACGGGTCACGATCGAGGAACACCTCCAGGCGCGCGCTCAAGCGCGCACACCCGCTGGCGATGACGACTGATGCCACCCCCGCAACCCCGACCTGGACCAGACGCGAAACCAGGCTGGACGACCGTTGCTGACCTCCTCGCAACCCTCCAGCGGCGGTGGCGAAAGGGTGCCTACCTGAAAGCACACGCCGCGGGGCTCGACTTCGAACCGATCTCGCTACCTGTCCGGGCTCCAACCACGACCGATCTCAGCGAACGACCCGAAGAGGTTCGGCACTGGGCCGATCGAATCGATGACGACAATCGAACCGGCACCGGCCGAGAGCTCTTCAGTCTCGACCGAAAGACCAGACGGACCCGCACCATCGGCGATACAGCCGTGCCAGTCCGGGCCCACATCCCCACCCTTGAAAGACTCTGCACCGCGCTCGGCACCCAGAAGGAGCTGCAAGCTCTCGATCGAATCCTCGAGCTCACGCAGACATGGAGCTGCGCAGATCCGACACGAGACGCGATCGTCACGTGGGTAGCGGACCACCCCCGGACTGCGATCGAACACAACGAGATCTGGAACGACCTGCTTGCCGTGATCGGCTGGGTCGCCGACGACACGCACGACCGCTCGGCCCTCGATCTCCGTCACCTCGATGCGCCCGGCATCGACACCAAGTTCGTCGACCGGAACCGCAAGATCCTCGGCAAGCTCCTCCAGCAGATCGTCCCGGATGAACAGATCGATCGATCCGCCACGAGCTTCGCCGGTCGATACGGGTTCCGCGAGCGGTCGTCCTACGTGCGTCTGAGAGCGTTCGGCAAGGTTCCGGAGCTTCCTGCAGAGCTGACCGAGCTCGAGCTCCGCGTCGACGAGCTCGCCAAACTCCCACTCTCGATCACGACGGCGTTCATCATCGAGAACAGAGCGAGCTTCCTCGACTTTCCGCCAGTGCCGAATGCCATCGGCATCTTCGGCGAAGGGTTCGGCGTAACCGTCCTCGAAAGAGTCCCTTGGCTCGTCGACCGGGAACTCATCTACTGGGGCGACATCGACACCCACGGCTTCGCCATCCTCAATCGACTCCGCCAGCGCGTTCCTCACGTCGAGTCGCTCCTGATGAACCGAGCAACGTTGCTCGATCACCTCGACCACGTCGTCGTCGAAGGCCGTCCAACCGATGTCCCGCTCGACGCGTTGACCGACTCGGAAGGGTCTCTGTACCGAGACCTGATCGAAGATCGGTACGGACGCTCGGTTCGATTGGAGCAAGAGCGCATCCGCTTCTCAGCGGTGCGACGCGCCCTCGAGCCATGGATGCGCGAACAAGCGCCGAACTGACAAGTCGTGTTGGGCACGGCCCCACGCGCTCGCCGTGTGGGCCGCGTCCGTCACGTGGCGCTCACCCCGACCGGGACGACAAGGTCGTCGCGGCCGGCCCCGTCCCGTTCGCCAGCCCGACGATCGCCCGGAGCCGTCAAGTCCTCGGTTCCCCGGACGCTCGCAGCTATGGCCGCACGGTCGCTCGTCGGCATAGTCGCCGGCCGGTTCAGACGGCTGCGCGTTTCTACTGTTCCTTCTACTGTGCGGAGCGTGACGGGGTGTACGGGCTGGCACGAGGGGAGTAGGGTGGCCCGCGAAACCCCAGCTAGAGGGCACTATTCGGTACGGGCTGGTACGGGATGAAGGTCGGATCGCTGATCTCATAACCCGAAGGTCGCAGGTTCAAATCCTGCCCCCGCCACCACCTCAAGCATGAAAGCCCAGGTCATCGGCCTGGGCTTTCGTCGTTGTCGGGGCGTTCTACCGGGTTCGCGTGGAGTTCTCCCGGGTGTTCAACCGGCTTTCGGGAGCGCGGGGTTCTGGCGGGCGGTTGCGAGGAGGGCTTCGATGACGCGGGCGGCGTCTTCGCCCATGCCGGGGAGGACGTGCTGGTAGGTCTCGACGGTGAACGTGAACCAGTGGTGGCCGAGGCGTTCGGATACGACCTTGGAGTGCACGCCGTTGGCGATGAGGATGCTGCCGTGGGTGTGGCGCAGGTCGTGCAGTCTGATGACCGGGACAGGGGCGCGGCGCACGATGCGGTCGAAGGTCTGGCTGAGCGTGTGCGGGTGGATGGGTCCGCCGTCGGCGGTGGTGAACATCCAGTCGGCGTTGTCGATGCCGACGGCCGCGTGCTCGGCCGCTTGGAGCCCGAGCCAGCCGGCGAGCACGGCGAGGGTGGTGGCGTCGATGTTGATGCATCGGCGCGAGTTATCGGTCTTGCCGCGGGATTCGTGCAGTTCGTAGCCGACGGCGACGAGCCCACGGTTGATCGACAGGCGCTTCTTGGCGACGTCGAGGTCGGACCACTTCAGGCCGAGCAACTCGGAGCGGCGCATGCCGGTGTTGGCCGAGAGCCACAGGGCGGGGAACAGCCGGTGTCCGGCGGCCGCGCGCAGGAACGCCGCCAACTGGTCGGGGGTCCAGGCCTTCTGCTCGATCTTGGGGATGGTCGACATCTTCGGTGCCGAGGCGGTGAGGGCGACGTTGCGGTTCACGAGCCCGCGGCGCACGGCGTGGTCGAGCGAGCCGCGGATGATGAGGTGCACCTCGTACACCGTCTTGGGTGCCAGCGGTCGGCTGCCGTCGGTGGGCCGGAGCATCGACTCGTAGAGCCGTTCGAGGTCCTCGGGTCGCAGCCGCCGCAGTCGCTTGCGGCCGAGGGTGGGCAGGATGTGGCGTTGGGTCTTGTGGACGTAGCTGCGGTAGGTGCTGGTGCGCAGTTCGAGCTTCTTGGCGGGCAGCCATCGGCCGGTGAGGTAGGCGCCGAAGGTGAGCGACCTGATCTCGTCGTTGCGGCCCTCGCGCTCGGCGGCGAGTTTCGCGGCGAGCGCTTCGGCTTCGGCGCGGTCGGTGCCCGCCGGGGTCCAGGACTTCTTCTCCTTGCCGTCGACGGGGTCGATGCCTTCGTAGATGACGGCGTAGTAGCGGTCTCGTTTGCGGGCGACATGTCCCTTCATGGCGGGTCCTCCTCGTTCTTCCGGATCCGGGCGGTTCGGATCCCGGTAGAACCATCGGTAGAACCGTCCCGACCGAATGTCGAGCAGGTCGATGCAACGGGCGAAACGGCTGGTCAGCGCCCTGTGGCGGTGATCGAGGTGGCCGGTAGAACGCGTGGGCCGTTGGAAGCACGGTCGACCGGTCGCCGCTTCGAGCGAGGATCAGGGCTGGGTGGAGAACTGCTCGATCGCTTCGAGGGCGGTGGCGAGCGCTTGCCTGCGTTCGGTGTCTCTGCGGTGGAGCTCGGCCGTCTTGGTGAGGACGAGCTTGTGGGGGCTGCCCTCGCGGCGGGTGCGGTGGGTGACGGGGAGCTCAGCATCATCGATGCGGTGGTGGATGTGCTGGCGTCGAGGCTTGGCGAGGGGCCAGGTGTTTGTCTGGGCGGTGGGGTTGGTGAGGAAGCCGGTCAGGGTGGTGCAGTCATCGCAGCAGTCACCCGGCTCGAACTCGGTGATCGACCAGTCGTCCGATGCTCGTGGTGGTTGCTCCAGTGCGCTCAACAGTGCCTGTCGGCAGCGGCTGGCGATGGAGTTGGCACCGACCGCGGCGCGCTCGTGGGTCGACAGCGGGGCGCACGCTCGCACGATCTCGACGAGCATCGGGATGGTCCTCGGCATCGGGTCGCACACCGCGGCGACGACCCGGTCCCGCGCGTGCGCGTCGTTGACCATGTGGGCGGCGCGCAGGACAGCGACGGTCGCGAGGGCGAGCTGGCCCAGGGTGCTCTCGCGTTGCGACGGGGAGGTGATGAGGACGGCTCGACCGACGGTGTCGACCAGCCAGTCGGTCATCGCGGTGAGCAGGCGCGCGGCGATGTCAGGGCCGGAGCGACCGGGAGCGTTCTCGGCGTCGCGGAGGTTCGCGCACAGGGCAGGGAGATCTTCGACCCAGGTGGCCCTGCCGGGAGCGGAAGCCAAGGACGAGTGGTGGGCTCGTCGCTGCTCGGTCCATGCCGCGAGCCGACGGTCGAACCATTCGAGGTCGTGACAGTCGGTGAGGGACACCAGCAACGCCGCGTCGGTCGGTGCGATCGCCTCAAGGGCGAAGGGGTCGAGGAGCTGATCGGCGAGGGCCTCATCGCCGAGCAGGGAGGCCAACCGCAGCGCGGCGGGCAGCACCGTGCGCTGGTCGTCTCGGCGGACGGCATCGGCCCAGAACCGCAGCAGGGTCACCGTGTCGTCGGCGCGAGCCTGTCGCGACGGCTCGTCGGTGCCAGGTCGTGCGAGCAGGTTCCCGAGGGCGGCGGCAGGGTCGCCTTTGGCTTGGATCGCGAAGGCCCGGCTACGCGGCCAGATGACGAGTGCGGCCCGCCGGTACCAGCGGTCCATGGTGTTGCCCCAGTTGCCCATGTAGCCCGTGTACTCCGAGCCGTAGGGCTCGAGTTCGGCCGTGGGGGTGACTTCGACGATCTCGGCGTCGCTCACCGTCGGGTCGAACCGATATGCCTCGCCGGCAGCGGCGACGATCTCGATGGTGGAGTCGAGGATCTCGCCGACGGTGTAGCGGTCGTGGTCGCCGTCGGGCTCGTCGTCCCATTCCGACCAGCCGCGTCGCCGTCCCCAGCGTGGCGGCTCGTCCTCGTAGCAGTCGCGGGTCTCCTGGATCTCGGCCTGCGCGAGCGCGACCTCACATCCCGTGATGTCGGCCGCACCTCGCAGGATCTCGACCCGGGTGGAGTCCTTGCCCTTGAGGTGCGACCAACGCAGGCCCCGCTCGGTGTACTGGTGGTCGAGGAGCACGACCAACCGGTCGGGCGGATCGAGCGCCTGGCGGTCGCCTCGCCAGCGTGGAGCGGGGTGCTGCTCGAAGTGGCGGCCGAACAGGTCCGCTGCCGCCGTCACCGTTGTCGGGTCACCGGGCAGCGGATTCGGCGTGTCGCCGCGCAGGGCGAGGTTGTAGGTGAGCACCACGCGATGGCCGGTCTCGAGAGGGAGGACCTCGTGTCGCGTGTCGGCGTAGAACGCAACGAAGGTCAACGACGAAGCGGAGCCCTGATACCGCACCGACTCGCCCCTATGGGAGACGACGAGGTCACCACCAGTCGACCTTGACGGCAGCATCACAACCAACGTGGCGACCATCTGGTCGTCCTTCTCCGAGTCCTGGTGAGCGGCGAAGAACTGGCCACGTTCGTAGAGGAGCATCGAGTGCAACTGCGCGTGCAACGAGCTCGTCTCGGGCAAGCCCAGGTCGTCGCGGATCAAGTCGAGCATCGGGTCCAGCGTGCGGTTCCAGCGGCGCTTGTCGATCCGCACCCGTGACCGCGGGACCTCCCAGGTGTCACGGACGGCGCGGTCGAGGATCGTCTGCTCGCCGTCGCCGTACTTCGCGGGACGGGTGACGAGACGGAGCTGCTTGGCCTGCGTAGCGGTGACCGGCAGGCCCAGCTCGCCGATGCCGTTGACCTCGATCGCCAGGTCGCCGATCGGTGCGGTACGTCGGGTGGCGAAGGACCCGTCGTGGTGCACACCCCGCAGCAACGCGGACAGGTCTTCACCGACGCTCGAGCCCATCGATCTGAACGTACCGCCTGTGGCCGGTCCAGCCGTCACGGCGGAGGTCGGCAACAAGGAAAGGGAGGGTCGGCGTTGCCGCCGCGCGAGGATCGTGGCCGTGACCTCGACCGCATTGACCCAGTGGCGAAGCTCCGGGCTTGCACGCCTCGCTGAGCTCGAAGCGGTGCACGCCAACATGACCGGCACCGGACCGGGCCGGCGGTGGGGACCACACAGCTCAACCGCAGCCTGTTCCTCTCGCTCGTCGCGCAGTTCCAGAGCTACTGCCGGGACCTGCACGACGAGGCAGCGCAGGTGTTCATCGGCCAGGCGAGCCCTCACCAGATGTCGACCCTGAAGGTGCTGGTCGTCCAAGGCCGCCGGCTCGACACCCACAACCCGCGCCGCTCCACCCTCGGTCACGACTTCGTGCGAGTCGGGCTCACGCTGATCGACGACCTCAAAGCGGCTGGTCCTGCCGTCGTGGACCAGCTCGACACCCTGGATCGGGTGGTCGACTACCGCAACGCCGTCGGCCACGGAGACGAGACCAAGATCGCCGGACTCGAGTCGGGCGGAGCGATCAAGGCGACCAAGCGGTCCTACGAACAACACCGCCGAGCCCTCGACGCATTGGCCGGTACCATGGACGACGTCGTCGCCGACAAGCTCGCCAGCTCGCTCGGCATCCCGAGGCCGTGGTGAAGGAGGACCGATGAAGGACACGCTGCAGTACGGCGATCTCGTCGTGTTCCGCTGGGGCACCGGCGACGTGCAAGGCACCGTCCGCGAGCTCTACGGCCGGGACGAGGATCGGCGGGTCGTGCTCGACCTCACTCCGGAGATCTCGGGCTACGTCGTCGACGAACCCACCACCGTCGCCCTGTCCGTCAGCGACGTCCGCAAGGTCGTCGCGGCATGATCACCCCACCGACCGACTTCTACACTTTTCGAAGTGACAGGGTGGTACGAGACGGTACCGTCGAACGGTGCGGCAGCGCGAAACCCCAGCTCAGCGGTACCAAACGGGACCTCATAACCCGAAGGTCGCAGGTTCAAATCCTGCCCCCGCCACCACCTGAAACGCGAAAGCCCAGGTCACAGGCCTGGGCTTTCGCCGTTCCAGAGGCGTTCCTACGGATTACGCGCTCTTCCTCCGGCCGTTCCCACGGCGTTCCCTCGCGTCGCCCGGGGCGCCTTTCGCCTTGGTCCGCTTCGGGCGGGTGAGGCGTTCGACGGTGTCCGCCGCGTCTTCTTGCATGCCGGGCAGGAGGTGCTGGTAGGTCTGCATGGT
>CAZGEF010000047.1:0-7860 GCA_964525005.1 uncultured Rhabdothermincola sp.
ACCAGATCTGGTCGCTCGTGACCTCGCCGCCCTCGGCATCCGTCTTCGCCTGCACAACGCCCGAGAACTCGATCTGGAGCTTGCGCGGCAGGTCCAGGGCGTGATCGGTCTTGAGCAGGTAGGCGACGCCGCCCTTGCCCGACTGCGAATTGACGCGGATGACGGCCTCATACGACCGGCCGAGGTCCTTGGGGTCGATCGGCAGGTACGGCACGGCCCACTCGATCTCGTCGACGGAGACGCCGGATGCCGCGGCTCGCGCGTCCATCGACTCGAAGCCCTTCTTGATCGCGTCCTGGTGCGAGCCGCTGAACGCGGTGAACACAAGGTCGCCGGCCCACGGGCTGCGCTCGTGCACGGGGAGCTGGTTGCAGTACTCGGCGGTGCGCTTGACCTGGTCGATGTCGCTGAAGTCGATCTGCGGGTCGATCCCCTGCGTGAACAGGTTGATGCCCAGGGCGACGAGGTCGACGTTGCCCGTGCGCTCTCCGTTGCCGAAAAGGCACCCCTCGATGCGGTCGGCGCCGGCCATGTAGCCGAGCTCGGCGGCGGCGATCGCCGTGCCGCGGTCGTTGTGCGGATGCAGCGACAGGATGACGTTCTCGCGGTGCGCGAGGTGGCGGCTCATCCACTCGATGGAGTCGGCGTAGACGTTCGGCGTCGCCATCTCGACCGTCGCCGGCAGGTTGATGATGACTTTGCGGTCGGGGGTCGGCTCGAAGATCTCGAGCACCTGGTTGCAGACGTCGACGGCGAACTCGAGCTCGGTGCCCGTATAGCTTTCGGGCGAGTACTCGTAGAAGACCTTCGTCTCGGGGATGCGGGTCTCGAACTGCCGGCACAGGCGCGCCCCCTCGAGCGCGATGTCGATGATGCCCTGCTCGTCGGTGCGGAAGACGACCTCGCGCTGCAGCGTGCTCGTCGAGTTGTAGAGGTGCACGATCGCCTGCTTCGCGCCGGCGATCGACTCGTAGGTGCGCTCGATGAGGTGCTCGCGCGCCTGCGTCAGCACCTGGATCGTGACGTCGTCGGGGATCAGGTCCTCTTCGATGAGCTGGCGACAGAAGTCGAAGTCGGGCTGGCTCGCCGAAGGGAAGCCGACCTCGATCTCCTTGAAGCCCATGGCCACGAGCGTCTCGAACATCTTGCGCTTGCGCTCGGGATCCATCGGGTCGATGAGCGCCTGGTTGCCGTCCCGGAGGTCGACCGAGCACCACAGGGGGGCATGGTCCTGGCGCTTGTCGGGCCAGGTGCGATCGCGGAGGTCGAGGGGCACGATCGGCTGGTACTTCTCGAACGGCATCGACATCGGGGTGACGGGCTGGGGTGGCATGGCTCTGCTTTCCCTGTGGGACGTGGCTTCCTGGAGATCGTGGTTGCCGGATGAGGCGATGAGGGCGGGAACCGTCTCGGTGCGCTTCGGGAGGGTAGGTCCCGAAAACGGAAGAAGCTCCCGGCCCGGGGGCGCAGGAGCTTCGGCGAGTACCTCGGAGGGGTACTCGCCTAGGTGAGAAGGAGGAGACCGAAGGCGGCGTTCGACATCATCGCCACCGATCGTCCTCCCGCGCGGGTCGTCTTGTCAACATCGTTCTGATCTCAACGCTGATCGCCCACGATCCGGGTCTCGGCCACCGACTGCGATCGGTCCGGTCGCCATCGGACCACCAGACCCAGACCCCGACCCAGACCCAGGCCCGGACAGGCCCGGACAGGCCCGGACAGGACGCGGTCAGCCCGCCACCAGGGCAGGGCGGTTCGGGACGACGCTCCAAAGTCCGTTCAAGTACTGTGTCCGATGCCACGCGTCCTGCGAGGCGGGGGGACCGACCGTGGGCGACGAACGCGCCACAACCGAGATCGACGATCGCCCCCCGAGGGCGACCGATCCCAGCCGCAACCCATGCGGTTCGGCCGAGGACCATCGCAGCGGCGCCGAAGCCCCCGTCGGGCTCCTCCAGGCCCGCATGCTCGACCCGGCCGACTGGACCCCCGAGGCCGAGCAGCGCTGGCGCACGCTCCTCGCCAGCCGAACCGAGGTCGTCGTGCTCATGAGCGCGCAGGGTGAGCTGATCCAGTCGACGAACAACCTCGCCGGCGTGCTCGGCTACCTCAACGACGACGACGTCCGGACCAACCCCTTCGCCCGCATCCACGAAGACGACCTCGCCCGCACGCTCGAGGTCTTCCGGCAGGTCGCGGACGACCCCAGCCTGCACCCCTCGGAGATCATCCGCGCCCGTCACGCCGACGGGCATTGGGAACGCCTCGAGTGCGTCGCCCGCAACGAGCTGGCCGATCCGGTCCTCGCCGGCATCGTCGTGCGCATCCGGGTCGTCACCGACCTCCTCCAGACCGAGGCGATGCTGGCCGACGAGGCCGCCATCCTCCAGCTCGTGGCGCGCAACGCGCCCCTCACCGAGGTCCTCGGCGAGATCCAACGGGTCGTCGAGGACCACACCGGTGGCACCGCGACCACCGCGCTGGTCGACCGAACGCTCCACGACGACCTCGGCCTGGGCGGATCCATCGAGCTCTGCTCGTTGACCGCCACCGCGGTCGAGACCGGCGAGGTCGTCGTCGTCTCCGACATCGACGACGACCCGATCACCGCCCCCGACGTCGACGTCCTCCGCGAGCGGAACATCCGCTCGGGGTGGTCCCAGCCCATCGTCGACACGACGGGCCACGAGGTCATCGGAACGATCAGCGTCTACCACGACCAACCCAGCCGACCGCTCGAGCGGGAGCGCACCGTCGTCGAGGTGGCCGCCCACCTCGCCGCCATCGCCGTCGAGCGCCACATCGCCCAGACCACGCTCGAGCACCAGGCACGCCACGACCAGCTCACGGGGCTCCCCAACCGCTGGGCGCTCATGGAGCGCCTGGCCTGCTCGGTCGAACGGGCCAACACCAGCGAGCGACCGATGGCCGTCCTGCTGCTCGACCTCGACCGGTTCAAGGTCGTCAACGACAGCCTCGGGCACCGGGCGGGCGACGAGCTGCTCATCGCCTTCGGTGCCCGCCTGCGTTCGCTCGTGGCCTCCAGCGACTTCGTCGGGCACTTCGGTGCCGACGAGTTCGCCGTCGTGCTCGACGGCATCCGCGACGTCGAAGACGTCCACTACATCGCCAGCCGCCTCGATCTCGCGCTCAGCGAACCCTTCACCATCGACATCGAGACCGTCGACGAAGCGTCCGAACAGCAGATCTTCCTGTCCACCAGCATCGGGGTCGCCATCACCGATGGCACCCCCACGACGCCGCACCAGCTCATCCAACGAGCCGACTCGGCCATGTACGGCGCCAAGAACCGCGGCGGCGATCGACTCGAGGTGTGGGACGAGGAGCTCCAGTCCCGCGCCGCCGAGCAGCTCCGCCTCGACGCCGACCTGCGGCGCGCCATCGAGCGGGCCGAGCTCCACCTCAATTACCAGCCCAAGATCGACCTCGACACCGGGCGCATCAGCGGGGTCGAAGCGCTGCTGCGGTGGCACCACCCCGACCGGGGTGTGGTGCTCCCGTCGGAGTTCATCGGTGCCGCCGAGGAGACCGGCATCATCGTGCGCATCGGCTCCTGGGTCATCGACGAAGCCATCCGCCAGGCCCGGGCGTGGCTCGACCGGTCGCCGCTGCGGGACCAGCTCACGGTCGCCGTCAACCTCTCGGCCCGGCAGCTCGGTTCGGCCAGCCTGGTCGGCACCGTCGAACGGGCGCTCACCCGATACAGCTGGCCCGCCGAGGACCTCACCCTCGAGCTCACCGAGAGCATCCTCATCGACGACGCCGAGGCGACGCTCGACGTCCTCGAACAGCTCAAGCGACTCGGCGTGAAGCTCGCCATCGACGACTTCGGCACCGGCTACTCCTCGCTCAGCTACCTGCACCGGTTCCCGGTCGACCTCGTCAAGGTGGATCGATCGTTCGTCACGCCGCTCGCCGCCGATGGCCACGGCTCACCCGTGGCCACCGCCGTCATCCACATGGCACGGGCCCTCGGCCTCACGTGCGTGGCCGAGGGCGTCGAGGAACCCGATCAGCTCGCGGGGCTCCGCGCCCTCGGGTGCGACATCGCCCAGGGGTACTGGTTCGCCCGCCCCGTCCCCGCCGACGCGCTCTACCAGCTCCTCGTCGACGACCCCACCTGGTAGGTCGACCCGGTAGGTCGACCCGATCGCTGCGTTCGCCGCCCCGCTGGGTTGCTTGCACCCCAGTCGCGCACGGTTCCCAGCCAGTTCGGTGGATGCCGGCGTCCGTGGCCGGGCTCATGGCTTGCCCAGATCCAGGAACAGGGCCAGGAGCTGGAGGCGCACGTTGGGGTTGCGGATCAGGTGCTCGGACACGTCCTGGATCGCCGAGAGCGCCTGGATGGCCCGGTCGGGTCGGGGGGACGACACGAGCTCGTCGCGGTAGCGCCGCGACAGCGTCAGCAGACCGAAGCGAACCTCGTCGGTGCGGTATCGGCGCTCCTCGCGCTTGTGGCGTTCGGTGAGCTGCTTGCGGCCCGACCCACGCTCGCCGTGGGCGGCGACGCGCTCCTCCAGCTCGGCGAGCTCGATCACCTGACGTTCCTTCAGCGGAGCGAGGGAGTCGTCGATCATGGCGAGCACACCGTCGACGACCCGCACCACCGACGCGCCCGACGAGTCGACCTCGTCCGGTACCGCGAACCACGCGTCGCGTCGCAGCGCCAGTCGCTCGTCGGTGGCGAGCACGCGGGCCCGACGAAGATCGCCCGCCGCGGCCACGGCGGCATCGTCGGCGCGCCCCGGGTCGACGCCCTCGGCCACCAGTCGCGCCGCCACCTCGGCGACCGGCACCGGCCCGAGGTCGATCTCGACGCAGCGCGAGGCGATCGTGACGAGGTCGGGCGTGATCTCCTCGGCGAGGACGACGAAGAACGTGCCGACGGGCGGCTCCTCGATGGTCTTGAGCAGCTTGGGGCCCACCCGCTCGCTCACCAGGTGGAACTCGTCGAGCACCAGGACCTTGCGCGACCCTTCGATCGGCGACCGACTGGCTCGGTCGATGATGAAGTCGGCCTGCTCGGCACTGATCGACGCACCCTCGCGTTCGACGACGACGAGGTCGGGATGCTCCTCGGCCAGGGCCAGCTCGACGATGCGCGCCCGGTCGTCGCCGATGGACCCGTCGCTCAGCAGCCCGGCGGCGAAGGACGCGGCGAGGGCGCGCTTCCCACTGCCCCGAGGACCGACGAAGAGGTACGCGTGCACCGGGGCCGCAAGGGCGCTTCGGAGCTCGCGCACCGCCTGGCCCTGCCCGACGACCCCCGACCACAGGTCATCGGCACCCGGGTCGCCGGCGGTGGTCGGGGCATCGAGGTCGGTCACGAGGACCGTTGTAGCCGCTCGTCGACGGCGGCGAAGACGAGGGCCGCGACGTCGTCGACCGACCGCGTGCCGTCGATCACCACCCACCGGGCCGGATCGTCTCGCGCCTGGACCCGGAAGCCGTCGAGGAGCCGCTCGTGGAAGCCGCCGTCCTCTCGCTCGAAGCGATCGAGCTCGCGATCGAGCCGGGAGGACGTCACCTCCAGCGGCACGTCGAGGAGGACCGTGAGATCGGGCCACAGGCGTGCGGTCGCCCAGCCGGACAGATCGCGGATCTCGGCCGGATCGAGGCCTCGTCCTGCGCCCTGGTAGGCGATCGACGAGCCCGCGTACCGGTCCGTGACGACGTCACGTCCCGATTCGAGCGCCGGGCGCACGACCTCGTGCACGTGCTGGGCCCGGTCTGCGGCCATGAGCAACGCCTCGGCCCGCGGATGCAGGCCCTCGGTGGAGGGGTCGAGGAGGAGCTCCCGGATGCGGGCGCCCACCGCGGTGCCCCCCGGTTCGCGGGTGAGCACGGCCCCGAGTCGGACCGCGAGCCGCTCCGCCTGCGTCGACTTGCCACACCCTTCGCCGCCCTCGAAGGCGATGAGCCGGCCCGGCGCCCCACGGTGACCCGGCATCGGGGCCGGCGCGGTCACGAGCCCTCGTCGTCGAGCCCGTCGGGTCGGGCTCGATCGTCACGCTCGACCGGTGCGAGATCCGACGGCACCCCGCCGGCCGGGTGCCCGGCGTCGCGAGCAGCGTTGATGCGCTGGCCGGTCTTGACCGAATGGCGGGCGAGGAAGGCGGCGGCGACGATGACGAGCGACGCGAACCACAGCGCCAGCCGCACACCAGGTACCGCGATGGACCAGGGGCCGACCTCGATGACCCCACCGACGAGCGACTCGGACAGCGAACCCAACGCGGCTGCGAGCAGTGGGCCGGCGACCATCGAGATGAGCACGCACAGGCGGACCAAGGTGTTGAGCGAGCTGAACACCCGCCCCCGCAGCTCGTCGGACACCTCCTCTTGGAGCAGCGAGAACCCGACGACGTAGACGGGCCCGACGAAGGCCCCCATGACGAACACGAACACGAGGGTGACGGCGAGGACCGAGGACGACGACGCGGCGAAGAGGGCCACCCCGGCGACGAACAGCGACATGGTGAAGGTCCGTGCCTTCGGCAACCGGCGCTGCAGCACGGACACGCCGACGGCGCCCGCAGCCACCCCGAAGCCGAGCGCGGTGGTGAACAGCCCGTACCCCGCGTCGCCGGCACCGAGCACCTCGGTGGCGAAGAGGGCACCCAGCGGGATGAGCATGCCGCCACCGATGAGCCCGGTCGCCAGTCCGATGTTGACGGCGCGCACCGTGTGGTTGATGAAGATGTACTGCCACCCCTCCTTGAGCTCGCCGACGGTGGCCATCAGGTCGACCCGGCGCGAGTCGGACCGGGCCACGGCGCGGTCGCGCTGCGGGATGACGAGGCGGTGGATCATCCAGGCACCGAACAGGAACGTGAGCGCGTTGCCGTACAACGCCAACGACATCTGGTCGGGCTGCAGGAACGCCGGGACGTCGGCCTCGGCGAGCCAGCTCGACACGACGGCGAGCAGGGCGAACAGCAGCGAGGCGAAGGGGAACGTGCCGTAGGCGGCGGCCAGACCGAGCGAGTTCGCCGTCGTCAGGTGATCGGGCGGGACGAGGTTGGGGACCGTCGCCTCCTTGGCGGGCGCCCACAGGAGGGTGAACACCTCCAGGACGAGCGACGCGACCACGAGACCGCCGAGGTTCTCGACGAAGGGCAGCGCGAGCATGACCGCCGCTCGGCCCAGGCAGCACAGCACCATGACCTTCTTGCGATCGAGCCGATCGACGAAGACGCCGGCCACCGGACCGAAGAAGAACCCGGGGATGATGCGGGCCGCCATGACGAGCGAGACCGCCGCCGCTCCACCGCCGCCCCCGATGCGGGTGGCGAGCACGATGATGGCGGAGAACCCGAGCCAGTCGCCGAGCGAGGCGACGACCTGCACCAGCCAGAGGCGGAAGAACTCGTCGGTGGCGAACAGCCGGACGTGCCAGCCAGGGCGGTCGTCCGAGCTCGTGGTGTAGAGGTCGTCCCGCGTCGGCGCGTCACCCTCCCCGAGGCTGCCGGGCAGGCCGGTCTGGCCCGAACGGGCTGCGTCCCGTCCGCGTCGGAGCCCCTCGGCCTGGTGCATCGCCTCGGCGGTCTCGACGAGGACGTCTTCGATCGTGGCCGGGTACTCGTCCGCCGGAACCTGGGCATCGGTGTCGGACGTCATCTCGAACGTCGACTCCCGTCGACCGTCATCAGACCGGCCGTCAGGTGCGGCACCGGGCCGCGTTGGGTCATCGGCGTCGTCCGGAGCGCGCCCGCGCCCGGGATCTGGTCGGAAGGTGGCCACTAGGGATGCAACGCTACGTGGTCGAACAGGCGCGGAAGGGCCTTTCGACGGCTCAATCAGCCACCGGCGAGTCGGCCTCGCGGGTGCCGACCGACT
>CAZGEF010000047.1:7960-22738 GCA_964525005.1 uncultured Rhabdothermincola sp.
TCTTCGCCGCAGACTTCTTCGCCGCAGACTTCTTCGCCGCAGACTTCTTCGCCGCAGACTTCTTCGCCGCGGACTTCTTGGCCGGGCGCTTCTTCGCCGCCTTCTTGACCGACGGGCCCCTGTCGCGACGGTCCTGCAGCAGCTCGGATGCCCGTTCGTCGGTGATGTTGTCGGGATCATCGGAGCGACGCAGCGAGGCGTTGGTCTCCCCGTCGGTCACGTACGGGCCGAAGCGACCCTCCTTGACCACCATCGGCCGACCGCTGACGAGGTCCTTGCCGAGCTGCTTGAGCGGCGGCTTGGCGACCTGGCCACGCCGCATCTTCGGCTGAGCGAGGATCTCGAGGGCCTCGGGCAGCGTGATCGTGAGGAGGCGCTCCTCGTTGTCGATCGTGCGGCTGTCCTTCTTCTCCTCGGCATCGATCTTCTGGATGAACGGTCCGAACTTGCCGTTGTGCGCCGTGATCTCGATGCCATCCGCCGGATCGACACCCACCACGCGGGGAAGCGAGAGCAGCTCGAGCGCCTCGTCGAGCGTGATCCGATCGAGCGTCATCGTCTTGAACAACGACGCCATCTTCGGTTTGGAGCCCGTCTCGTCGTCGAACTCGCCGAGCTGCACGTAGGGACCGAAGCGACCGTTCTTCGCGAACACCGGCAGGCCTGAGGCCGGGTCCTCGCCGAGGGGACGCCCGCCCTTGGGCATCGCCAGCAGCTCGAGCGCGAGCTCGACGGTGATCTCGTCGGGGGCGAGCCCGGACGGGATCGACGCGGTGTCGTCACCGCGCGCCAGGTACGGGCTGTTGTCGCGGCCGGGTTTGGCCACGATGAGCACGTCGTCGGGGTCGAAGCCGATGGGGATGGAGTTGATGGCCGCGGCGTCGATGGCCTCGATGCGGTCGGCCACCTTGTCCTTGAGACCGCCCGAACGCTGGCCGACGTCGTTCGCCTCACCGAAGTAGAACTCCGACAACCAGGGGACCAGCTCCTCCTCACCGGCAGCGATGTGGTCGAGCTCGTCCTCCATCCGAGCGGTGAAGGCATAGTCGATCAGGTCGGGGAAGTGCTGCTCGAGGAGGTTGACGACCGCGAACGCCTTGAACGACGGCACCAGGGCGGTGCCCTTCTTCCACACGTACTCGCGATCGACGATGGTCTTGATGGTCGACGCATAGGTGGACGGACGCCCGACACCGAGCTCTTCCATGCGCTTGACCAGCGATGCCTCGGTGAAGCGGGCCGGGGGCTGCGTGTCGTGACCGTGCGCCTCGATGTCCCGAGCCGCCAGGGTGTCGCCCTCGGCGAGCGGAGGGAGCTGGCGCTCCTGCTCGTCCTCGGTGTCCTCCGCGTCGAGGTCGGTGACATAGGCGAGGCGGAAGCCCTGGTGGCTGATGATCGTGCCGCTCGTCGAGAACTCGACGTCCTGCCAGCGGAACGCCTCGCCGGTGGGAAGCGGCTCGGCGTCGTTCGGCGTGGGGTTCGCCGCGCCCAGACGGACCGTGACGGTCTCGCCGGTGGCGTCGGTCATCTGCGAGGCGATGGTGCGCTTCCAGATGAGCTCGTAGACCTTGGCATCCTGGCCGTTGACCTCGCGGGCCACGGCGTCGGGGGCCCGGAAGCTCTCCCCCGCGGGCCGGATGGCCTCATGGGCCTCCTGCGCGTTCTTCGCCTTCTTGGCGTAGACCCGGGGGGCATCGGGCCGGTACTGGGCGCCGTAGCGCTCGGTGATCTCGCGGCGCGCCGCGGCCAGCGCGGTGTCCGACAGCGTGGTGCTGTCCGTTCGCATGTAGGTGATGTAGCCGGCTTCGTAGAGGCTCTGCGCGGAGCGCATGGCCTGCGACGCAGAGAGGCGGAGCTTGCGACCGGCCTCCTGCTGGAACGTGGAGGTCGTGAACGGCGCCGCCGGACGACGACGGTACGGCTTGCGCTCGACGCTGCGCACCCCGAAGTCGACGACGTCGCGCTCGAGCGACCGGGCGAGCACCTCGGCGCGGAGACCGTCGAGCACGGCGACGCCGTCGCGGGCCACACCGGTCTGACCGAAGTCCTTGCCCGTGGCGAGCCGCTGGCCGTCGAGCTGCACCAGCTGCGCACCGAAGGCACGCGAGGTGGTGGATGTCGCGTCGTTGACGAACTGGGCGTCGAGGTTCCAGTAGGACGCGGAGACGAAGGCCATGCGCTCGCGCTCGCGCTCGACGATGAGCCGGGTGGCCACGCTCTGCACGCGACCGACCGTCGTGCCCTGGCCCACCTTCTGGCGGGCGGCGGCCGCGAGCGGGCCGTAGCCGTAGATGCGGTCGAGGAAGCGACGGGCTTCCTGGGCGCTGACGAGGTCGCCGTCGAGATCGCGCGGGTTCTCCATGGCATGGGCGATCGCGGCGGGGGTGATCTCGTGGAACACCATGCGCTTGACCGGCATCGACGTGGGCGGGTTCAGCACCTCGAGGAGGTGCCACGAGATGGCCTCTCCCTCGCGATCCTCATCCGTCGCGAGGTAGAGCTCGTCGGACTCCTTGAGCAGGCGCTTCAGATCGCGGATCCGGTCCTTCTTGTCGGGACTGACGACGTAGAGGGGCTTGAAGTCGTTCTCGACGTCCAGCCCGAGGATCTCCCACTTGCGCTTCATGGAGTCGGGCACATCGGATGCCCGTGCCGGGAGGTCCCGGACGTGACCGACCGAGGCCTCGACGGCCGGCGTGCCGTCGACGACCGAGATGTCGGTGTCCGCGAGGAAGCGCTCGATGGTCCTCGCCTTGGCGGGCGACTCCACGATGATCAGTGCTCTGGCCATGTGGCGACAGGTTGAGAGCACCCGATGGGCTTTGTCAACTACCGGTCCGGCCCGCGAGCGGCCGACGACCTCCCGGAACTGGCCCGCGACCGCCCCGCGAACGGCGCTCGAGGTCAAGGCCGTCGGTGACCTTCGTAGACCTCTCCGGTCCTGGACACCGCGCTGCTCGACGCGCATGGGGTTGACTTCGGTATCGACGTTAGGCATCCTTATCTTCGTCCTGTAGGTGCCCGCTGGCGCGGGCTCCACCCGGGGGTCACCCGCATGATCGTCTGCCACTGCACCGCAACCAACGACACCGCCGTACGCGACGCGATCACGGCGGGGGCCGGCGAGATCGACGACATCAGCGATGCGTGCGGTGCGGGCAGCGACTGCGGCGGCTGCCACCGCACCATCGAGCGCCTGCTCGCCCAGTTCGGCCTCGAACCCGAACCCGTCGCCGCCTGACACCCGCCCGCCTGACACCCGCCCCCCGACACCCGTCGCCGCCTGACACCCGCCCGTCCGATCTGTTCGGGCGCTGACCCGCGCCCGGATCCCGATCGCGTGGAAACACGGCGTGGCCTGCTCCATGAACGCCCCCTAACGCGCCCCCGGAACAGGCGCTAACCGGAAAATTGTGGCATCCCACACCCATTCAGGGTCATGCGATACTCCTCGCGACGCCGATTCCGACTGCCGTCCGCAGCGGAGACGACGCCGATTCCCTCACCTACGCGCCAGCGAGAAGGAGCCCGCCATGCAGGGAGATCCCGAAGTCATCGAACTGTTGAACGAGGTCCTCACCGCCGAGCTGACCGCGGTCAACCAGTACTTCATCCACTATCGGATGTGCGAGAACTGGGGCTACGAGCGCCTCGCGGCCAAGAACCGCGAGGAGTCGATCGACGAGATGAAGGACGCCGACGACGTCATCGCCCGCATCCTCTACCTCGACGGCATCCCCAACATGCAACGCCTGAACCCGGTAGCGGTGGGCGAGACGGTCCACGAGCAGCTCCAGCTCGACCTCGAGCTCGAGCGGTCCGCCATCGAGCGGTACAACCGGGGCATCGCCCTGGCCGTGGCCAAGGGCGACAACGGCACCCGCGACCTCCTCGAGGGGCGCCTCACCGGCGAGGAGTCCCACGCCGACTGGCTCGAGGCGCAGCTCGAGCTCATCTCGCAGGTCGGTCTCCAGAACTACCTCACCCAGCAGATCAAGCACGACGACTAGCCCCAACACCGTCCAGTTGGGCGCGGATGATGGTGGTGGCTGGCGGTCCGGTGGGCTGGGGCCAGTTGGCGTGGTGCGCTCGTTCGACGTGCCACTTGACGTACTTGCGTTTGATCAGGCGCGGGTTCCACCGACGTGCCCTCGGGGCTCGGCTCAGCGTCGCGATCAGAGGTTGCTCGGGGTCTCGCCTCGGTGCACCCGGGCCAACCACTCGCCCACGTGCCGAGCCGCCTCGTCGGTGATCTCGTGCTCCCCGGGCACCTCGACGTAGGTCACGGCGAAGCCCTCGTCGGCCAGCGACCGGGCACCCTGCTCCGCCACCTCCACCGGGGCGAAGCGATCCTCGCTCGCTCCCGTCAGCAGGATGGGGCGGCCGGTGACGGGCCCGGGCTCGCGGGGGAACCGCGCCCCGGCCCAGGGCACGAAGGTGCTGATGCCGTACACGGCTGCCGGTGGCACCGCTCCCGGGGCCTGGAGGAGACCGAGCGAGATGCCCCCGCCCTGGCTGAACCCACCGATGACCGCATCGGTGCGCGCCAGCTCGGTCCTCGCCTCGAGCACGTCGAGCAGCGCGTCGAGGGACCGCACCGAGACGGCGAACTGGTCGCGCGCCTCCTGGGTGTCCTTCGACAACGCCCGGTGCCAGAGCGGATGACCGTCCTTGTCGAAGGGCGCGTGCGGCGCGACGGCGAGGAACGCGGCGTCCGGGTCGATCAGGTGCAGCCGTTCGACGAGGGGCCGCGGCGACTCGCCGTAGCCGTGGGTGAGCAGGAGCAGCCGGTCCTGCGGACCGGTCCGCTCGATGACGTCGTACTCGAGGACCTTCGTCTCTGACACGGGCGCAGCCCACCACGCCGCACCCCGGGCACGCCAACCGGCACCCGAAGCCCGAAGCCCGAAGCCCGAAGCCCGAACTCGATGCCCGAACTGGTCGGTCGTCCTCGACGACAGGGGTGGAGAGATCCCTGCCGGTTCGGCCGCGTCGCCGTCCGAACGTCGGCGCGGGCCGCACCCGACCTGCTCCGAACCGCGGGCATGCTGGCTCCCATCGCGGTGCGATCTACAGTCTTCGCCGTGAGCGACCCGAACGCGCCCCTCTTCGACAAGCGGCCATGGGGGACCTTCCAGGTCCTCGAGGACACCGACACGTACAAGGTCAAGCGCATCAGCGTCGACCCCGGCCAGCGGCTCAGCTACCAGAAGCACGCCAAGCGGGCCGAGCACTGGATCGTCGTCGCCGGCACCGCCCACGTCACCCTCGACGGCGCGATCCACGAGCTCGGCATCGGCGACGCCATCGACATCCCGCTGCACGCCGCCCACCGCATCGAGAACCCCGGCGACGTCGAGATGGTGTTCATCGAGGTGCAGATCGGCACCTACTTCGGCGAGGACGACATCGTCCGCCTCGACGACGACTACGGACGCTCGGAGTCCTGAACCACGGACTCCCGCGGCCCCTGCGGTCCCGGGGACATGGCCCAGGGATGCGTCTCACCGATGGTGCTGCGGGCTCGTGACGGTGCGGTGCACCACGAGCCGGACGGTGGTGCCGCCCTCGGTGGTGTGGATCTCGGTCTCGTCGGCGAGCGACCGCATGAGCGGGAGGCCGAGACCGCCCTCGTGGTCGAGCCGTTCCGGCGAATCGACGTCGGGCAGCACCGGCACGTCGTCGGGATCGAACCCTCCGGCCCGGTCGAACACCTCGACCTCGATGTGGTCGGCCTCGAGGTTGCAGCGGATGCGGATGCGGTCGTCGGTGCCCTGATCGAGATGTGCTTCGACGGCGTTGGTGATGGCCTCGGACACGACGATGCGGAGATCGTCGAGCCGTTCCTTGCGAAAGCGCGGTTCGACCGACGCGGCGGCGGCGACAACCTGGCGGGCGAACGCGAGATAGGCACGGTGGGCCGGGATCTCCAGCTCCACGAGTGCCACAGCGCTACTCCCCTTCCGATGGCCCGTCGGCCGAGAGGAGCGCATCGAGCGCGGCGTCGAGCGAGCCGTGGAGCGGGAGGATGTCGGACACCCGGGTGATGTCGAAGACCTTGCTCACCCGGTCGTGGCCCCGGACGAGAGCGAGATCGCCGCCGTGGGTGCGAAGGCGCTTGACCATGCCGACGATCACGCCGAGCCCCGTGGAGTCGATGAAGTCCACCCCCCGGAGGTCGAGGACGACCTCGTTGATGTTGAGGCCCACGAGCCGGACGGCCTCCTGGCGCAGCCGAGGTGCGGTGGCGACATCGAGCTCACCGACGACTCGCACGACGGCGGTCCCGGGCGTGTCGAGCTCGTCGGTCTGGATGTCGAACAGCACCGGGATCCCCTCAGCGTCACCGGTCGTGAGCGCAGGGCCGACGATACCGGACGGGACAGCGGCCGTCGTTCGCCCCGATGGGCGCTTCGTGCGCCGTCGCGGCACCCGCGCCCCGGCCCATGGGTCGATCGACGAGGTCCGACCCGTCGGGCAAACGACATGGTTGTCATCTGGGCCCCGTACGCTTGTCGCCACGATGGCTGGCCGGTCACGTCCTCCTTCTGCTCCTGACGCTGCGGCACCGGATCGCCGCGCACTCGATGCCCTGGTCTCGCAGCTCCGCGGCGACCGACGGTTCGTCCACGTCGAACGCATCCCGGCCCGGCCCGCACGGTTCGGCGACCTCGAACGCCCGCTGCCCATCGAGGTCCAGGACCGCCTCGGCGTCGAACGGCTGTGGTCGCACCAGGCCGCGGCCATCGACCTGGCCCGATCCCGCACCAGCGTGGCGGTCGCCACCGGCACGGCGTCGGGCAAGTCGCTCTGCTACCAGGTGCCCATCGCCGAGGCGGCCAACCGCACCATCAGGCCCGGCACCTCCCTGGCGCTGTTCCCCACCAAGGCCCTCGCCCAAGATCAGCTGCGGGCGATCGGCGCCCTCGAGGTGCCGGGCCTCGTCGCGGCCACCTACGACGGCGACACCACGCCCGAGACCCGCACCTGGGTCCGGGCCAACGCCAGCCTGGTCCTCACCAACCCCGAGATGGTGCACGTGGGAGTGCTCCCCCACCACGCGCGCTGGGGCCCGTTCCTGCGACGCCTCGAGTACGTCGTGATCGACGAGCTCCACACGCTGCGAGGGATCTTCGGCAGCCACGTCGCGCACGTGCTGCGCCGGCTCCGACGCGTGTGCGCCCACTACGGATCCCAGCCCACGTTCATCTTCTCGTCGGCCACCATCGGCGAACCCGACGAGCTCGCCTCGGATCTCTGCGGCCTCCCCGTGCAGGCCGTCACCGACGACGGCTCGCCGCGGGGCGAACGTCTCTTCGTGCTGTGGAACCCCCAGGCGAATCCCGACCTGCCGCGTCCCGCCCGAGCGGCGGAAAGCGGGAGATCCGCCCGAGCGGCGCAGAGCGGTGAGGCCGACGAGGCGGGCGGGTCGAGTCGTTCGTCGGCGAACCAGGACACCGCTCGCCTCACGGCCGCGCTGGTCGGCGCCGGCCACCGCACCATCGCCTTCTGTCGCAGCCGCAAGGGGACCGAGCTCGTCGCCGCCGACGTGCGCCGCCGACTCACGACCGCCGACGCGGCCGGCATCGCGTCGTACCGGGGCGGCTACCTCGCCGCCGAGCGCCGGGAGATCGAGGCCCGCATCGCCGACGGCACCGTGCGGGGCGTGGTGGCCACCTCGGCGCTCGAGCTCGGCGTCGACATCGGCGGGCTCGATGCCTGCGTGATGAACGGGTTCCCGGGGACGGTGGCGTCGCTGTGGCAGCAGGCGGGCCGAGCCGGGCGCGCCGCCGAGACGTCGATCGCCGCGCTGGTCGCCGGCGACGACCAGCTCGACCAGTGGTTCATGGCTCATCCCACCGAGCTGTTCACCCGGCCCCCGGAGCCCGCCGTCATCAACGCGGCGAACCCGTTCGTCGCCGTCGCCCACCTCGCGTGCGCGGCCTACGAGCTCCCCCTCCGGGCCCGCGACGAGCAGTGGTGGGGGCCCGACATCCTGGGCGACGGCATCCGCGACCTCGTGCAGCTCGACGTGGTCAAGGTCCGGCCGTCGCTCGCCGACCGGGGCCGCGGCAACAGCACCGATGAAGCCGTCGCCTACTACGCGGCGCGCGGCTGGCCCTCGTCGGGTGTGGGGATCCGGTCGACCGGCGGCGGCGAGCTCAGCATCGCCCTCGACTCCGGAGACCTCGTGGGCACGGTCGACGCCTCGCGGGCCTTCACCCTCGTGCACCCGGGTGCCGTCTACCTCCACCGGGGCCAGACCTACCGGGTGCGCGAGCTGCACGTCGACGACCGCTACGCCATCGTCGACCCCGACGACGGAGCCGAGTACACCCAGCCCCGCTCCGAGACCGACATCGAGCTCATCGAGGCCGAACAGCAACGCACGGTGGGACGTAGCGGGCTGTACCTCGGGCGGGTCCGGGTGCACTCTCGGGTCGTGGGCTACAAGCGCTTCGACCGCTTCACGGGAGAGCTCCTCGGCCACGAGGAGCTCTCCCTGCCACCCTCGGACCTCGAGACGCGGGCGTTCTGGTACACGGTGCCCGACACGCTGTTGGCCGCGGCCGGCATCGACCCGCTCGACGTGCCGGGCACGCTGCACGCGGTCGAGCACGCGGCCATCGGCATGATGCCGCTGTTCGCCATCTGCGACCGCTGGGACGTCGGCGGGGTGTCCACGCCGTTCCTGCCCGAGACGGGCACCCCCACCATCGTCGTCTACGACGGCTATCCCGGAGGAGCCGGCGTCGCCGAGCTGGGCTTCGAGGCGGCCGACCGCCACCTCGAGGCCACCCGTGAGGTCATCGCCGCCTGTGCCTGCGACCACGGTTGCCCCTCGTGCGTGCAGTCACCCAAGTGCGGCAACGGCAACGAACCCCTGGACAAGGCCGGCGCCATGCTCCTCCTCGACGCACTGCTCAGCACCGAACGAGCCGCGGTCGGCGCTCGCCACGCGTCTTGAGTCAGCACGGCACCGTCGCGACGATACGAACCGACCAGAGCCGACCAGACCCGACCAGAGCCGGCCAGGACGAAGGCTGAGCCTCGATCCCGTCACCGCTCGGCCCGCATGGTGACCTCCGCCGTCAGCGTCACATCGGGGAGGAACGTGCCGATGAGCGCCACGTCGGTCGGCTCCGCGAACTCGACGGCCACGTGCACGAGACCGTCGTCCTCGGTGACGGCGACCGACAACCGGTGGGGTGCGAGCGGCCCGGAGCGCTGCGCGGCCCGCAGACCTGCCCCTGCCGGGTCGTCGCGCTCGACCGCGGCGGTTCGGGCCGCTTCGCGAGCGGCGCTGACGACGAGCACCTGGCGGTAGCCGACCACCGCCACCTGCACGACGAGCAGGAGGAGGAGGGCGACGAGGGGTAGCGCGAGCGCCAGCTCGACGCTGGACTGGCCCTCGTCGCCCCTGCCTCCCGACCTCACGTCACCTTGCCGATGATCTGATCGATGACGAAGTCGAACAGCTTGCCGATGCGGTTGGTCTTGGTCGCCCAGGCGATGACGAGCAGGGCGATCGCCGCGGCGGCGAGCAGCACCAGGGCGTACTCCGCCGTGGTCTGACCGGCTTCGCCGGCCGCGTCCCGTCTCCGATGAGCGGCGACGAGGCCGTGGACCGATGTCAGGCGGTCTACGGCCATCAGGCCGAGGACGTGCAGGTGGACACTGAGCTCCAGCATGGAGAACCTCCGAGGTGTTGGTGACGGGCGATCGCCCGGTTCGGCCCGGCTGGGCGAGGTCGCTCAACCTGTGAGCGACTGGAAGGTGCCCGCGAGCAAGGGCACGACCGTGAGCAGCCCGAAGGCGGGAAGGATGCACAGCACCAGGGGGAACAGGAGCTGGACCGGCAGACGCCGGGCCTGCTCCTCGGCGTCGCGACGGCGTTCGAGGCGGGCGTCGCGGGCGAGCACATCGAGGGCGAGGGTCAACGGGGCGCCGTCGCGCTCCGATGCGACGAGCGCTCTGGTGAGCGGTCGCGCCACATCGCCCAGTCGGTCGAGCTCGCGCAGGGCCACCGATCGGCGCTCGCCGAGCGCGACCTGGCGCTGGACGCCACGAAACGCCTCGTGCCAGGCCCCCTGAGCGCGGTCGGCGACTGCGTCGACCGCGGCACCGACGGTGAGTCCGGCGTCGACCGCGCTGCGCAGCAGATCGACGACGTCGGGCAGCAGGCGGCGAACCTCGACCTCGTGCCTCCGTGCTGCCCGCCGACCGACGGCCGGGCGACCGACCGAGACACCACCGACGACCACGGTCGCCAGGAGTGGATGGATCGCCCAGCACAGCACCGCGACCACCACGGCGACGAGGACGAGGTGGCGGCCCGATGCCCAGCCCGTCCCTCGCTCGACCCGCGCCACGAGCCCGGCGACGCGGCGAGGACGACGGGGGCCCAGCGACGGAGCGAGGATCGAGCCACCGACGAGCAGCCCGATGGCGACCGCGACCGCGCTCATGCCAGCCTCCCCACGAGCCGGGCCATCCACCAGCACCCGACGGCCTCCAACGCGAGCCCACCCGCGATGCACGCGAACCCGGTGAACGTACCGAAGAGGAACCCGGCAACACGTCCGTCGGCACCCGCGGCCACGGCGGCGAAGCCGACGGGAGCGACCATGATCACCACGGCCGACGACCGCGCCTGGGTCGACAGCGCTCGGGCCTCGCGATCGCACTCGAGTCGCTCCCGCACGGTGAAGCCGATGCTCTCCAGGAGGTGCGCCGGACGGCCACCGGTCTCCCCGGCCAGCGAGATGGACCGCGCCGCGAGCTGCGCCGAGGGCGACGGGTGGCCCGCCTCGAAGCGTCCGAGCGCCTCGTCGAGCGGTGCGCTCGCCAGGAGGTCGTCGTGGAGGCGGGCGAGCTCGGGTCCCGGCGCAGGTAGCGCGGCGACCCCGGAGACGAGCGCGTGGCGCAGCGATCCACCCGCACGCACCACGCGGGTCGCGCCGTCGATCCACGCGACGAGCTCGACCTCGGCGCGCCGTCGACGACCGGGTGAGCCGGGCCGACCTGCGACCGACCTCACGCACCTCGCCACCCCCACCGACCTCACCGAGCTCACCGACCTCACGCACCTCGCCAACCTCACCGACCTCGCCGATGCCGGCGCGGCTTGGGTCTCGACGCGGGCTGGCCGACCGCCGACGGGGCGCGTCGCCGCATCGGGACGGCGCGACCGCCGTGACGGTCCGACCCCGGCCGATCCCGCCTCCAGCCGACGACGAACGACCCGGCCGCCGTGTCGCCCGCGGACGGCTCGGCCCGCCAGTGCGGCCAGCACGACAGAGCCGAGCGCCAGCAGGCCCGAAGGAACCGACGACATCACTCGGGGACCTCCGGTTCGACGTGCGGTCGCCGACCGGGCGACAGGCGGAAGGGCCGAGCCGCGCTGTGTCGCCGACTGCGGACCGGTGGCGCGACGACCTGTCGGTCGACGACGACCGGCAGGACGGCGATCCGACCGTCGTCACCGACGTCGCGCAGTTCGATGACCTCGACCACGCGTCGCTCACCACCCACGCCCCGCTCGACCCGTACGACCAGGTCGAGCGCCGCGACGATCTGCTCCCGCACGGCAGCGAGAGGGAGATCGACCGCGCCCATCAGGACCAGGGTCTCCACGCGCCGCAGCGCATCGGTCGCCCGGTTGGCGTGACAGGTCGACAGCGACCCGTCATGACCGGTGTTCATCGCCTGCAACATGTCGAGCGCCTCGGCACCTCGGATCTCGCCGACGATCACGCGGTCGGGTCGCATCCGCAGGGCATGGCGGACGAGCTCACGGATGGTCACCGCACCGACACCCTCGGCGTTGGGCGGCCGCGCTTCGAGACGCAGGACCTGATGACCCGGCAGGCGGAGCTCGGCGGCGTCCTCGATGGTCACGACCCGTTCGTCGGGGTGCAGCTCGGCGGCGAGCGCGTTGAGCAGCGAGGTCTTGCCCGATCCCGTTCCGCCGCACACCAGCAGGTTGGCCCGAGCGTGGACGGCCCAGCGCAACAGGCGACAGACCTCACCGTCGGCGAAGTCGCGCACCCGGAGGCGGGTGGCACCGAACCGGCGGATGGTCAGGCAGGGACCGTCGATGGCGATGGGCGGCACGACGGCGTGCACGCGAGACCCGTCAGCCAGGCGGGCATCGATGACCGGGCTCGCCGGGTCGATGCGCAGACCCAGGGGAGCGACGATCCGTTCGATCAGATGTCGCGCCTCGACCGACTCGAGGACGACCTCGGTGCGGGTCAGCGCGCCGTCGCGCTCGATCCAGACGGTGCCGTCGCTGTTCACCATGACCTCGGTGACGAGCCGATCGTCGAGCAGCGGTTCGAGCGGTCCGAGCCCGTCGATCCACGAGCGAACCCGCTCGACCTGGGCGTCGATGACCTCGAGCGGCGCGAGCGGGGACTCGTCGCGTGCGAGCCGACGGATGACCGTGGGACGGATCGGTTCGTCCGACCCGAGGAGCTGCTCCCGCAGGACGTCGTCGAGCGAAGGCATCTGCGCGGCGTCCGACGGGCGATCTGACGAGGGTGGCCGGGTCATGCCGCCTCCCGCAGCGCCCGGGCCAACGAGCGCGGCAGGCGGTTGGCGAGGAGCCCGGCGTCGACCGCCCGGGCCACGGCAGCATCGAGCGGGACCGTGGCAGCGATGGGCACCCCGAGGATCTCGTGGACGTCATCGGGGCCGAGCGCACGACCGGGTTCGTCGATCACGACCACCGCCGACGGCGTGAGCGGCGCGGCGACCGCCCGGCGCAGCGCGAGGTAGCACGGCCGCATGACCAGGAGGGAGTGCGTGGCCGCGCCGGCGATCAGGCATGCCGGTTCGCTCCCCGACAGGTCCGCGGGGCTGAGCCGACCGCAGTCGACCACCACCGTGCGTCCGTCGGCGGCGAGCTGCTCGGCAAGCGCACCGATCTGCCGGTCGTCGGCGACGAGCGCACCCTGACCCCGGGCGATGAGGTCGAGGCGGTCGACGACCTCGACCCCGATGCGCCGCAGACCATCGGCCGGAACCGCGGGCCCCGTCCCGAGCCACTCGGCGATGCCGGGCCCCGACGGTTCGGACAACCCCAGCACGGAAGGCAGATCACCGGCGAGGTCGACGAGCACGACCCCGGCATCGTGGCTGGCCGCTCCGAGACCGGTCGATCCGGGGCCGACACGGCCGAAGCCCGCCGACCCCGGACCCGGTGGCCGGGCGAGCAGCAACCCGAGCGACGCGGCGACGACCGAGGTCCCGACGCCGCCCTTCACGGACCAGCAAGAGATGAGCACAGATCCTCCCCAGCGACGACGGCATCGAGTGCCGGCTCGTCGCGCGTGGTGAACCGGTCGACGCAGCGACCGGTCGGTGTGGTGGGGGAAGGACCGGACGAAGCCCACCACGCCCGACGGTGGCGGCGCAAGGGGCCGGGCCGGACGAACTGGCGGGTGGATCGGTGTCCGAGGCGCCGGCGATCGTCCCGGGCGGCGCGCGATGCGCCCCGTCCAGACGCCCGTGACCGACGACCGGGGACGACCGGCGCGGGCGGCCCGATACCGCCGCGGCGCGGCCGTATGCTCGGTCCCATGGAGGCGGCCTTCTTCGATCTCGACAAGACCGTCATCGCCAAGGCATCGATGGTCGCCTTCGGTCCGCCGCTGCTGAAGGCCGGGATGATCTCCCGTCGGCTCATGGCCAAGGCTCTGTGGAGCCAGATGGTGTTCCACTACCTCGGTGCGGACGAGGAGCGGATGAAGAGGTTCCGCGAGTCCGCCCTGCGCATCACCCGGGGCTGGGACCAGGCGACCATCGCCGCCCTGGTGCGGGACACCCTCATCGAGGTCATCGAGCCGATCGTCTACGACGAGGCGCTCGACCTCATCCGCCTCCACCAGGACGCGGGGCGCCGGGTCTTCATCGTCTCGGCGTCACCCCAGGAGATCGTGCTCCCCCTGGCGCGGTACCTGGGCGTCGACGAGGCCATCGCCACCCGGCCCCAGCTCGACGAGCACGGCCGGTACACCGGCGAGGTCGACTTCTACTCCTACGGGCCGTTCAAGGCTGACGCCATCCGCGAGCTCGCCGAGCGACAGGGCATCGATCTCGCCGGATCGTTCGCCTACTCGGACTCGGCCACCGACCTGCCCATGCTCGAGGTCGTCGGCCATCCCGTGGTGGTGAACCCCGATCGCGAGCTCGCCCGCACCGCACGAGAACGCGACTGGGAGGTCCGCCACTTCCGCACGGGGGTCCCGCTGCGCGAGCGGGTCAGCCTGCCGCCTCGCCGCCTGGCGTTGATCGCCGGTGCGGTCGTGGTGGCGACGACCGCGGCGGGAACCACCTGGTGGATCCTCCGCCGATCGGGTCCGTCCTCTCCCCATCGAACGACACGTCATCGGGCCACACGCCGTCGGATGCCGCGCTTGGCGCGTCGCGGTCAGCCCCGGAGCGGGGCCGTCGTGCGACGGTTCAGGAGTCCTGCAGCTTCTTGACCGCGAGAGCGGCGAGCACGACGACGACGACGAGGACCAGGAGCTTCTTCATGACGGGGAGCTTACCCACGCCCGCACCGCGTGCGCCCGGTGAGGGGTGGTGCTCACACCGCAAGCAGGTCGCGGGCGCCGGTGTCGCTCGACGGGTGCCGTAGCTTCGACATCGCACGCGCCTCGATCTGGCGGATCCGCTCGCGGGTGAGGTTGAAGTGCTCGCCCACCTCTTCGAGCGTGCGGGGCTCGCCCCGATCGAGGCCGAAGCGCAGCTTGAGGATCTCGCGCTCGC
>CAZGEF010000048.1:0-22394 GCA_964525005.1 uncultured Rhabdothermincola sp.
GACACGACGGACCATGCCGGCAGTCAACCGATGGCCGGTAACCGATCGCCAACAAGCCCGACGTGCACCGACCTGAAAGCGGCGTGCTCGTGAGCAATTGGTGCTCACGACGTGTGTAGGCCGTCCGGCTTAGGTTCGCACCGTGGGAGAAGGACGCGCACGTCGCGGAACCAGGAAGCGTGCTGGGACCAGGAAGCTCATCGGAACCAGGAAGCCCGCGGCCACGAGGATGGTCGTCGCGCTCGTCGTGGCGCTGACCGCGGCGGGCACGCTGCCGATCCTCGTTCCGCCGACGCCAGCGGCCGCCGCGTTCGGCAACCGGCCGATCCCCGGCCCGCTCACGGTCACGATCACCGACTCGGGCTTCGTGCCGGCGGTGGCCGGCATCGTGGCGGGCCAGACCGTCTACGTCGACAACGAGACCGCCGTGGACCAGACCTACACGGCGGTCGACGGGTGGATCGACTCGGGTCCCATCGTGCCCGGTGGCCGGACCGGCTGGACCGGCTGGACCGGCTGGACCGGCGAGGTCGACCGAGGGCGCGCCGGCCGCCCCCTCGTTCGTCGCGAGCAGGGGTGCGAACGCGCCGAGAGGGACATCGGCCAGGCCGGGTGCGGTCCGCAGCGCAACGGTGGGCTGACCGAGGCGGCCGGCCTCCGCGGCGAGCGCGGCACCGAGCATCGTTCCGCCCGACCAGGGCGGTCCGACGAGAGCGACGCCCCCGGCCCGCGCCCCACCGGGATCACCGGGATCACCGGGACCACCGGGACCACCGGGGTCGTCGTGACCGTTCGGACCGCTGTGCGAGCTCCCGCGGGGCCTGCGGGAGAGGTCGCGGGCGAAGGCTGCGAGGATCGGCTCCCGCCCGAGAGGCGTGAGGTCTGCGTCGGCCGGATCGTCCACGAGCCGCATCGTTGCACGACAGGCCGTCGCCGTCGTCACCCGAGGGCAGTCGGCTCCGGGCCGAGGCTCGCCTTTGCCCCACGGTGCCGCGCCCCGGTGCCGCGCCTCCCCCCTTACCGGTGCCGCGCCCCCGTGGCGCGTGTCGGCGACCGGGCGCGTGTCGGCGACCGGGCGCGTGTCGTCGCCCGGGTCGGGCCGTCGTACGATGCGCCGAGCGCGCCGGCAGAGGTCGGACGCCCGGATGTGCCTGACGCCAGACACCCGAGAAGGGGAGCGCCCGATGAGGTTCACGTACGCCGAGGCGATGGTCGACCCGACCTTCTACGTCTCGCTCGCCCAGCAGACCGAGCGGTGCGGCTATGACGGCTTCCTGGTCCCCGACTCCGTGGCGTATCCGTTGGAGTCCGACTCCACCTATCCCTTCACCCCCGACGGCAACCGCGAGTTCCTCGAGGGCAAGCCGTTCTTGGAGCCGTTCGCGCTCATCTCGGCGCTGGGCACCGTCACGAGCAGCATCCGGTTCGTCGTCTCGGTCCTCAAGCTCCCCATCCGCCACCCGATCCACACCGCGAAGCTGGCGTCGAGCGCCGCGGTGCTCAGCCAGGACCGCCTGGTGCTCGGCGTCGGCGTGAGCCCCTGGCCCGACGACTACGCCTTCACCGCCACCCCGTGGAAGAACCGGGGCATGCGCATGGACGCCTGCATCGAGATCGTGCGCGACCTCATGGCGGGCGGGTTCGTCGAGCACCACGACGAGCTCTACGACTTCGACCCCATCCAGATCCGTCCGGTGCCCGCCCGCGAGGTGCCGATCCTCATCGGGGGTCACTCCGACGCGGCGCTGCGTCGTGCGGCCCGGCTCGACGGGTGGATCCACGGTGGTGGCGGCGAGCCAGGCGATCTCGAGCGACTGCTCGATCGTCTCGACGACTTCCGTGCCGAGGCGGGCACGCTCGACAAGCCGTTCGAGGTCCACGTCATCAGCGGCGAGGCCTACTCGCTCGACGGGTTGGCCCAGCTCGAGGAGCGCGGGGTCACCGATGTGTGCGTGGGCTTCCGGTGGCCCTACGAGGTCGGCCCCGACACCGAGACGCTGCAGACCAAGCTCGACGCCATCGAGAAGTACGCGACGACGGTGATCGAACCGTTCCGCGCTCGCTCGGCCGGGTAGCGGCCCGTCACGCCTCGGGCCCGGTGACTCGGGCGACGAGCAGGGCGATGTCGTCGTTGCGCTCGTCTATCGGGAGGATGGCGGCGAGCGCGTCGGACAGGTCGTCGGCGATCTGGTCGGCCGAGGAGGCATCCGCGGCCGCCTTCGTCACCATCGCCATGAGCTCGTCGTCGCTGAGGTCGAACGGTGGCGAGACGTCGGTGACGCCGTCGGTGTAGAAGACGACGACGTCGCCGGGGTGGAGCGCGGTCGGCTGCGGTTCGACCTTGAGGTCGGAGAACACCCCGAGCAGGGTGCCGGGCACTCCCAGGGCAGCGGTCGAGCCGTCGGCTCGCACCACGATGGGGAGCGGGTGGCCGCCGATGGCGAGGTCGAGCTCGACGCGGCGCTCAGCGAGGGTCACGGTCCCGTAGGCGAGGGTCAAGAAGCTCGAGACGTTCCGGCGGAGCAGGGTGTCGTTCAGGTGGTTCAGCACCGCCTCCGGCGTGAGACCGAGCCAGGCGGTGCTCGCGACGGTGTGGCGCGCCAACCCCGTGATCGCGGCCGCGGCCGGGCCGGTGCCGCACACGTCGCCGATGACGATGGCCCACCTGTCGTCGCCGAGGTCCAACAGGTCGTAGAAGTCGCCGCCCACGTCGACTCCTTCGCCCGTCGCGGCGTAGCGGACGGCCACGTCCACCCCCGGGATCGACGGGAGCTCGTCGGGCAGCAGGCCGGCCTGGAGGGTCTCGGCGATGTCGTGGTTGTGCTCGGAGAGGCGGACGTTGTCGAGCTTCGACGCGACGCGGGCCGCCACCGCCTGGGCGAGCGCCAGGTCGTCGCTCGTGTAGCGGCGCCGCTCGGCCGTCATCATCAGCTGGATCACGCCCAGGGTGCGCCCCCGCTTGATCATCGGTACGCCGATGATGCTGCTCAGCCCGAACTCCTCGATGGCGAGACGCTGGGCCCGGGTCGCGGCGGACGCGTCGATCTGATCGGCGGTGAGATCGGGGAGGAACTCCGGCCGCCCCGTTCGCATGACCGCCGGCACGCCGTGTCGTCCGTCGGGGTCGTAGGGGAACATCGCCCGGAGCTCGCGGGCGCGCTCCGCCTTGATGGGGTCGGCGTGCGCGACCTCCATCTCGGGCTCGGTCGAGGTCTCGGTGGGGAACACGTAGATGAGGCACCAGTCGCCGAGCTCGGGGACGACCGCGGACACGACACCCTGCATCACGGTCCGGCGGTCCTCGGCGCTGACGAGCGCGTCGTTGACGCGTCCGAGCAGCTCGAGTCGCTCGCGGTGGGTCCGCTCCCGATCGGCTGCCTCGACGGCCTCGGCCATCAGGCGCTCGCGGTCCTCGCTGAGCAGCACCTGGGTGGTGACGTCCGCGGTGCAGGCGATGGCCCCGGTGATGGCACCGTGGGCGTCGACGGTGGTGTCCCCGTTCGAGCGGATCCAGCGGGTCGTGCCGTCGGGCCACCGGACCCGGTGCTCGATCTCGAAGGCGCTCCCGGTCTCGACGGCCCGGCGGATCGTGGTGGTCACGTCTTCCCGGTCGTCGGGGTGCACCAGGTCGACGAAGGCGTCGAGGGTGCCGTGGAAGGCCCCCTCGGGGAGGCCGAAGACCTCTTCGAGCGTCGCGTCGGCGAACAGCTCGTCGGTCTCGGACTCCCAACGCCAGGTGCCGAGCCCGCCGGCGTCGAGCGCCAACTGGAGCCGAGCGGTCAGGTAGGCGGCGTTGCGCTCGCGGAGGCGCTGCTCGGTGATGTCCTCGGAGAACCCGGCCACCGCGATGACGTCGCCGCCCTCGTCGCGGATCGGTCGCCCCGACATCCACACCCGGATCCGCTCGCCGTCGCCGCGGCGCAGCGCGAGGTCGATCTCGATCGCCTCGCCGCAGACGACCCGCTGGAACACCTCCTCGCTCGGGACGCCTTCGACGACGGGTTCGAGCACCTCGAAGACCGACTTGCCGATGACGGCCTCGCGGGGCCAGCCGTAGGTCCGCTCGGCGGACGAGTTCCACTGGGTGACGGTTCCGGCGAGGTCGGTGACGACGAGCGCGCGCTGCTGGGCTTCGAGCAGGAGATCGGATGGGATCTCCGGAGCGTCGACGTGCTCCCGACCCCCTGGCTGGTCCACAGGCTGCCCCCTGAGGGATTCGCGCGGCTGTGGAGCATCGTACCGCCGGGACCGTGGTCCGGATCGGCCGTGGTCCGTGGTCCGGATCAGAGGTCGTCGAGCACGGCGGGGTCGTCGGGCACGTCGACGGCGTGGGCCCGGAGGACCTCGAGCGGGACGAGATCGAGCACCTTCTCGTTGGTGGCCGCCAGCACCACGGGGGCCGCCGCGCCGTCGTGGTGGGCGCGCAACCAGTTCCGGGCCGTGACGCACCACCGGTCGCCCGGGACGAGGCCGGGGAACCCGTATAGGGGCATGGGGGTGGAGAGGTCGTTGCCGATCGCCTGCTGGTGGGCGAGGAACTCGGCGGTGACCACCGCGCAGATCGTGTGGCTCCCCAGGTCCTGCGGTCCCGTGTGGCAGCACCCGTCCCGGAAGAACCCGGTCATCGGCTCGGTGCTGCACGCGTCGAGCTCACCTCCGAGGACGTTGCGTTCAGCCATGGGTGCCAGTGTCGCGCCGCCGCGAGGCCGGTCCTGCCATCGGACCAGGGCGGCCAGGGCCCCGCGGGTTGGAGGACGGTCCTCCCGGCTGTCACCATCTCGGTTTCGTCGAGTCGAGTCGAGTCGAGTCGAGTCGAGTCGAGTCGAGTCGAGCCGAGCCGAGTCGAGCATGGTCGGGTCGGGTCGGGTCGGGTCGGGTCGGGGGAGCAGCCGGTCATGGATGTCGCGGTCACGGGAGGTTCCGGCTTCGTCGGCGCCCATTCGGTGCAGGCCCTGCTCGATGCGGGCCACGAGGTGCGACTGCTGGTGCCGCCCGGCGAGCAGCTCGACGGTTCGCTCGGCGCCCTCGGCGTCGAGATCTCGCCGGACCGCATCGTGGTCGGCGACGTCTGCGATCCCGCGGCGGTCGACGAGCTGCTCGACGGCTGCGACGCGCTGCTGCACGCCGCGGGCATCGTCGGCACCGACGATCGCCGCGAGGCGCTCATGTGGCGGGTGAACGTCGACGCCACGGCCCTGGTGCTGGGTGCGGCCGCGACGCGTGGGCTCGATCCGATCGTCCACGTGGCCAGCTACAGCGCGCTGTTCCCCACCTCGGCACCGGTGATCGGTCCGGACACGCCGTCGGCCATCGCTCGCAGCGCCTACGGCCGCACCAAGTCGGCGGCCGATCGGTTCGCCCGTGGCCTGCAGGCAGCCGGCGCCCCCGTGGTGGTGACCTACCCGTCGAGCGTCGTCGGTCCACCGGCCGGCAACCGCCGGGGCATCACCGCCGACGGCTTCGCTCCCTTGCTCAAGATGGGCTTCACGACGACCTTCGACGGCGGGATGATGATGGTCGACGTGCGCGACGTGGCCGACGTGCACGTGCGGATCATGGAGCCCGGCCGGGGGCCTCGGCGCTACACGTGCGGGGGCACGTTCCTCACGTTCGACGAGATGCTCGACGAGCTGTCGCAGGTGAAGGGCGTCCCCATCCGCCGGATCCGGGTGTCGCCAGCCACGATGCGGGGCATCGGCCGGGCCGCCGACCTGGTCGAGAAGGTCCTGCCGATGTCGCCGGGGGTCAGCTTCGAGGCGATGTGGCTGCTCACCGAGGCGATCCCGATGGACGACACGAGGACCGTCGAGGACCTGGGCATCGCGTGGCGTCCGATCGGGCAGTCCCTCGAGGACGCACTCCGCGGCTAGGAGCCTCCCGGCACGTCGAGCAACCGTTCGCCACACCAGGCACCGGCGCCACCGCGCCGGCTTCGCCACGCCAGGCAGCGGGGACCACGCGCGGGCACCGAGGTCAACGCGCGGACACCGAGGACATCGCGCAGGCCACCGGGGACATCGCGCAGGCGCGGGCCGGCATCGCTAGCGTCTCGTCCGTGTCCGAGCCGCGTCCCTCGAACCCGTCTGCCCGTCGACCCCGGTCCCGGTTGGTCGCCGTGGTGGTCGCGGCGACCGCCGTCGTGAGCCTCACCGCGTGCTCGGAGAACAGGGAGCGGCCCGCGGCCGACGGGGACCTCGGGTCGAGCGTCGACGCCGGGTTCTACGACGTGCCGAACCCGCTGCCCGCCGGCGAACCGGGCGCCGTCATCCGGTCGGTGGGCCTCCACGGAGCGCCGGACGGCATGCGGGCCTGGCGCATCCTGTACCACTCCCGCGATGTCGACGGCGCCGACATCGCGGTCTCGGGCGTCGTGCTCGCCCCCGACGGCGGCGCGGCTCGGTCGAACCGGTCCGTCGTGTCGTGGGGACACCCGACGACAGGTGCCGCCCAGAGGTGCGCACCGTCGCTGGGCATGGATCCGTTCGCCACCGTCGAGGGAGCGCGAGCGTTGGTGGAGGCCGGTCACGTGGTCGTCGCCACCGACTACCCGGGCCTGGGCGCGCCGGGCCCGAACCAATACGTCGTCGGGACCTCGGAGGGCAACAGCGTCCTCGATGCCGCGCGCGCGGCGCGCTCGATCCCGGAGACCGGTGCCGGGGATCGCTTGCTGCTGTGGGGGTACTCGCAAGGTGGCCATGCCGTGCTGTTCGCCGCCCAGGACGCACCGACCTACGCGCCCGAGCTCGAGCTGAAGGCGGTGGCGGTCGCCGCGCCTGCCGTCGAGCTGGGTGAGCTCCTCGATGACGACGAGCACGGCGCCACGGGTGTCATGGCCGGGGCCTACGCCTTCGACGCCTACCAGCGGACCTATGAGGGCCGGTACCCCGACCTGGCCCTGGACCGGATCCTCACCCCTGCGGGCGTGGAGGCGGTGCCGAAGATCGTGGAGCTCTGCTCGGCCGGGGACCACCGGGCGCTGGGCCGGATCGCCACGTCGCTGATCGGGGCGTTCCTCGCCCACGATCCGTCGCAGACCGAGCCGTGGGCGACGTTGCTGCGGGAGAACACCCCGGGCGCCGTCGCGATCGCGGCCCCCGTCCTGGTCGCGCAGGGCGCTCAGGACGACCTGGTGCGGCCGGAGGCGACGGAGCGGTACGTGCAGCACCTCTGCTCGCAGGGGGTCGAGGTCGATGCCAGGGTCTATCCCGGTCAGGGCCACTCCACGGTGGCGTGGCACGCGTTCGACGACGTCGTCGAGATGTTCAGCGACGCCCTCGACGGCAGGCCGCCCACCAGCACCTGCTGACCAGCCCGCCGCGCCCGCCGTACCGCCGCGCCCGCCGTACCGCGTCCCACGGTCGGCGGACGTGTCGAACCGGCTGGCCAAGTCCGTCGAATGCGACGGGTTCTCCCTGCCAGTTCGTGATGTTGGCCGCTCGGGCTCGGGCTCGGGCTCGGGCTCGCGGTCGCGGTGGCGGTCGCGGTCGCGGTCGGGCTCGGGCTCGTGCTCGTGCTCACAGGTCATAGGTGACGGTGAGCGGCGCGTGGTCGGACCAGCGTTCGGCGTAGCTCGGGGCGCGACCGACGACGGCTTCGACTGCGGTCTCGGCCAGGTCGGGCGACGCGATCTGGTAGTCGATGCGCCAGCCGGCGTCGTTGTCGAACGCCTTGCCCCGCCACGACCACCACGTGTACGGCCCCGGCCCGTCGCCGCCGAGGGCCCGGCCGACATCGACCCACCCCTCGCGAGCGAGCCGGTCGAAGCGCTTGCGTTCGTCGGGGTGGAACCCGGCCTTGCCCACGTTGCCCTTCCAGTTCTTGATGTCGACCTCGGCGTGGGCGACGTTCAGGTCGCCGGTGAGCACCACGTGGTGGCCGGAGTCGCGCAGCTCGGTCATCCGCTTGATGGCCCGGTCGAGGAAGGCGAGCTTCTCCGTCATCCGGTCCTCGTCGGCGGTGTCGCCGGTGAACACGTAGGTCGAGATCACGGTGAGGGGCCGACCGTCCCCCGGGCCCGAGGGGAGGCTGCTGGTGTCGACCGTCGCCTCGACCCACCGGCCCGAACCCTTGAACCGGCGCGGACCGATCTCGGAGACGACCTCGACGAAGGGCAGCCTGCTCGCCACCGCAACACCGGCGCGGCCCTTGGCCTCAGCTTCGACGTGGGCGAGGTGCCACGGCGTGTCGTCCGACGTCGCACCGTGGAGCAGGTCGGACACCAGCTCGTCGGGAGCACGGACCTCCTGCATCGTCAGGATGTCGGGCGCGGCGGTGGCGAGCCACGGCCCCATCCCGCGCCGCACCGCGGCGCGCAATCCGTTGACGTTGGCGGTCGAGATCACGAGGGACACGGCTGCCGATCCTGCCAGATCCCCGGGCGGGTCCGATCCACGAGCCTTGGACGTCGGCGACGTCGACGTCGCCGCCATCGCTGAGCTGGCAGGTCGTCGTTCGGTGCAGGGGTCGTTCGGTGCAGGGGTCGTTCGGTGCAGGGGTGGAAGCCCTGCCAGCTCGGTGAGATCAGGTATCGGGGATCGACCAGTCGATCGGGTCCCGGCCCGCGGCGACGAGCAGCTCGTTGGTCCGCGAGAAGGGGCGGCTGCCGAAGAAGCCGTTGTGGGCCGACAGCGGGGACGGGTGGGGCGACTCGACGACGGCGTGGCGGGTCGTGTCGATGAGCGCCTTCTTCTTGCGGGCCGACGCGCCCCACATGATGAACACGACCCGCTCGTCCTTCTCGTTCACGACCTGGATCACCTGATCGGTGAACCTCTCCCAGCCGTGGCCCTGGTGCGACGCCGCCTGGCCGCCCCGCACGGTCAACGTGGCGTTGAGCAGCAGCACGCCCTGGGTGGCCCAGGCGTCGAGGCAGCCGTGGTTCGGCGGCGCGATGCTCAGGTCCGACTCCAGCTCCTTGAAGATGTTGACCAGCGACGGCGGTTGGCGCACGCCGTGCTGCACCGAGAAGCACAGGCCGTGGGCCTGGCCCGGTCCGTGGTACGGGTCCTGGCCGAGGATCACCGCCTTCACCCCCGCGTGCGGGGTCTGGTGCAGCGCCGAGTACACCAGGCGGGCCGGCGGGTAGACCGGTCCCCGTTCGCGCTCGGCGGAGACGAACGCCTGCAGCTCACCCCAGTAGGGCTTGTCGAACTCGTCCTTGAGGAGAGGGTTCCAGTCGGTCGTCGCCACATCTGGAACCTACCGGAGGCGGGCCGAGCCTCCCGGGGGCCGGGCCCGCCGATGTCGGCGTGCCTACGCTTCGACCGTGTCCAGACCCGCCCGCCAGGCCGACCGCGTCGTCGCGATCATCGACCTGCTGCGTCGGTCCCCGGCACCGCTCACCATGACCGAGATCGGCCGGACCCTGGGCATCGACCAGGCGACGACGGTGCACGTGCTCGCCGTCCTCGAGGACGCGGCCTTCGTCGTGCGGTCACCCGAGACCCGTCGCTACGACCTCGGCCCGGGTCTCGTCGCCCCGGGGTCGGTCGCGGCGGCCCGCGACCCCGGTCTCGCGATCGCCCGGGAGGTGATGGAGGACCTCACCGTCGAGCTCGACCGTCCCTGCTTCTGCTTCGCCCGCGAGGGCGACCACGCTCGTCTGGTGCAGTACACGTGGCCGCGCCGTGCGCGGGTGCCCGGCATCAGGGTCGGCGAGTCGTTCCCGTTGGTGCCGCCGCTCGGGCTCATGTTCTTCGTGTTCGACGACGACGCCGGCTTCGAGGCGTGGCTGGCGAGCACGCCGCTCGATCCGTGGCGCGTCGACCGCTACCACGACCAGCGCGCCACGATCCGCGAGGCGGGGTTCATCGTGGAGGTGCAGCCGACGACCGCCGAGACCGAGCTGGTCGCGGCGATCGACGACCGCCCGTCGCCCTATCGGGACAAGCGCCTCCACCGGATGCTCGACGACCACACCGACGGCGAGCACCACCTGACCGAGATCGATCCCGACCAGCGGTACCTGATCCACGACATCGGGGCGCCCGTCTACGGCCGCGACGGCGACGTCGACATGAGCATCAACGTCATCGGGTTCGACGAACCGGTCGCCGGTTCGGAGATCACGGCGCTCGGCCGTCGGGCCCGGGCCTACGCCGACCGCGTGACGGCCGGGCTCGTCGACCGGCACGCCGCCGGCCCCGACTGAACCGTCGCGTACGTGTCCACGCACGTTGATCGTGTTCCCATACACGAACGACGGTCGAGGATGTTGGGCGAGCAGGGGCCTTGCAGTGCGCAAAGGCTTCCAGGTTGCGGTGGCCCCATGCGACGATGACCCCCAGCTCCGGGGGAGCGTCGCGGCCGCACGCGGTGACGACCACGCCGCTGATCTCACGTCCTTCGCACCACAGGGGAACCCGTCATGTTCGACCTCGTCATCCGCAACGGCACCATCGTGGACGGCACGGGCGCCGACTCGTTCGTCGGCGACGTGGGCGTCACCGACGGGCGCATCGTCGAGGTCGGGCCCGACCTGGGCCCGGGCGCCGAGGACGTCGACGCCACCGGGCTGCTCGTCACGCCTGGCTGGGTCGACATCCACACCCACTACGACGGTCAGGTCACCTGGGACGACGTGCTCGCCCCGACCGCGTGGCACGGCGTGACCACGCTGGTCATGGGCAACTGCGGGGTCGGCTTCGCTCCCGTCGTGCCCGAGCGGCGCGAGTGGCTCATCGGTCTGATGGAAGGCGTCGAGGACATACCCGGCACCGCCCTGTCCGAGGGCATCGAGTGGGAGTGGGAGACCTTCCCCGAGTACCTCGACGCGCTCGACAAGAAGCGCTGGACGATGGACATCGGCACCCAGATCGCCCACGGCGCGGTGCGCACGTACGTGATGGGGGAGCGGGGGGCGCGCAACGAGCCCGCTACGCCCGACGACATCGCGCAGATGAAGCACATCGTGCGCGACGCCATCGAGGCCGGCGCGCTCGGCTTCTCGACGTCGCGCACGATCGCTCACGTCGCCATCGACGGCGAGCCCGTGCCTGGCACGTTCGCCGCCGAGAACGAGCTGTTCGGCATCGGCGAGGCGCTCGGCGAGCTCGACGCCGGCATCTTCGAGCTCGCGCCGGCGGGCTCGGCGGGCGAGGACATCGATGCGCCGACGAAGGAAGTCGACTGGATGCGCCGGCTCTCGGCCGCCATCGGCCGCCCGGTCTCGTTCGCTCTGATCCAGGTCGACTCCGCGCCGGACCTGTGGCGCGAGATGATGGACCAGTCGCTCGCCGCGGTCGAGGACGGGGCCGACATCTGGCCCCAGGTCGCGGGCCGGGCCACCGGTCTGCTCGGGGGCCACTTCACCACCTACTGCCTGTTCGACGCGTTCCCTCCTTACCGCGAGCTCAAGGAGCGGGGCCTGTCCGAGGAGGAGCTCGTCGCTGCGCTGCGCACGACCGAGGTGCGCGACGCCATCCTCGGCTGGCAGCCCGAAGGGTTCGCGGCCGAGAACCTCGAACGCGCCTACGGCCGTACGTACCTGCTCGGCGATCCGCCCGACTACGAGCCGTCGCACGAGCGCTCGCTCGCGGGATTGGCCGAGGCATCGGGCCGGCCTCCGCTCGAGGTCGCCTACGACGCGATGCTCGCCGACGACGGGCACGGCCTGCTCTACGTGCCGATCCTCAACTACGCCGAGGGCAGCCTCGATCCGGTGCGCGAGATGTTCCTGCACCCGCGGGCCGCGGCGGGTCTGTCCGACGGGGGCGCCCACTGCGGGGTGATCTGCGACGCGTCGCAGCCCACGTTCATGCTCACGCACTGGACGCGGGACCGTACCCGGGGTGAGACGCTGCCGCTCGAGTGGGTGGTCAAGAAGCAGACGCACGACACCGCCCGGCTCTACGGCTTCGAGGACCGGGGCACGATCGCGCCGGGCATGCTCGCCGATCTCAACGTCATCGACTACGAGAACCTGCGCCTGCTGCCGCCCTACGTGACCGCGGATCTCCCCGCCGGCGGTCGACGCCTGCTCCAGCGACCCGAGGGTTACGTGGCGACCATCAAGTCGGGCCAGGTGACGTTCCGCGCCGGCGAGGACACGGGCGCCCGCCCGGGACACCTCGTCCGCGGCGCCCAGAGCGTCTGATCACGGCTGTTCGAGCTCGGCCGCCTGACCGGTGGACGGCCTGCTGAGCGGCACCTCGTGGCGCGCCGAGCGGTTTCGGGCCACGTCCCGGTGGTCCGAGGCCGCAGGTGCTGCGCCCGGCGGCCCCGAGCAGCAGCGCGGTCAGCGCAGTCGTCCGAGCGCGCCCCGGGCCGCCGCGACGGCCGTGCTGAAGGTGGCCTGGAGCAGGTAGCCGCCGGTCGGTGCGTCCCAGTCGAGCATCTCGCCGACGGCGAACACCCCAGGCCTGCGGACCAGCATGAAGTCGTCGTCGACCTCGTCGAGGGCGATGCCGCCCGTCGTCGAGATGGCCCGGTCGATGGGCGACGGCGCGAGGAGGTGGATCGGCACCGCCTTGGCGAGCGCGGCGAGCGGCGCCTTCTTGCGGGGGAGCTCGTTGCCCGTCGCCTCCCGGAGCAGGCCGATCGCCACCCGTTGGAGCCCGAGCGTCCGCCGGAGCGCGGTGGACGCCGAGTCGCGATCGCGGCGGCGTCCCAGGCGCGCCCGGACCTCCTCCTCGTCCAGGTCGGGGAGGAGATCGACGGTGATGGTTGCCTGGCTGTCGGACTCGATGGCCGCACGGATCTCGCGGCCCAGCGCGTAGATGGCACCGCCCTCGATCCCCGAGTCGGTGATCATCGCCTCGCCCCGCGCCGAGACGCCTTCGATCGACAGTGCGACGTTCTTCAACGGTTTGCCGGCGAACTCTTCGCGGAACACCGCCGTCCACGGCGTGGTGAAGCCGCTGTTGGCGGCGCGGAGAGGTGTCACCGAGATGCCTTGCGCGGCGACGAGGTCGACCCAGCTGCCATCCGAGCCGACACGCGGCCAGCTCGCGCCGCCGAGGGCGAGGACGGTGACGTCGGGGTGGGCGACGACGTCGTCGTCGACGTCTCCCGCTCGGAACCGCAGTTCGCCGTCGTCGTTCCATCCGGTCCACCGGTGGCGGGGGCGGAGCTCGACCTCGAGCCAGCTCAGCCGGCGCAACCACGTCCGCAGCAGCGGCGTGGCCCGCAGGGACGTGGGGAACACCCGGCCACTGGTCCCGACGAAGGTCTCCTCGCCGAGGCTGGCGCACCACGCCCGCAGCTGACCGGGGTCGAAGGCCCGGATCGCGGGTTCGAGGCGCACCCGGGCCTCGCCGTACCGGTCGAGTAGGTCGTCGAGCGGTTCGGCGTGCGTGAGGTTCAGCCCGCCCCGTCCGGCGAGGAGCAGCTTGCGTCCCATCGAGGGCATGTGGTCGTAGACGGCGACGTCGACACCAGCGGTGGCGAGCACCTCGGCAGCGATGAGCCCGCCTGGCCCGCCACCGATGACGGCCGCCGTCGGACGTGGGCTCGACGGTTCGACGGCGGTGGATGGCGAGGACCGGTTCGGCACGGGGGCCAGCCTAGGTTCGGCCCGATGGGGCCCGGCGATGACGTACCGAGTCGTGGCGTGGGGAACGGGCAACGTCGGCAAGGACGCCGGCGAGGCGGCGTTCATCGACGTGATCGAGCCGGCGTGCGAGCAGGGCCCTGTCTGTCAGGGTGGCACCTCGGTGTTCGTGTCGGCGACTGACGGAACGATCCCTGCCGAACTGGCTGGGAAGACCCGGGCCATTTGACGTATGTGTCCAGCCAGTTCGTCGATGTCGGGACGGCGGGCCCGACATCGGCCACTACTGTCTGCGCCGTGACGACGTCGTACGGATCCGACATCTACACCGAGCCCGAGGCCTCGGCCGACACGCTCGCCAACCTCGGGCCCCTCCGGGCGCTCGCCGGCATCTGGGAGGGCTCGCCCGGCGCGAACGTGCACCCGGTCGAGGGCGGACCGAACCCTGACGAGCGCGAGTACGTCGAGCGGTACGAGGCGCAGCCCGCCGACAAGCAGACCAACGGACCTCAGCTCTTCTACGGGCTGCGCTACCACACCCACATCGTGAAGCCCGGCGAGGTCGGCACGTTCCACGACCAAGTCGGGTACTGGCTGTGGGAGCCGGCACGGAACCGGATCTTGCACACCGTCGCGATCCCGCGCGGCCAGGTCGTCCTCGCGGCGGGAGAGGCCGAACCGGATGCCACCGAGTTCGAGGTGCACGCCACGGAGGGCGAGCTCGACTTCGGCATCCTGTCGAACCCGTTCCTCATCGAGGCGTTCCGCACCACCGAGTTCCACCTGCGCATCACGGTCAACCCCGATGGCAGCTGGACCTACTTCTCCGACACGACCCTGGTCACCGCGGACCGCACCGAACCGTTCGCCCACACCGACGAGAACACGCTGCACAAGGTCGCCGAACCCACCCTGAACCCGCTCGCGCGGGAGGCGGCCTCTGTCGCTGTGGATCTCGATGGCGAGGTGGCGCTGGTGGAGCCGGGCGGTGAGGCCGACACCAGCGGAGGTAGCCTCGGCATCGGGTCGCTGCGATCCTGAGCGACCCGACACCCGGGCACCGCAACACCGCCGACGCCGCGGCCGCAACGCCGGGGCACCGCCGAGGTCGGGAGCGTTGCTCGACCCGTCTAGAAGGCGAGGTCTTCCTGGGGCACGACGAGCGGGTCGGCGATGTCGGTCTCGTCCGGTGAGCCGGGCGTGCCGAGGTGGATCCAGCCGTCGGTGAGGTACCGCCAGACGAGCGCGACGCCCCGCATCACCATGAAGAGGATGAGCGCGCCCCACAGCCAGCCGATCCCGCCGTCGTAGACGAGCACGAGCCAGGCGGTCATGGCGTAGACGTAGGCGATGAACGGCGTCGTCCACCCGAGGAACCGCACGTCGCCGGCGCCGATCAGGATGCCGTCGAGCGCGAACACGAGACCGTTGACGGGCATCGAGACGGCGAGGAGCACGACCAGGAACGCGGCGAGCTGCTCGACGAGGACGTCGCCGGTGAAGACGGCGGCCAGGGGCACCCGCACGATCAGCAGCACGACGCCGACCAGCGATCCACAGATCACCCCCCAGCTCATCAGCCGGTCACCCGCTGCCCGCGCACCCTCGGCGTCGCCGGCCCCGAGCAGTCGACCGATCATCGCTTGGGCGGCGATGCCGAGCGCGTCGAGACCCATGGCGCAGAAGGCGAACAGCTCGAACGCGATCTGGTGCCCGGCGAGCTCGGGCGAGCCGATGCGCGCCGCCACCGCGGTGGTGACGACGAACGCGGCGCGCAGCGCGATGGTGCGGATGAACAGGTCCCGGCCCAGCACGGCCAGCCGCGCGAGGCGACGTGCGTCGGGGCCGAGCGGTACTCGGTGGGTGCGCACGGCGCGGGTCACCCACATCACGTAGACGGCGGCCGCGCCCCACTGGGCGATCACGGTGGTGAGCGCCGAGGCGCCGATGCCGAAGTCGAAGCCGTGGATGAGCACGAGCTCGAGCACGAAGTTCGCCGTCGCGGAGCCGATGGCCACGAACAGCGGGGTGCGGGTGTCCTGCAAGCCTCGGAGGTACCCCGTCCCCGCGAACACGAGCAGCATCGCCGGGATCCCTATGAGGCTGATCCGCAGGTAGGTGAGGGCCTCGGTTCGCACGGCCCCGGTCGCCCCGAGCAGGTCGACGAGCGGACCCGAGCACGCGGCGAGGGCGGCGGCCAGCACGACACCGATGCCGAGGGCCATCCACAGTCCCTGCACCGCGTGATGAGCCGCCTCACGTTCGTCGCCGGCCCCGACGTAGCGGGCGACGGTCGAGGTGGTGCCGTAGGCGAGGAAGATGAAGATGGAGTAGGTCGTGAGCAGGATGGCACTGGCGATGGCGAGGCCGGCGAGGGGGTCGATCCCCAGGTGTCCGACCACCGCGGTGTCGGCCAGCACGTACAGGGGTTCGGCGAGCAGCGCACCCAGAGCGGGAACGGCGAGACGAACGATCTCCCGGTTGAGAGACGGCGCGGGCACCCCGGCCGAGGTCGGTGCGCCGGTCGGGGTCAGGTCCTCGAAGTCGGCGTTGGTCACGAGCGGTCCTGGTGCAACGAGCGGTCCTGGGTCACGGGATGTCCTGGGTCACGGGATGTCCTGGGTCGACAGGCGCCAGCTGGCATAGCCGACCGCGACCGACGCGACCACCAGCGGAACCGCCCACGACGATGCCACCGTGAAGTCGGCGAGGCGCAGGCTGACGCCGGTGGCATCGCTCAGGATCGACGACCCGTACGAGCGGATGGCGAGACGGGCGGCGCTCGTGTTGGCCCGGGCGACGAAACCCTCCCACACGAAGATGTAGACGAGGCCCCAGATGAAGGCCCGTCTCACCCGCAGTCCGAGCGCGACGAACAGCGCGGCGTAGGCGATCATGATAGCGGTCGCCGATGCCATCGCCCCGAGGGCCAGCTCCGCACCCCCACCGGCGAGCAACGAGGCGAGTGCGAGCGGGACGACGACCACGGGCCAGGTGATCGTGAGGCTCGCCAAGGTCGCGGCCGTGATCACCTGCCAGCGGGCCACGGGACGGAGCCAGAGGTACACGAGCGTGGCGTCCTCGGTGAGGTCGCCGAGGGCGGCCGACGCGAACACGAGGGTGGCGACCGGCACGAGCAGGCTCAGCCCGAACGTGTTCACGAACCCGGTCGCCGACCGCATGGGGTCGACCGCGTCGGCCTGGCCGACGGCGAAGCCGACGATGAGCGACACGATGCCGAGACCGGCCATGGCGAGCACCCGGGCTCTCGTGACCTGTGTGCGGAGCATGAGTCGGTACAGCGTGGGGATCATGGTGTCGTGACGACCGTCTACCGGCCGACCAGGTACTTGAACACGCTCTCGAGGTCGTCGTCGAGCGGGGTGACCTCGAAGAGCCGGGCGTCGTGCTGCGCGCTCACGCGCGCCACGGTGTGGCGGAACAGGTCCACGTCGTCGGTCTCGACCTCGACCCGGTCGACGCCGGTGAGGTGGGCGGCGAGCACGGCACCGGACGCCAGCAGCCCGGTTGCCACGGCACGGGGCTGGTCGGTCCGGATGCGGATGCGGTGGGGTCGATCGTCCATCAGGTCGCGGATGGCGCGGAAGTCGCCCTCGGCGGCCAGCCGTCCCTGGGCGATGACGAGCACGCGCGAACCGAAGCGCTCGACCTCGTCGAGGACGTGGCTGGACACGATGACGCAGTGGTCGTTCGCCCCGAGGCGCTGGAACAGGTCGATCATGTGGAGCCGTTGACGCGGGTCGAGCCCGGTGAGCGGCTCGTCGAGGACGATCACCTCGGGGCGGTGCACGATCGCCTGGGCCACCTTCACGCGCTGGCGCATGCCCTTCGAGTAGGTGCGGACCTTCTGGCGGCTGCCGGGGTCGAGCTCGACGACGTCGAGCGCGAGCCGCGCCGCCGCCGCGGGGTCGGGGAGGCGGTGCAGCTTGGCGGCGAGCTCGACGAACTCGAAGGCCGTGAGTACCTCGAACGTGGTCTCCTGCTGCGGGACCAGGCCGATCCTGCCGGTGAGCGCGAGGTCCCGGTGCGGGTCCGACCCCAGGATGCGCACCGTCCCCTGCGACGGCGGGGTGAGCCCGGCGAGCATGCGAAGCATCGTCGACTTGCCCGCCCCGTTCGGGCCGAGCAGCGCGGTGACGCCTCGCTCGACGTGGAACGACACATCGGACACGGCGACGAGGTCGCCGTACCACTTGGACACGCGCTCGACGACGATCGGGGCATCGGTGGGCGCGGGGCTCGGTTCCCGTGCTCGGGTGGGGCCCGGCGGGGGAGGAGGCCGGTCGTTCGGCCGGTCGTTCATCGGGCGATCGTTCATCGGGTGATCGTTCATCGGGTGATCTCGATGCGCCGGTAGCGAGTCCAGACGATGAGGACGCAGGGCAGCACCCACGCGAGGTAGCCGACGACCAGCTCCGACGTCGTCATCGCCCCGGCGGGGCCGATGGAGCTGCCCTCGCCGTAGATGCGCAGGACGAGCTCGAACGGCATGTTGACGAGGTTGACGAGGAAGAGGAACCGGCTGCTGTTCGCAGCCTCGACCAGGACGCTGCTCACGATGGCTGATCCGGCGATCAACAAGATGATGGCGGCCGACGCCGCGATCTTCCGGGTGGTCATCGCCGAGATGGCCAGGCTGACCGCCGCGTACAGCAACCCCAGCAGGACGCCGCTGAGCGTGGCGCGGGCGAGGAGGCTGGCGACCTGCCGGGGCCCTTCCGGGCCGGTGCCGGCGATGGTGCGGCCGACGATCACGAACAGCGGCGGACCGAGCGTGACGATGGCGAGCACCAAGCTCACGGCGATCGTCTTGGCGAGGAGGTAGGTGTTGCGGGTCAGCGTCGACGCCAGATAGATGCCGAGCATGCCGTTGCGCTGATCGGGGCACAGCAGCTCCGGGGCGACGAACGCGGTGAACACGATGATGGCGGCCGAGACGAAGAAGTAGTACTCGCCGTAGGTGGGGATCACCTCGGGTGCACGCTCGAGGAGGTCGCCGACGAGCACGGTGACGCCCACGAAGACGATGGCCGGGACGTAGGCGAGGAAGGCGGTGGCGAACGGCAGGACCTTGGTCCATGCGTTGCGCTTGATCCCCAGCACGCGCTGGACGCTGTGCTTGACCAGGCTCTGGATCGCGCCTCGAGTCCCGGTTCGTCGCCCGGTGAAGGACCGGTAGCCGCGATCGAGGATGCGAGCGGTGCCGGGTTCGAACGGGCTGCTCCCTCGGCCGGCCTCGCCGACCCCGTCGTCGTGGTTCACGTCCCGACCTCGAGGAAGACCTGTTCGAGGCTCACCCGTCGGGGACCGAGGCGTCGGACGCCCGCGCCGCTCGCGACGAGCGCCTCGCGGACCAGGTCGGCGAGGTCGTCCTCGAAGAGGTCGTCGCGGCTGACGGTGAGGCGGGTGCGGTCGACCGTCACGGTCGCGCCGCGCTCGACCAGCGCGGCGCGCGCCTCGTCGACCCGATCGACCACGTCGACGACGATGGCGCGCCCGACGTCGGTGGTGAGCTCCGTGATGGCACCGGACGCCGCGACCCTGCCTTCGGAGAGGATCACGGCGCTGTCGCAGATGCGCTCGATCTCCTCGAGGAGGTGGGACGACAGGACGATGTCGATGCCGTACTCGGTGCCGATTCGCCGGATGAGCGCCAGCATGTCGTCGCGCTGGACGGGGTCGAGCCCGTCGGTGGGCTCGTCGAGCAGGACGAGGCCCGGATCGTGGGCGATGGCCTGAGCCAGCTTGACGCGCTGGCGCTGGCCGGTGGACATGGTGGCGATCGGTCGGAACCGCTCCTCGCCCAGGCCGACCTGCCACAGGGCATCGCTGGCCCGCGACGTGGCGTCGCGACGCGGGAGGCCGTGGATCTCGGCGACGTGGCGGACCAGGTCGTGGGCGTGCACGTCACCGGGCAGGGTGTGGTGCTCGGGGGAGTAGCCGATGCGGGCGCGGACGTCGGGCCCGGCCTTGTGGGGGTCGAGTCCCAGCACGCGCAGCGAGCCATCGGTGGGTCGGTGGAGGCCCAGGGTCATGCCGATGAGCGTGGTCTTGCCGGCACCGTTCGCTCCGAGCAGCCCCGTGATGCCGTGCTCGATCGAGAAGGTGGCGCCGTCGAGGACGGTCTTGGCGCCGTACCGCTTCACGACGCCGTGGGCCTCGATGATCGGTGATCCGGCCGATGGTCGAGTCGGTGACCCGGCCGATGGTCGAGTCGGTGACCCGGCGACGCCTGGACCGGTCGCGCGGGATCCGAGTCGGGGCGTCGGGGCCATCCCCGGCAACCCTATCGACGTGGTCCGGCCCCGGTGGCACCGGGCGGTCGGGCCGGCTGCTCTCTGATGGTGCTCGTACCCCGACCCGGCCGGCTCTCCCAACCCCACGACTCGTGGCACTCGAGCAGGCCGTCGTGGCGTGGCCGTCGTGGCGTGGCCGTTCGTGGCGTGGCCGTCGACGCTGAGGTGGGAGTATCGGAAGTCGAGGCGGTCGCCGTGGCGGGTCCCGACCAGGAACCCCGCCCGGATCGATCCTCCCCGGTGCCCGGCCCACACGGTCCCGCCGTCCTCGAGGCGCTCGAACGTGGTGTCGGCCCCACATCGCCGTGGTGCACGTCGCTCGCGTCCCCGAACGTCCGTCCGTCGAGGCGCGGCAGCGATGGGTCTCCGGGGCTCACCATGACCCAACCGTGCGATCACGGCCGGGTGCACGATCGCTCGGTCGGGTCGATCAGAGCCCGGTGCGGCTCAACATGGCGGCGGCGGCCTGACGGGTGACGGCGGCGGTCGGTCGGAACGTCCCGTTCGCGTACCCCGATGTGACCCCTGCCCCCGCGGCCCAGTCGATGGGGACCACGAACGGGTGCGACGGTCCCACGTCGCGGAATCGGGGGGCACCGGGGGTGGGCTCGGGCCGGCCGGCCAGGCGCCACGCCATGGCGAGCCACGCCTGGCGGGTGACGGGCGTGGCAGGGCGGAAGGTGGCGTCACCGTAGCCGTCGGTGATCCCGGAGGTGGCGGCCCACGCGATCGCGTCGGCGAAGGGGTGTGAGGGCCCGACGTCGCGGAACGGTGAGGTGCCTGCGACCGCCGGGGAGCCGGCGATGCGGTACAGGTAGGCGACGGCGGCCTGGCGGGTGACCGGGGCGGTCGGTCGGAACGTCCCGTCCCGATAGCCGCCGACGACACCCCGGTCGGCCATCGACGCGATGGCCGGGTGGAAGGGGTCGGTGCTCAGGAGGTCGCGGAAGGCGGCGTCGGGGTCGATCACCCACACCGACCGGCAGCCGAGCCGCGGGCTGTCACCGGTGGTGCCGCCGGTGTTGATGGCCCGGACGCACACGTCGCGCATTCCCGGCGGTGCGATCACGTCGGCGGAGAAGCCCCGGTTCGGACCGTGCGCGGGGTAGGCCGCGCCGACGTCGGGCCGCGGACGGTCGGCTCGGATCGATGCGACGAAGCCGCCGTCGACCGAGATGCGCACCTCGACCGGAGCCGACGTGTCGGGGTCGATGGCCCAGCCCCGGATGCGGACTGCGTGGGGGAGCCCCTCGACGGCGTCGAGGCTTCCGAACGGGTGCCCGGGACTGAGCGTGACGTCTCGGCAGCCGAGCGGGCGGTTGGAGCCCTCGCCGATGTTGATGGCGTAGAGGCACACGGGGACCCGTCCCTGGAGGTTGCCGCTCCCGGCCAGGGTGTCGAAGCCGTGGGCGGCCCCGGCGTCGGGATAGGACCAGGCGACGTCGGGGCGGTTCTCCTTCGCAGGTCCGAGCACGGTGACGACGGCGCCCGCGGTGCCGGCAGGTCCGCCGACGTAGGCGTGGACGTCGATGGGGGTGGCCGGTGAGCTGGGGTCGATGGCCCAACCCCGGACCCGGACCTTGCCGTAGCCGCCGCCTTCGGCCAGCTCGAAGGAGCCGAACGGCGATGACGCCCCCGACAGGTCGGTGCCCACGTAGACGTACTCCCATGGTTCGGGGCTGGGCCCCTGCGCCCCTCCGTCGAACGGGTAGCTCGGGACGAAGCCGAAGCGCCGGGCGTTGCGGTAGTTGTCCGCCGACATCCACGCGAACGCCGCGGTGCCGACGAACTGGTTGACGTTGCCCCCGCCCTGGACGAGGTCGACGGCGTAGCCGGTCTGGTGCTTCGAGTAGCCGGGAGCAGCGACCCACTCGAGCACGGCGTGGACTGCGCCATCGGCCTGGCCGGCGGCGACCTGGGCGGGCGATGCGCCCAGGCGGCCCATGAACGCGCTGCGCTGGGTGTCGGGGGAGCGGTAGCCGGACACGGCCCGGATGGAGATGCCCGAGCCGGCCGCTGCGCTCTTGAGCTGGTGCAGCGCGTGGGTTGCGGCTGGATGCAGGGAGACGCCGTCGATGCCGGCGAGGTAGCCGGTGGAGGCGGGACGCCGCCGGTAGCCGCGGCTCTCGGCGATGGATCGGATGCGGGCGTCGGCCGCGCCGTTGCCCGTGATGGCGGGCGGCGGGCCGCCGGGTCCGGTCGTGTCGGGGAGGGCCTTGTTGTCGAACAGGGCGAGGAACTGGGGGCCGGTGAGCAACGGGTAGGCCGCCGCGCCGTGCTCGCGTTCGGCGGCGGTCGTGGTCGTGGTGGCCGTCGCGGTCGCCGCGTCGGCGGTGAGCGGGCCGAGCAGGACGATGAGTACGGCGATGATGGCGATCGCCGAGCGCCGGAACATGCCGCCGTGACCCAGCGACCAGGACGAGCCGGTCATGGCCGACACGCTACCGACCCGATGCCCACGGCGAACTGGCAGGGAGCGTCCGTCGTATCCGACGGCTTTGGCCTGCCAGTTCGGGACCCAGGGCGAACTGGTAGGGAGCGTCCGTCGTATCCGACGGCTTTGGCCTGCCAGTTCGGGACCCAGGGCG
>CAZGEF010000048.1:22494-22681 GCA_964525005.1 uncultured Rhabdothermincola sp.
AACTGGTAGGGAGCGTCCGTCGTATCCGACGGCTTTGGCCTGCCAGTTCGGGAGATGGGCGCGATGTCGTGGCCATTCTGGCTGGGGCGTCATCGGCGGTGCGGCGTAACCTGCGGCCATGGTCGAACCACACGAGACCCCGCCCGAGACCCCGGTTGGATTCAACCGCTTCAAGCCCCGCTCTGCC
>CAZGEF010000049.1:0-22640 GCA_964525005.1 uncultured Rhabdothermincola sp.
GCCAGGATCAAACTCTCCGTCAAAAGATCCTCCTCGGCCGAAGCCGATTCGATCATCATTTTGAAGAGCCAACGTCGGAGTGGCTACCCCTCGGTTGACTGGCACGTCTTGTTACAGACGCTCATTGCATTGGTCTCATAAAGAGACGCTCATTACTTGTGAAAGACAGTCGCACGTTCGTCGATCGCTCACACGACCGAAGTCGTGAGCCGAGCTACCGAGCCACGGGCGATTGCCCGCACTGGCTTTTTCGTCCTCTATTCCGTTTTCAAGGAGCGCAGCGTCGAGAGGGCACGGTGGCCAGAGCTCGACTGACTCATGTGGTGCACCTCCGAGGAGGTGACCGTGTTGCTCGCTCGGATCAGGTTTCCCTTTCCTGAGCGGCAGACCAGGTTACCGATCTGCTTTCCGGCCAGTCAAATCGGCTCCTGATCTTTCTTGGAGCCGGTTGACCCGGGCACCAGGTGCCTTGGCCGGGACGAGCACTCTAACCACCCGACAGGATCGCGCCAACTCGAGACGGGGGTTTTTCCGGGCTCAGGGTTCCACGACGACCAGGTGCCGGGCCTTCTTGCCTCGACGGATCAGGAGGAAACGGCCATGGAGCAGGTCTTTCGCGGTGATCGAACGTTCACCCGACTGCTGCTCGTCGTTCACGTAGATTCCTCGCTGGTCGAGCTGCCGACGGGCCTCCCCCTTCGACTGCACGAGGGCCGTGCGCACCAGGAGGTCCACGAGTGTGACGCCTGCCACGACCTCGGACCGGTTGATCGAGGTCGTGGGCAGCTCGTCGGCCAACGCCTGGAGCTCGGCGGCGGTGCGGTCCCCCGCTGACTTGGTGAAGTCGGCCGATGCCCGCTCGGCGGCCTCGGCCTCCTCCGCGCCGTGGACGAGGGCCGTCACGGCCGCGGCGAGGGCCCGCTGTCCGACCCGCTGCTCGGGAGCCCGCGTGTGCTGGTGCACCAGTTCGGCGATCTCGTCGAGCGGGAGGAGGGTCATCTGGAGCAGGAACCGCTCGACGTCGCGGTCGTCGGTGTTCATCCAGTACTGGAAGAACTCGTACGGCGATGTCCGTTCGGCGCTGAGCCACACCGCGCCGGCCGCCGTCTTGCCGAACTTGGCGCCATCGCTGCGCGTGATGAGCGGGACGGTGAGGCCGTGCGCCCTGGCTCCCGAGGTCCGGCGGATCATGTCGATGCCCGCCGTGATGTTGCCCCACTGGTCGGATCCGCCGGCTTGCAGCTCGCAACCCATCTCGTCGTGCAACCAGCGGAAGTCGTTGGCCTGGAGGAGCATGTAGCTGAACTCGGTGAACGAGATGCCCTTCTCGCTCGCGACGCGGGCGCGAACCGACTCCTTGGCCAGCATGGTGTTGACGGTGACGAGCTTGCCCACGTCGCGCAGGAAGTCGAGGATGCCGATCGGTTCGGTCCAGCGGCGGTTGTCCACCAACTGGGCCTGGCCCGGCCCGTCGCCGAAGTCGATGAGCCGGCGGAGCTGCGCCTCGATCGCCACGACGTTGCGGTCGAGGGCGTCGCGGTCGAGGAGGTTCCGCTCGTCCGAGCGCCCGGACGGGTCACCGATCATGCCGGTGGCTCCCCCGGCGAGCGCGATCGGTCGATGCCCGTGTCGCTGGAACCGGCGGAGCAGGAGCAGGGGGACCAGGTGACCGATGTGCAGGCTGTCAGCGGTCGGGTCGAACCCGCAATAGACCGTGATGGGCCCCTCGTCGAGGCGGGACCGCAGCGCGTCACGGTCGGTCGAGTCCTGGATGAGCCCGCGGGCATCGAGGTCGTCGAGCACGGCGGCGCCTCCACCCCCCGAAGCGGGGACGGGAGGCGTGGGGGGGATCGTGTTCGTCACCCGCATTTGGTACCACGCCCCCCACGACGGCACAGTGAGTTCGTGGACCAACACAGCTCGGCCTCGACGGCGACCGGAGCGGCGGCCGATCCCGCTGGACCGACCGACGAGGGCGACGCGCCCACGTCACGGCCGCGCAAGGCCGCGATCCGCGTGTTGCTGCTCCTCGTGGTCGTCTTCCTCGTCGCGGTGTGGGGCTACGCCTTCTACGCGGGGAGTCGCCCGCTCCCCGATGCGCTCGACGACCCGGAGATCGCGGCCCAGGCGGAACAGATCTGCTCGGTCACCGTCGCCGAGCTCAAGGACCTGCCTCCCGCGTTCGAGGCGGAATCCGCCACCGCACGCGCCGACGTCATCGAGCGGAGCGACGTCGAGCTGGCATCGATGGTCGACCTGCTGGATGCCTTGCAACCCGCCACACCCCGCGACGTCGCCATGTGGATCGAGTGGGTCGGAGACTGGCGCACCTACCTCGGTGACCGAACCGGCTACGTCGAGCGGCTGCGCGCCGACCCGATGGCCCGCTTCTACGTGACCGAGAAGGACAAGGACCAGGTCACCGAGCCGATCGACCGCTTCGCTCGCTCGAACCGCATGCTGTCCTGCGCCACGCCCCAAGACCTCGGCTAGTCGACCGCCGCCGGAGCACAAGGGTCCGGAGGGCAAGGGCGGGTCGACGGTTGGTGATGTCCCGGCGTCGACCTATGCCTCGGTTCGCCGCAGGCGAGACCGCACCGGAAGCGATCAGGCCCGAGCCAGCGCCAGCCCGCGCGCCGCGAGGCGCAGGAGGCCGTCGTCAGGGTCCAGCGTCGACAGCTCGTCGAGCGTCACCCATCGCAGCGCTTCGGACTCGTGGTTGCCGCGAACCTCGGCGCCGACCGCGGCCCGGAAGAGGTACCGGACGTCGAGATGGCGGTGCACCGGTCCCGAACGGGGGATCAGCAGGTGGATGTCGAGGTCGATCGCCGGGCCGTAGGGCTCGAGGTCGGCGAGCCCCGTCTCCTCCTCCGCTTCCCGGCGGGCGACCGCACCGAGGTCTGCCTCGCCGTCGGCGTGACCTCCCGGTTGGAACCAGCGACCGGCCTTGGCGTGGAGCAGCACGAGGAGGCGCTCGCCCGCGGCGTCCACGATGAGCGCGGAACCCGTGAAGTGACCCGGCTCACACGTCCGCAGGAGCGAGTCGACCTCGCTCCGGGCGAGGTCGAGCATCTCGGTCCGCACCTGCTCCTGGTCGGGCCCGTCGAGCTCGGCGGACTCGAGCGATGCCAGCAGCGCGGGCTCCGGCTCGAAGCGCCGGGGAGCTGGGAAGCCCGGCTCGAAGCGCCCGGGAGCTGGGAAGCCCGGCGCGGCGGGCACACCGGTCGTGCCCAAGGGGAAACGATCAGGGACGGGAGACATGGGGATCCTCCGGAACATACCAACGCCACGGATGCTCCATCCCCCGGGACACGCCGATCCGGGTGGTGACGACAGGATCCGCGGGTGCCGGCCTGCCATCGGAGAGGACCACGATCGTGCCGGCACCGAGCTCCCCGGAGTCACACAGGTCGCGGCCGTCGTCGGAACCGGTGACGCCCAACGCCTGGCACAGCTTCGCCGGTCCGCTGCACAGGTCACGCTCGCGGCGAGCTGCCGGCCGCCGCTCGAACATCTCGTCGACGCCGAGGAGCGGCGCCCCCGCCCGCATGAGCACACCGGTCCCCTCCCCGACCTTCCCGCACACCGTGTTGGCACACCAGTGCATGCCGTAGGTGAAGTACACGTACAGGTGGCCCGCAGGACCGAACATCGTCCGGTTCCGTCGCGTCTCACCGCGAAACGAGTGAGCGGCGGGATCGTCGGAACCGAGGTACGCCTCGACCTCCACGATCCGGGCTGCGGTCACCACTCCGTCGGCGGCGCGTCGGATGAGGATCTTGTTCAGGAGCTCTGGTGCGACGGCCCGCGCGTCCCGGGCGAAGAAGGAACGATCGACGACCGTCGCCCGGCCCGGATCGAGGACCTGCTCGAGGCCGTGGCCCGCGGACCGGTCGGACGACCCCAACCGCTCGCCCCGGGTCACCGTCGGGCCCCTGGGTCGATCGCGGCCAGCTCACGACGTCGCATCGGAGATCGGCATCGGGATCAGAGCCCGAGCCGGGATCGCTCCCCATCGAGGAGCGCCCCGAAGCGCTCGAACTGGGTGCCGATCGGCAGCGGTCCGGCGCCGCCCGCCGTGGTGCGACGGAGCACGGACGCGCCCTGTTCCAACAGGTCCAGGGCATCGCTGCCGAAGTCACCGTGGTCCTCGAGCAGCTCGGCGAGCGACGTGCCCTCTTCGATCGACTCGCGCACCAGCGCGCCGACGACCGCGTGCGCCCGACGGAACGGGATGCCGTTGGCCACGAGGTACTCGGCGAGATCGGTCGCCACGAGCGCCTGGCCATCAGCCGCGGCCTGCATGGCATCGGTGCGGAAGGTCGACGATGCGATGAGGCCGCTCATCGCGGCGAGCGCGAGACGGACCTGGTCCAGCGCGTCGAACAGCGGCTCCTTGTCCTCTTGGAGGTCGCGGTTGTACGCGAGCGGGAGCGCCTTGAGCGTGGCGAGCAGACCGGTCAGGTTCCCGATGAGCCGACCTGCCTTGCCTCGGGCGAGCTCGGCGATGTCGGGGTTCTTCTTCTGCGGGAGCATCGAGCTGCCGGTGCTGTACTCGTCGGCGAGCCCGAGGAACCCGAACTCCTCGGTCGACCACAAGATGACCTCCTCACCGATGCGCGACAGGTGGATGCCGAGCAGCGTGAGGTCGAACAGCGCCTCAGCGACGAAGTCACGGTCGCTCACCGCGTCGAGCGAGTTGGCGAACACGTCGGCGAACCCGAGGTCCTCGGCGACCGAGGCGGGATCGAGCGCGAGCGACGAACCGGCCAGGGCACCGGCTCCCAACGGCGAGACGTCGAGCCGATCACGGGTGTCGAGCAGACGGTCGACGTCGCGACCGAGCGCCCAGGCATGGGCCAGCAGGTGGTGGGCGAGCAACACCGGCTGAGCACGCTGGAGGTGCGTGTAGCCGGGCAGGTAGGCGTCGCCCGCGTCGACGGCCCGTGCGTGCAGCACCTCCTGGAAGGCGAACACCCGACGGGCGATCTCGAGCAGCTCGCGCTTGGTGAACAACCGGAGGTCCGTCGCCACCTGGTCGTTGCGGCTCCGGCCCGTGTGGAGCTTCGCGCCGGCGTCGCCGGCGATCTCGGTGACCCGACGCTCCACGGCGGTGTGGATGTCCTCGTCCGAGGGTTCGAACACGAACGTGCCCGACGCGAGCTCGCGCTCGACGGCATCGAGCGCGTCGAGAACAGCCTGGACCTCGCCGTCGTCGAGCACCCCGGCACGACCGAGACCCCGCACGTGCGCGCGCGAGCCGGTGATGTCGTCACCGGCAAGACGCTGGTCGTAGGGCAGGCTCACGGTGTAGGCCATGAGCTCGTCGGCGGGCCCGCCTTCGAAGCGGCCGTGCCACAGCGTCGACATCGCCTACTCCTCGTTCGCCGACTGGCGTTCGGCCCACGTGGCGAGGCCGAGACCCCACAGGCGGACGAAGCCTTCGGCATCGGAGTGCTTGAACGTGTCGGCCGCGTCGTAGGTGGCCAGCTCGTAGTCGTAGAGGCTGTAGTCGCTGCGTCGTCCGACGACGTAGCACCGGCCCGGCTCGAGGCGGAGGCGCACCTCGCCGGTGACGTGCTGCTGGCTCGAATCGACGAACGAGTCGAGCGCGTTCTTGAGCGGCGAGTACCACATGCCGTCGTACACGAGGTCGGCCCAGCGGGGCTCGAGGCGCTGCTTCTCGTGGAAGAGGTCCCGCTCGAGGCAGATGGACTCGAGGTCGCGGTGCGCCTCGATCAGGGCGAGCGCGCCCGGCGCCTCGTAGGTCTCACGGCTCTTGATGCCGACGCGGCGGTTCTCGACCATGTCGAGCCGGCCCCAGCCGTAGGCGCCGACGATGCCGTTGAGCTCGATGATCAGGTCGTGCAGCGCCAGCGCGACGCCGTCGAGCGAAACGGGGACACCCTGTTCGAAGCCGATGGTGACCTCGCGGCTCTCCCCCGCGCTCACCGTCGTCATCGCCCAGACGCCCTCGGGCGGGCGGGCCCACGGATCCTCCATCTCGCCGCATTCGATGGCGCGGCCCCAGAGGTTGTCGTCGATGGAGTACAGCTTCTCCTTGGTGGCCAGCACCGGGATGTCGTGCTCCTCGGCGTACCGCACGCTGTCCTCGCGGGTCATGCCCCAGTTGCGCACCGGGGCGAGGATCTCGAGGTCGGGGGCCAACGAACGGGTCGACACCTCGAAGCGGACCTGGTCGTTGCCCTTGCCGGTGCAGCCATGCGCCACCGCATCGGCACCGTGGTAGCGGGCCGCGGCGACGAGGTGCTTGACGATGACCGGTCGAGACAGCGCCGAGACGAGCGGGTACTTGTTCTCGTAGAGCGCGTTGGCCTTGATGGCCGGTGCCAGGAAGTCGCGGGCGAACTCCTCGCGGCAGTCGACCACGATGGCTTCGCTGGCACCCGCGGCGAACGCCTTGGCCTGGAGCCCTTCCCAGTCGCCCTCCTGGCCGAGGTTGCACGCGACGGTGATGACGTCGACGCCGTAGTTCTCGATCATCCAACGGACGGCGACACTTGTGTCGAGACCGCCGCTGTAGGCAAGTACGACCCTCTTCGGCATCGTCAGCAGTTCCCTTCGGGAGGTTTCGGAGGTGTGGTTCGAAGCGGTTCGGAACGAGCGCCGGACGGGCCGACGACGCTCCTGTGGGCAGTCTCGGCGTTGGAGGTCCCGGCGTCCAACGCCAGCGTGGGAGCGACCGTCAGCGGCCCGATGCTCACAGGCCAGGTGTTCACAGGCCGGCCAGCTCGCTCAGCCGGGTGGCGACCTCCCGCGGATCGGCATCCTCGGCGACGACGACCATCAGCGTGTCGTCACCGGCGACCGTGCCGATGGTCTCGGGCAGTCCGGCGCGGTCCATGGCCGATCCGACCACGTGGGCCGATCCCGGGGGCGTGCGCAGGACGACGATGTTCTGCGACACGGCCACCTCGACGACCCAGTCGCCGAACACCCGCCGCAGGTGGTCCTCAGGCGCGCGCTGCTCCTTGGGAAGCGCCGGGATCGCGTACCCGGTCTCGCCGCCGGGCAGGCGGATCTTGATGGCGCCGAGGTCGTCGAGGTCGCGCGAGACCGTCGCCTGGGTGGCGACGAACCCCTCCTCGGCGAGCAGCTCCACGAGCTGCACCTGGTTCTGCACCGACCGCTGCTCGATGAGCTTGGCGATGAGGTGCTGGCGCTGGGGCTTGCCGAGCTTGGCCAGCTCGGGCCGGGTGGTGTTGCTCGGTGGGGTGGCCTTGTCGGCCGCCATCAGCTCGCTCCCCGCTGATCGGCTGCATCCCGCTGACCGGCGGCGAGGATCCAAGCCAACAGCCCGCGCGCCGCGTGCATGCGGTTCTCCGCCTGGCGCCACACTCGGCTCCGTCGGCCCTCGAGCACGTCGTCGGTGACCTCTTCGCCGCGATGGGCCGGAAGGCAGTGCAGGAAGATCGCGTCGGGGTGAGCCGAGCCGACGAGCTCTTCGGTCACCGTGAAGTCGGCGAAGGCCTCACGACGGTGACCGGCCTCGGCCTCCTGACCCATCGACGCCCACACATCGGTGTAGATGGCGTCGGCGCCCGCGACGCCCTCGTACGGATCGTCGGTCTGGGTGAGCTCGACGCCACGTCCCGCGATCAGCGCCACGTCGCGAGCGGACAGCTCGAAGCCCTTGGGCGTGGCGACCCGCACATCCATGCCGAGCGCGCCGCATGCCAGCGCCAGCGACCGGGCGACGTTGTTGCCGTCCCCGACGTAGGCGATCGACCGACCGGCGACATCACCCAGCTCCTCACGGAGCGTCAGGAGATCGGCCAAGGCCTGCATCGGGTGCGCATCGTCGGACAGCAGGTTGACGATCGGCACCGACGACACGGCGGCCATGCGCACCAACTTGTCGTGCTCGAACACCCGGGCCCCGATCGCCGCGTGGTAGCCGGCCAACGTCCGCGTGACGTCCTCGACCGTCTCCCGGGTATCGAGCCCGACCTCGTCGGGCTTGATCGACACCGGGTGGCCACCGAGCTGGAAGACCGCCAGCTCCATCGAGCTCCGGGTCCGCAACGACGGCTTCTCGAACAGCAGGGCCATCCCCTTGCCGTCGAGCACCTGCGGCATCTCGGGATCGACCGCGAGGTCGAGCACCTCGACCAGCTCGACGGGTGTGAGGTCGTCGATGTCGAGCAGATGCCTCATGGGGATGCCTCCGTGGCTTCGAGGTGCGACGCGGCGCCGACGTCGGTGAGGACCTCGCCGATGATCGCGACCGCTTCGTCGACCTCGGCGTCGGTGACGAGCAGCGGTGGCGCGAACCGCAGCGCCGTCGGGGTGACGCCGTTGACGACCAGGCCGGCCCGCAGCGCTCGCGCCGCGACGACGCGCGCGTCGAACCCCTCCACCAGCTCGGCGCCGAGGAGCAGACCGCTCCCCCGCACGGTTGCGACCTGCGGCAACCCCTCGAGCGCGGCCGTGAGCCGCGCGCCGGCCGTCCGGGCGAGCGCCGGGGTGTCGTCGCGCCGCATGATGTCGATGACCGTGCACACGACCGCCGCAGCCAGCGGCTGGCCACCGTAGGTGGTGCCGTGGTCGCCGGGCTCGAACGCGGACGCGACGTCGCGCCGGGCCCAGCACGCCCCGACCGGGAAGCCGTTGCCCAACGCCTTGGCCATCGTCACGATGTCGGGCCGGATCCCGGCCGACTCGAAGCCGAACCACGTGCCGGTGCGACCGAGGCCCGTCTGGACCTCGTCCATGATCAGCAGCACGTCGCGCTCGTCGCACAGGGAGCGCACGGCCCGCAGGTAGTCGGGGTCGGCGGGGAACACGCCACCTTCGCCCTGCACCGGTTCGAGCAGCACGGCGGCGACGGTGGGGTCGAGGGCTCGAGCGAGCTCGTCGACGTCGTTCAGGGGGACGTGCCGGAAGCCCTCGGGCAGCGGCTGGAACGGCTCGTGCTTGGTGGGTTGACCCGTGGCGTGCAGGGTGGCGAGCGTGCGCCCGTGGAACGAGTTGTAGGCGCTCACGACCTGGTACCTGCCGTGGCCACCCCACTTGCGGGCGAGCTTGATGGCGCACTCGTTGGCCTCGGCCCCGCTGTTGCAGAAGAAGACCTGTCCCCCGCCACCCACGAGCTCGTCGACCTTGGACGCAGCTTCCTCGCCGCGCTCGGTGCCGAACAGGTTCGACACGTGCAGCAGCGTGCGGGCCTGGTGGCTCAGCGCCTCGGCGACCTCCGGGTGGGCGTGGCCGAGCGACACCACGGCGAGGCCGCCGAGGAAGTCGAGGTAGCGCGTGCCGTCGACGTCCCACAGCTCGGTGCCGCTGCCGCGGACGAACGTGACCCGGTCGCTTGGGTAGGTGTTCATGAAGGGACTCACCTCGGTGGAGCTCACGACGACTCCCCCGCTCTCCGCCGCTCAGGCACGGGGTACTTGTTCATGAAGGGACTCACCTCGGTGGACGTCATCAGCGGGTCACCATGGTGCCGACGCCGGTGTCGGTGAACAGCTCGAGGAGCAGCACATGGGGGATCCGGCCGTCGAGCAGGTGAGCGGACTTCGCACCGGCTTCGAGCGCCTCGATGCAGGCCATGACCTTCGGGATCATGCCGCCCGAGATCACGCCCGACGCGATGAGATCGAGGATCGCGCTGCTCGTGACCTCCGAGATCAGCGTCGACGGATCGTCGACGTCCTCGAGCAGCCCGGCGATGTCGGTCAGGTAGATGGCCTTCTCGGCGCCCATCGCCCCGGCGAGTGCTCCCGCGACGGCGTCGGCGTTGATGTTGAAGGCCTGCCCGGACGAGTCGGCTCCGATGGTGCTGACCACCGGGATCAGGTTCTGGGCGAGCAGTCGATCGATGATGGCGGGGTTGACCGCGACGACGTCGCCGACGAACCCCAACTCCGGATCGCGCTGGCTCGCTTCGATGAGCCCGGCATCTTCGCCCGACACGCCGACGGCGAGCGGGCCGTGGGCGTTGATGGCCGAGACGATCTCCCGGTTCACCTTGCCGACCAACACCATCCGGGCGATGTCGAGCGTGTCGGCGTCGGTGACGCGCAGCCCGTCACGGAACTCGGTCTCCATGCCGAGCTGTGCGAGGAGGTCCCCGATCTGCGGGCCCCCGCCGTGCACGACCACAGGACGGATTCCCACGGACTGGAGGAGCACGATGTCGGCGGCGAAGGTGTCGGCGAGCGCAGGGTCGACCATGGCGTTGCCGCCGAACTTGATGACGATCGTGGAACCCCAGAACCGCCGGATGTAGGGCAGCGCCTCGATGAGGACCGTGGCGGTACCTGGCTCGACCACCGGCGTAGCGGTCATGAGTCGCCCATGTTCTCGTCGACGTAGCCGTGGGTGAGGTCGTTGGTGAGGATCGTCGCGGCGCCGTCGCCGAGGCCCAGATCGCAGAGCACCTCGATCGAGTCTCCGGACAGGTGGGCCTCGACCGCGGCGACGTCGTGATCGGCGGCTACACCCCCGGCGCACACCACCGTGCCGCCATAGGCGACCGACACCTTGGTCTGGTCGAACGCCGCGCCCGAGCTGCCCAGCTCGCTGGCGACGCGCCCCCAGTAGGCCTTGCCGCCGTACCACGAGCACTTCACGAGCAGGCTGTCCGCGACCCGGCGAGCGGCCTTCTCGGCATCGCCCTCGCTCGCGGCGCCCCCGACGGTCACCCGCACGAACTTGGTGGCGCCTTCGGCGTCGCGCGCCATCTGCTGGGCGAGGTCGAGGCACGCATCGCTGAGCGCGTCGGTGAGCTCATCGAGGTCCGGCCGCCCCCGCCGACCGCTGGCCAACACGAGCACCGTGTCGTTCGTGGAGGTGCAGCCGTCGACCGACAGGCGGTTGAACGACCCGTCGACCGCCACCTGCAATGCGGTGGACAGCTCGGCGGACGTGACCTCGGCGTCGGTGGTGAGCACGGCGAGCATGGTGCCCATGTTGGGGGCGAGCATCGCCGCGCCCTTGGCCATGCCGCCGAGCGTGAAGGTCGAACCCTCGACGAGGGTCTCCTTGCGAACGGTATCGGTGGTGCGGATCGCCTCAGCGGCCTCGGCTCCGCCGTCGGGCCGCCGAGCGGCGGCCAGCGGAGCGATGCCGTCGACGACGACGTCGATGGGCAACGGGATCCCGATCAGCCCCGTCGAGCAGACGAGCACCTCGGCGGCCGTGCAGCCGATCTCGGCGGCCGTCGTGGCGCACATCGCCTCGGCGTGGGCGATGCCGGTGTCGCCCGTGGCCGCGTTGGCGTTACCGCTGTTGAGGACGACCGCCGCACTCCGACCTCCGGTGGTGTCGAGGTGCGCCCGCGAGACGAGCACCGGCGGTGCCGTGAGCAGGTTCGAGGTGAAGACCCCGGCGGACGGCACGGGCACGCCATCAGCCGTGGCGACGAGGGAGAGGTCGCGGTCGCCGCTCGCCTTGATGCCGGCATGGATGCCCGCCGCGACGAACCCCTGGGCCGCGGTGACGCTCATGGGTAGACCCCCACGGTGTCGAGGCCGGCGGTCTCGTCCAGGCCCAGGACGATGTTGGCGCATTGCACCGCCTGGCCCGATGCGCCCTTGGTCAGGTTGTCGATGGCCGCGATGGCGATCAACCACCCGGTGCGCGGATCGGCCCGGACCGTGAGGTGGGCGACGTTCGAACCGAGCGAGGCCTTCGTGGACGGCGACCTCTCGCTGACGACGACGAACGGCTCGCCGGCGTAGAAGTCGGCGTGGTGCGCGAGCAGGTCGTCGGTCGACATCGCCGAACCGGCGGCGGTCGGCCGGAGGTAGCAGGTGGCAAGGATCCCCCGGTTCATCGGGGCGAGGTGCGGGGTGAACAGCACGTCGACGTCGCTGGCACGCGCCCCCGCGACCCGGGCGAGCGACTGCTCGATCTCGGGGGTGTGCCGGTGGTTCACGAGGCCGTAGGCCGTGTAGTCCTCGTCGACGGCGGTGAAGGTGGTGTTCGGCTTCGGCGCCCGACCTGCGCCCGACACCCCGCTCGCGGCGTCGACGACCACGCCCGACGGCAAGGCCAGACCGGCCGACACCAAGGGCGCCATCGCGAGGGCGGAGGCGGTCGGGTAGCAGCCGGCCGCTGCGACCAGGGTGGACGATTCGATGCTCGACCGGAACAACTCGGGCAGCCCGTAGGCGAACCGATCGAGCAGCGCGGGGGCGACGTGGTCCTCCCCGTACCAGGTCGGGTAGAGGTCGGCGTCGCCGAGCCGGAAGTCGGCGGCGAGGTCGACCACCTTCACCCCGTGGTCGACCAGGGAGGGGACGATCGCCTGCGAAGCGCCATGGGGCAGCCCGAGGAAGACGAGGTCGACCCCCTCGATCAGTTCATCGGTGTACGGCACGAAGGTGGAGTCGGGATAGGCCCCCGCGAGGCTCGGGTAGAGCGATGAGATCGCGTTGCCCGCTTGGGAGTCGCCCGTGGCGAACGCCACCTCCAGGTCGGGATGGCGCGCCGCGAGCCGAAGCAGCTCCGCTCCGGTGAACCCCGATGCCCCGATGATGCCGACCTTGGCCATGCCAATCATCATACGACTTACCGTATGATTATGCAACCTGTCCGAAACTGCCCGTGCCAAATTGGCGGATCCCTCGGCCGGTGTGGCGGGCCTGTCCGCCAATTTGGAGCGATCGAGAGACCGATCAGGCGCGGAGCTTGGCGGGCAACCCGCCTTCGACCGCGGCGATGATCCGCGTGCGCACCTCGGCCACCTCGTCGTCGGTCAGCGTGCGGTCCGGGGCCTGGAGACGCAGGGCGTAGGCCAGGCTCCGGACACCTTCGGGCACCGATTCCCCGCGGAAGGCGTCGAACAGGCGCACCGACACCACGAGGTCGCCACCAGCCTCGCGGATGGCATCCTCGACGGCGCGCGCGGCCGACGACTCGTCGACCTCGAAGGCCAGGTCGATGTCGCTCGACGGGTAGCGGCTCACGTGGCGATAGGGCCGATCTCCATGAGCCCGATCGATGAGTCGACCGAGGTCGAGCTCGAACCAGGCGACGCGCTCGGCGATGTCATACGTCGCGAGCACGGCCGGATCGATCTCCCCGACCGCACCGAGGACCTCGCCACCGACCGTGATGTCCCCCGACCGCGTCGGGTGCAGGCCGGCGACGGCCCGTTGCTCGATCGCCACGCCATCGACGGCGAGGACATCGGTCAACGCCAGCAGCGTGGCGACCGCATCGGGGGCTTCCGATCCGGTGAGCGCCACGGCCAACTGCTCCGGCTCCTCGGGCAGGTCCGGTCGATCCGAGTGGCCCAGGCGATCCGAGTGGCCCAGGCGATCCGAGTGGCCCAGGCGATCCGAGTGGCCCAGGCGATCCGGGTCCCCGGAACGCAGGAACACCTTGCCGATCTCGAACACCCGCACGCCGACGTTGCGGTGCGACGCGTTGTGGGCGACGACGCCGAGCAGGCCAGGGCGCAGCGACGTGCGCAGCACGCTCTCCTCGGCGGCCATGGGGTTGGTGAGCACCACGGCCCGCTCGGGACTGCCGGTCCTGGTCAGGTCGTCCGGCGCCACGAACGGGTTCGGGAGGGCCTCGTCGAGGCCGAGGCCGACGAGCACCTGGCGGACCAGGCGACGGTCGGCCTGTTGGGGTGTGAGGCGGCCGATGCGCTTGGCCGTCGGCATCGTGGGGACGATCCGCGAGTAGCCGTAGTGGCGAGCGACCTCCTCCGCGACGTCGGTCTCGGTGGCCGTGTCCGGCCGGAAGCTCGGGACGGTGACCCGCTGGACGCCCGGCATCTCGCCCATCTCGACGGCGAAGCCGATGGGCACGAGCAGGTCGCGGATCTCCTCGTCGGTCAGGTCGGTTCCGAGCAACCCGTTGATCCGAGCGGTGCGAACGTCGATGGTGGGCGAGCACGTGAGTGAGCCCCGGGCATCGACCGCTCCGGGGACGACGGAACAAGCGCCCGGACCATCGCTCGGGGAATCGGCGCCCGGGGAATCGGCGCCCGGGGAATCGGCGCCCGGGGGAACGCCGTCGGCCAGCAGCAACTCGACGAAGCGGTCCGCTGCGAGGTCGATGATCTCAGGGTCGGATCCCCGTTCGAAGCGCATGGATGCCTCGCTGCGCAGCCCGAGACGTGCCGAGGTTCGAGCGATCGCCATCGGCTTCCACCACGCCATCTCGAGGAGGACGTCGGTGGTGGTGTCGTCGATCTCGGTCGACGCGCCGCCCATGACCCCGGCGATGGAGATGACGGCATCGTTTCCGTCGACGACCACCCCGTCTCCGGCGATGAGCGTTCGCTCCTCCCCGTCGAGCGTCGTGACCGTCTCGCCGTCACGCGCCCAGCGCACGCCCAGCGTGGCGCCCGCCACCTTGGCCAGGTCGAACGTGTGGTTGGGCTGGCCGAGCTCGAGCATGACGTAGTTCGACACGTCCACGACCCGGTTGATGGGGCGCATCCCGAGCGCGGTGAGCCGGTTGGCGAGCCAGGCGGGCGACGGGCCGGTGGGGACATCGCGCAGCACACGCGCATGGAAGCGGCCGCACAGGTCGCCGTCGACGATCTCGACCGAGACGAGATCGGACACGTCGCGGCTGGCCGCCTCGTGGCGTGCGCTCGCGGCCGACGGTCCGGGCGCCACCCGGGATGGCGAGATCGACGGCTTCGGGATGGAGAAGGGGATGCCGAGCCGAGCCGCGAGGTCGCGGGCGACGCCGGCGACCGACATGGCGTCGGGGCGGTTGGGGTTGATCTCGAGGTCGTAGAGCACATCGGCCTGGATGCCGAGTGCCTGCTTGATGTCGTCGCCCGGCTTGATGTCGTCGCCAGGCTTGATGTCGGTGCCCGGCTTGATGTCGTCGCCAGGCTTGATGTCGGTGCCCGGCTTGATGTCGGTGCCCGGCACGGGTCCCGGGCCGGGGTCGAGGATCTTGATTCCGGCCTCCTGGTCCGCGGCGTCACCGAGGCCGAGCTCCGAGGCCGAGCACAACATGCCGTTGGACACCTCGCCCCGCAGCTTGCGCTTCTCGATCTTCATGCCGTTGGGCATGACCGTGCCGAGCGTGGCGAGTGGGACCAGGTCGCCGACGGCCATGTTGAACGCGCCGCAGCAGATCTGGAGGGCCTCGCCGTCGCCACGATCGACGTCGACGAGCTGGATCTTGTCCGCATTGGGATGCGGGCGGAGATCGAGCACGCGAGCGACGACGATGCCGTCGAGGCCGATGCCGAGGTGCTCGATCGACTCGACGGCCATGCCGAGGTCGCTCATCTGGTTGCCGATCTCGACCGGGTCGCCCTCGAAGGGAGCGAATTCGCGCAACCACGACAGCAGGACCTTCATCGCCAACCCTCATCTCGCGTACTGGCTGGACAGGTACGCCGAATGGACCGGGTCTTCCCAGCCAGTTCGGCAGTCATGTCGGCCATCAGAACTGCTCCAGGAAGCGGACGTCGTTGACCACGAGCTCGCGGATGTCGTCGACGCCGTGGCGCATGAGCGCGAGCCGATCGATGCCGAAGCCGAACGCGAACCCGCTCCACTCCTCGCTGTCGAGGCCGACGGCCGCGAGCACGTTGGGGTGGACCATGCCGCACCCACCCAGCTCGACCCAGCCCGTGTGCTGGCAGGTCCGGCAACCGGTGCCTTCGCACACCACGCAATTGATGTCGTACTCGGCCGACGGCTCGGTGAACGGGAAGTACGACGGCCGCAAGCGTGAGTCGATCGCCCCGCCGAAGTAGGCCGAGGTGAACGCGGCGAGCGTGCCGGCGAGGTCGGCGAAGGTGACACCCCGATCGATGACGAGGCCCTCGATCTGCTGGAACACGGGCAGGTGGCTCGCGTCCGCGGTGTCCCGGCGGTAGACCCGGCCCGGAGCGACGATGGCGATGGGCGGCTCCTCGGACTCCATCACCCGGATCTGCACGGGCGACGTGTGGGTGCGCAGCAGCACGGTCTCGGGATCGCCCAGGTCGACGTAGAGGGTGTCCCACATGCCCCGAGCCGGGTGCGCGGCAGGGATGTTGAGGGCCTCGAAGTTGTACCAGTCCGTCTCGACCTCGGGACCCTCGGCCACCGTGAAGCCCATGCCCACGAACACGTCTTCCAACCGGTCCCTCGTCTGGGTCACGAGGTGGAGGTGGCCACGCCGAGCGGGCCCGGCAACCTCGGTCAAGTCCAGGCGCTCGGCCGCGTACTGCCGGTCACGAGCCTCGGCCTCGAGCTGGCCACGGCGCTCGGCGACGGACGATCCGAGCGCGGTTCGGGCCTCGTTCAGCGCCTCGCCGACCGCTCGGCGCTCATCGGCGTCGAGTCCACCCAGCTGCCTCTTGAGCTGGTTGAGCGGCGCCTTCTTGCCGATCACCGAGGTCTCGACGGCGCGCAGCGCCCCGAGGTCGGCCGCCGAGGTGATGGCCACCTCGCCCTCGCGTCGGATGCGTTCGATCTGATCGATCATCAGCGGGGCAGGTTACGCGACGTCGCGTCCCAGTCCGACATCGGTTCGACACCGAACCCGAATCGTCTTCTGGCTTCCCCGTGACCGACACCCGGCTTCCCCGTGACCGGCACCGGGCTCCGACGCCGACCGGACACCCGACCAGCGCCGACCGCGGTCCCTGCTCAGCCGCGGCTCAGGCAACCACGGCCCCTCCGGAGGCATCCACCGCGACGGCGTCGATCACCGGTCGATCACGTGTCCGCTGACCGTCGCAGCTCGTCGACGCCGTCGGCGACGTCGATCGCGAGCTTGAGGCACTGCACCGCGGCACGCACCTCGTTCGGCGCCACGGTGACCACGAGCCGATCACCCACGAGATGGGGGTCGAGATCGCCCAACGCGGCACGAACCGCGGCATTCGTGTTGAACAGCTCGAACCACGCCGCACTCGGGAGCCACCGCAGCACGGCAACGACCGTGGTGCTCCCCCCGAGCGGGCTCGTGGCCACACCGACGAGCTCGTGCACGCCCTGGCCGCCCGTCGACGTACCCGCTGCCCCGCCTGCCGCTGCCGTCACCATCGGAACCTCCGAGATCTCGGACCGAACCCGTATCAGCCTTCATTGATCATGCATGCGCCGCAACATCGGTCACAGCCGCGAACGGCCCAATCGGACACCCGCGACGGGCGGTTCCTCCGTGGTCCCTTTGGCTCAGCCCACCCAGGCCGCCCAACCCACCCCAACCCGCCGAACCCGCCCAGACCCACCCCAACCCGCCGAACCCGCCGAACCCGCCGAACCCGCCGAACCCGCCCAGGGTCGCCCGACCCACCCAGGATCACCCGACCAACGTCGTCACCCGACCAACGTCGCGACCCAGAGCGCCGGGACGCGGGCGTGCCCGCGGGCTCACGTCCCGGCGGTGCTCAGGCCTGGGAATCTTCGAGATCGTCGATCGTGATGATCCGGCGGCGGAGCCCGACGACGACGGCCTCGAGCTTGGAGTGCGCGCCCAGCCGGGTGAGGAGGCGTTGCGTGTAGCCCCGGACCGTGTGCCGGCTGACGACCAGCACCTCGGCGATCTCGTCGGTGGACCTTCCCAGGGCGAGGAGCCGCAACACGTCGAGCTCCCGTGGCGTGAGGGTGGCCGTCGAGTGCCGCTCGGGACTCCGCACCAGGTCGACCACCGTCGAGAGCATCTCGCCGGGGTAGCGCGGCGCGCCCGAGGCGACGGAGCGGATGGCGAGGACGACGTCGTCGAACGCCTCGTCGTGGCGGAGCAGACCGAGGCACCCGGCTTCGATCGCGGACCGGACGGAGTCGGGAGACGAGTCCGCCGAGAACACGAGGACGGCGACCCCGGGTGACGCGTCGATCAGGCGGCGCGCCAGGTCGGGACCGCGGACATCGTCGAGGCGATCACCGACGAGCACGACATCGGGCCGCTGCTGCACCGTCGCCTCGACGGCGTCCGCCGCCGTGCCGACGGCACCCACCACCACCAGATCCGAGAGGGTGCCGAGCGCGACGGCGAGGCTGTCCACGAGGATCCGGTGCGCGCCGACGACGAGCACGGCGATGCACCTCGATTGCGACGGGGCCTCAGCCACCACGGAGCTCCCAGGACGACAACACGCTCCGTACCCACTATGCCACGGAGCGAGACCAAAGGATCTCCTGTTCGAGAGTGAGCGAGAAAGATCTTCCGCCGAGACGGGTTCGTTCCCATCGAGGACCGCGCGACCTGCCGGGCACGCCGCCAGCAAGGCCCGATCAACCGACCAAGGCACCAACCAACCGACCGGCCGGTGCGGCTCGGATCAGCGATCCTTCTCCCGAGCCGGACCGGGAGCAGGGGCCGAACGCTGGCGAGCGACCTCGAACGCGACGAGCGAACCGGCGACACCGGCGTTGAGCGACTCGACCGCTCCCTGCATCGGGATGGAGAGCTGCAGATCGACGACATCGAGCACGGTTGCATCGATGCCGTGGGCCTCGTTGCCCACCACGAGCGCGACGTCGCCGGTGAGGTCGGCCGCCGTGTACCGGACCGGGGCGTGCATCGTGGTGGCCACGGAGCGGAAGCCGAGCGACCGCAACCGTGCGAGGTCGTCGTGCAGCGAACGTCCGGCCACGATCGGCACGCGCAGCACCGATCCCGCCGATGATCGGACGGTCTTGGGGGCGAGCGGGTCCACCGCGTCGCCGGTGAAGAGCACCGCAACGGCGCCACACGCTTCCCCGGAGCGCACGAGCGTGCCGGCGTTGCCGGGGTCGGAGAGCCCGGCGACCACGAGGACGAACCCCGCCGGCGCCGAGGCGAACCAGTCGTCGGCACCGATCGGCGAACCGTTCACCACGGCGAGCACGGGCTGTGGCGTGACCGTGTCAGCCGCCTGGCCCAGCACCCCGGGCTCGAGCCAGAAGACGTCGACCTCCGCGTCGGAGGCGGCGCGGCACAGCACGTCGAGCCGGTCGGACCGATCGGCGTCGCGATCGATGTAGACCGAGTCGACCTGCCCGAAGCGCGTCGCGCCGGTCCCGTCCGATCGAGCGAGCGCCTCGAGGACCAAGGTCGGCCCTTCGACGACGAACTGGCCGTGCTCCGAACGCGCCCTGCGGCGCCCCGAGAGGCGCCGCAGGTGTGCGATTCGTGGATTGCGACTCGACAGCGTCGCCTCGTGCCCGTCGACCACGGCTCCTAGCCCTCGACGGGTGGGCTCGTGGCCTGCGGCGCCGTCGGGCTCAGGCCGCGGCCTGAGCGCTGGCGCTGGTGGCGACCTTGACGAGCGCCGAGAAGGCGCCCGGATCGGTCACGGCGAGATCGGCGAGGACCTTGCGGTCCACCTCGACCTGCGCTGCCTTGAGACCGGCGATGAACCGGCTGTAGGTGGTGTCGTTGAGCCGGCACGCGGCGTTGATGCGCTGGATCCACAAGCGGCGGAACTCGCCCTTGCGGGCGCGACGGTCGCGGTAGGCGTAGCGCAGCGAGTGCTGGACCTGTTCGTTGGCGGCGCGGTAGCTACGGCTCTTGTTGCCGTAGTAGCCCTGGGCGCGTTCGAGGGTCTTGGCGTGGCGCTTCTTCGCGGTGACGGCACCCTTGACTCTGGCCATGGCGGGGCTCCTTTCGGGAGTCGATCAAGAAATGGCGGCTCGGAGCCGCCGAACGGAACGGGGATCAGATGCCGAGCATGCGGCGCGCCTTGTCGCGCTGGCCGCCGGTGATCTCGGTCTCCCCGGAGAGCCGACGCTTCCGCGACGGGCTCTTCTTCTCGAGGATGTGGTTGAGGTTGCCGCTGCGGCGCATGAGCTTGCCGGAACCTGTCTTCTTGAAACGCTTGGCAGCGCCCTTGTGGGTCTTCATCTTGGGCATGGTGTTCGTTCTCCGGGTGTCGGGGGGTCGGCGTTGGGGGGAGCCAGCCGACCCGGCGGCCGCGGGCCGTCAGGACTCGGGTGTGGCGTCCTCGTCGCCCCCAGACGGTGCGGTGTCGACACCAGGGTCGACGACGGCCTCGGCCGGGGGGTTCGGTTCGCTGGCGGGTGGTGCAGGGTCGGTCGAAGCCGCGGTCGTCCCGGCGGCTTCCTCGGCCGCCTTCTTCTGCTCGGCGGCGTGGGCGGCCTGGGCCTTCTTGTCCGGGGCGAGGACCATGGTCATGTTGCGTCCGTCGAGCTTGGGGTAGACCTCGACTCGCCCCGTGTGGGCGACGTCCTCGGCGACGTGATCGAGGATCTTGCGACCGAGCTCCGGATGTTGGGTCTCACGACCCCGGAACATGATCGTGACCTTGACCTTGTGGCCCTCGTCGAGGAACGACTCGACACGTCGCGTCTTGGTGTCGAAGTCGGCCGTCCCGATCTTGGGGCGGTACTTCATCTCCTTGACGATGACGTTGGTGCTCTTCTTCCGGGATTCCTTGGCCCGCTGCGCCGTCTCGTACTTGTACTTGCCGTAGTCCATGATGCGGCAGACCGGTGGGTTGGCCTTGTCGGCCACCTCCACGAGGTCGAGCCCCAGTTCACGGGCCATGGTAAGTGCTTCGGGCAGTGGCTTGATGCCGACCTGTTCGCCGTCGGGTGCGACGAGGCGCACCTCTCGGGCTCGAATGCGGTCGTTGATCCTGGGCTCGGCATTGCTGGCCGTTGCTATGACCGTTCACTCCTGATCAAGCGCTGATCGTCTCCTTGCGCGGTGGATGGTTGGCTCACCCGGTTCGTGGCGGTGGCGGGCCGTGAGGCGCACCGGGCCGAAAACGAACAACGACGGGTGTCGGAAAGTCGACACCCGTCGTACGTCACCGCTCGGGCTCCGAGCCGGTCCGAGGACCGGTGGATCGAAGATCGGGCAGGTTGGCGAAACGGAGTTCGACCTGCTGCACTCGGGTGAACCCGGTGAGCAGGTGGGGGTCCCTCCGGAGAGGTGCCCCACTTTCCTCGTGTAGCGAGGCCGTAGAGTACCAGCCGTACCGACGCGAAAGCGACCTCGGACCAGCACGCTGGTCCGTGACCGCATGACCAAACCCCTCGATGTGGCCGAATCCGGCCGGAACGGAACCTCCATCATGAGCTTGTGGACCCCGGGCGGCGAAGTGCCTGTCAACCGCGATCAGGGCCAGCAGCCCGAGCCCGACACGGCGCAGTACGACGACGGCATGGCCGGCTTCGTCGGCGGTCCGAACCTCGACGACCTCTCCCCCGACGAGCGCGCCCAGGCCGAGGCGATGATCCAGCAGATGGCCGAGGTGCAGCGTCAGATCCTCTCGGCGCCCGCCGCCCAACTGGTCGCCAACCACATCATCGGGTTCTACGAGCTGGCCATGATCCACCTCGCCCAGGAGAAGCCGATCCTGTCCGAGGCCAAGCTGGCGATCGACGCCATGGCCGCCACGCTCGACGCGGTCGCCGACCGCCTGGGCGAGAACGCCCAGACCCTCGTCGAGGCGCTCACCCAAGCCCAGATGGCCTACCTCGAACGCGCCGACACAGGCTCATAGCGCATGCCGATGCGCAACACCTTCATCCGTCCGGCTGACATCCGCCACGGTCAAGGCAGAACCGACAGCGTGGGTGGACCCTCACCGAAGTCGTCAGCGGTCAGATCGACGCTGCCCTGACCTGACCGGATCGCGTGGTTGAAGCACAGCGACGTGGTCTGGTTCGTGCCCACCGAGAAGTCGACCGTCACCGTGTAGAGCTGTCCGTCCGTCACGTTCGTGGCGAGGACCGACGTCCGAGGACTGCCAGGCAATCCAGCCATGGGTTGAGCCACGCCACCCAGGCTCACCCAGAAGAGCTGGTCGCGTGGATTGATGTTTCGACCCCGGAGGGAAAAGGTGATCCGATACGAGACCCCCGCGCACAGCACGACCTGGCGGCAGTAGGTCGCCCACGCCGTGGCCGTGAAGCCGGCTAATGGAATGAGGTTGGCCGGCGCTCGCTGCGTCCGGTCATCGGGGTCGCGCTCGACCACGAAGTTCGGAGCGGACAGCGTTCCGTAGGCTTCGGTGGCGCTGAACCCAAGACGTCCACCCACCGTGGCAGAAAAGCCGGCAGAGGTTACGGTCCACATGCTCGGGCCCGCCCCGGGAAACGGCAGCACTCCCTGCTGGGTCGCGCCTGCACACGTCGTCGCGAAGGCCGGCTTTGTGTCGAACACCATCACCGTTGGCGCCACCCACAGCGCGGCACCACCAAGGACCACCTTCTTGAGCACCGAGCGTCGAGAGTCCTGAGAAGAGGAACGGATGCCCGATCCGTCTGGGACGGATCAGCAAGTTGGGGGGTTGGATCCATGTCGACATCCTGACAGCCGTAGCAGCGGTCCGCACTTTTCAGGTGGACCGCGATCCGCCCGCCACCCTTCGGTCCACACGCCACACGGGTACCTGCTTCTCGATGCCACGGTCTGACGGCGCATGCCTGCCTGCGTCAGCCGACGCGTGAGACTTCAACCGGGCGTTGCGACCCAACTGGGCCGGCAGGTTCCTCGCTATCAGGCTGGCAACGCGGTGAGATCCACGGCCTCCCACGTCCCCGCTCGCCCCGCCCGGATCACCACGTCGACCGCAGTGCCGACGGCGACCGAGCGGGTGCCGTCGACGATCGACACGCAGTGGAACGGGAACGGTCCGTCGGTCGGTCCTGCCGTACCGATGTCGATGGGGTGGTCGGTGCGGACCGCCCCGATGCCGCGGGCCTCGTCGAAGTCGACGACCGTGCCACGGTGGACGCGGA
>CAZGEF010000050.1:0-21554 GCA_964525005.1 uncultured Rhabdothermincola sp.
AAGCATCCGACGCGGACCACATCGGCCACCAGGGCGAGCTCGGCATCGAACAGGCCGGGTCGCGCTACGTCCGCACGAGCGGCACGATGAACCCCGACGGCAGCGTCGGCGTTCCCTCCGTGATGTGGTATGAGCTGGACGGGACCCGGGTCACCCTGGGTGGTGAACGGACAGGATCGGAGACTCGGCCGGTGTCTCCCTCGAAGGAGCTGATCCTCGAAGCCGTCGAGCTGATCGAGGAGCTCCCGCCGGCCGACTGGACGTCCGCCCTCACGCCGCCCGACGGAGTGCCCGACCCCGACACCGGGGTGACGTCGCGGTCCCTCCGGCTGGGCCTTCCCACCGACGTCGCCGACACGCTGCTGACCCTCGCCCCCTGGACCGCGGCATGGTCCGACATCCGTCCCGCCGGAACGGGCGCTCGCCTCGAGCTCCAGGTCCGGACCGTCGAGCCGACCGGCCCCACCGGAGCGACGATCGGCGCCGACGCAGACCTCATCGGGAGCGACATCACCGTGCGCGGCACCGACGCAACGCTCGTGCGGGCACCGTTCAGCGAGGACGGTCCCGCCGTGCTCCACCGGTACCTGGACGACGACGCCGCCACCTCGGGTCTGGTGTGGCACGAGGGCGGCAGCCGTGTCGCCCTCTACTACCCGGCTCGGGTCACCGATGACGAAGCCATGGCGCTGGCGGAGTCGCTCGTCGTGCTCGACGACCAGCAGTGGAGCGCCCTCCTGTACCCCGCCAGCGTCGTCGAGCCCACGACCCCCGGCACCGGCGCTGTGGACTCCGCCAGGACGGCGGTGCTGTGCCCCGTCTTCACGGCAGCGACCGACATCCCCGCCGGCCTTCCGGTCGGAGCCATCCTCGCCGACGGCATGGTGCGCGAGGAGCAGATCCCCGCCCCGTTCCTCCCGAGCACCGCCCTCACCGACATCGGCCAGATCTCGGGATCAGCGCTGTTCGAGATCACGGCCGACTCCGTGCTCGTCCACGGGATGTTCGAACCGTCAGAGGCTGCTTCCTCAGACCCCGCGGCCGAAGCGTGCAATCCGCCTGACTCGATGACCACGTCGACGGACTCCGACACCACCACGGTCGATCGGGCGTGGCGCCTCCTCGGCGACGAGCTCGTCGGGGAGCCCTATCGCACGGGCGTCGCCACGAACCCGGAGCAGTACGCCTCCCTGTGGGCGACTGCCGGCATGACCGCGGCCGCGCCCGCGGTGGACTTCGAGTCGGAGATCGTCGTGTGGCTCGGCGTGGGCTACGGGAGCGGGTGCCCGATCACCCTCGACGAGATCGTGATCGGCGACGCGCCGGCGCTCATCCACGGCGTCTACGGGCCCGGCGAGGAGCGCACCTGCCTGCGCGACCTGAACCCCCATTCCTTCGTCGTCGCGATCGACCGGTCGGCCCTTCCGACCGGACCGTTCCTCGTGCAGCTCTTCGCCGGGGATCCTCCGCCACCTGGACCAGCACAGCGGACCATGGTCGACGCCGACCTCTCCGCTCCTGGTTCCGTTGCCGCCGACGACCAGCTCACGTCGGGCTCGTCGGCCCCCGACGACTGATGGCCGCATCAGCCCCGCCCTCTCGGGGTCCGACCCGACCTGCTCGTCATCACCGAGCGACGGCAGTTCGATCTCATCGCCGGAAGCACCCGACCTGATCCAGGCGGTGGAGCACCGCGCCCCACCAGGATCTTCGCGACGCCTCACCCGCTCCCGATCCGACCGCCGTTACCATCCAGCGAGATGTTGAACACACGGTGGGTCGATGGCCCGGGAACCTGACACGCCGAGCAAGCACGAGCAACGTCGAGCAGCGACCCGCGGCGAGCTGATCCGCCTGGGCATCGAGCGCTTCCCACTCAAGGGGTACGCCGCGACCACCATCGACGACGTCGTGCGCGACAGCGGGCTGTCGCGCGGCGCCTACTACTTCCACTTCGAGAGCAAGGAGGACCTGTTCCTCGCCGCGCTCGAGGGACGGGCCGGTGTGCGCGGCCCGTGGTGGGAGCTGGCCCGGGATCCGAGCTTCACCTCGGTCGACGAGATCCTCGCCGTGATCTTCGGCCACTTCGGCACGGTCGAGGAGCGAGGCGGCGACTGGCTGCTGCTGGTCGTCGAGTTCTGGCAGCGGGCCCGGCTGGAAGAGGAGCTGGTCGAGCGGTTGCGCGCGCTCTACGACGCCTGGATCACCGAGCTCACGAGCTTCATCGCCATCCTCCAGGATCGTGGGTTGGCCCGCGACGACCGGGACTCGGTCGAGCTCGGCGCGACCGTGTTCGCCTTCGTGGAGGGGCTGAACATCCACAACTCGCTGTACGGCACGGCGCCGACCGGCCTTATCGACGCCATCGCTCGGGTCCTGCGTCCGTAGCTGCCGTCACCGTGTTCGGCGCGGCGGGACCCGAGCGCCACCGGCCCGGGGACAGTCCGCTCGCGTGCATTTCATCCGGGGGTGATGCCCCAACCGGCAAGCGTTGTAGTAATTACCTACATCTACACATGTAACTGAACCCGTCCCGAGGAGCGGGTTCCACCGAGGGGACGACCACACATGACCACGCACTCGCCACCACGCACGGCGCGGAGCCGAGCGATCGCAACGCTCATCGCCCTTGCCACCGCCCTCTCGGGCGTTCTCGTCGTCGGCTCCGCCACACCGGTCGCGGCCGGCGACGGCGACGGCCTCGGTCGTCTCGTCAAGATCCAGTCCGACTGGGAGGCATCGAAGCACGAGAACACCACGCAGCGCGTCTACCTCGACAACCCGGTGAACGGCGCCGTGAACATCGTGATGGAGCACGAGGGCTGCCTCAGCACCGACTTCTTCGAGAGCGACTTCTTCTACGCCTGGGCCGACCGCATCACCAAGGTCTGCGAGTACGACGCGATGAGCCAGCGGTTCTACCTCGTGCCCGTGAACCCGAACCCGAGAACCGACTCCGAACGTCTCGACCGGGCCGACAACAAGTTCTACATCGTCAGCGCGGACACCCATAAGTGCTTCTTCAGCAGGCAGGGTGGCCTCGTGGGCAAGGGCAACTACGAGGCATCCACCGCGGTGAACCAGATGACCCCCCGGGGCTTCGTCGACTGTGCCAACCCTGTCATCACCGACTTCTACACGGACAGCCGCCGGGTTGCCTCCGACGTTCGGTCGGCGATGCAGTTCACGATCATCAACGACGTGAGGGAACCCGGGGGTGGCTGGCCGGAGTGGAGCAACGCGCTGGCGCTGGCCTACCGGTACGCCGCCACGCACTGCGCGGGGAACAGCCAGAGCTGTCGCATCCAGGCCGACGGGCAGACCGAGTGGTACCCGCCCGGCTCCCCCGAGGTGCTCGAGCGCGGCACCCTGGAGGATGTCGTCGTCGGGTGCGGCGCCTTCGACGGCACGCAGTCCAATGCCTCGACCTCCAACCCGTACCACAACATGACCAGGGACCCGGTGTCGGTGACCCTGGCCACCGCGCAGACCAGGACGCACTCGCATTCGATCGGCACCGGGTGGAAGGTCGGCGGCAACGTCCAGTTCGGCTACGGGATGACCGCCGGCAACCCGCTCGGCTTCAAGGTCGAAGCCTCCTTCGAGGTCAACGGCAACGAGACGACGCTGGACTCCAGCACCAAGGCGGTGACGGAGACCCGGACGAACACCGTGCGGCCCGGCGAGTACTACATGATGGCGTGGACCGAGCAGCGCTACTCCCTCGACGCGCACCTCAAGATGCTCACCGACCGCTGGGGCGGGGCCCTCGCCTGGCAGATGCCGATCGGCACCGTGTACCCGGCCGCGACCGCGGGGAAGGGGTCCTTCCACGCCAGCGACGTCACCTCGATCCTGGAGAAGTCCTGCCTCGCCGGTGCCGCGTCCACCAACGTCAGCCCGCCGGTGGTCACCGCGGATCCGGCCAGCTGCTCGGGCACCCCGACGCCGGTGCCCGAGCCCATCGAGGCGGGCACCACCCTGCACGTCTGCCCCGGCACGTGGAAGACCGCGGATGGGGACAAGAACCCCGGCGTGTTCACCTTCGGCTACCAGTGGTACCTGACGTCGGGCAGCGTCGACGGCGAGCACCCCATCACCGGCGCGACGGCCCCCTCGTACACGGTGAGCAACCGCACCCTCGACACCAAGACCACGTTCATCGGCGTGAAGGTCATCGACCTCGGCCACGAGATGCGCCTGGAGACCTCCCCCGCCCTGCTCAGCTCGAACACCCCCGAGCTCGCCACCCGCTCGGCCGGCAACGACCTGGGATCGACCAACGGGGTCGTCCCTGACGACGAGCCGCCGGGCGGCACCGACCTGTCAGAGATCACCAACCTGGTCGGACGGGTGGGCGACGCCACGGTCGGCGAAGCGTACGAGGCCTCGCTCGTCGCCGCCGCCCACCCCGACGGCACGCCGTCGGCCGGCGACGGGATGCGCCTGGTGCTCAGCGACTCCGACCTGCCCGACGGCTTCGCCCTCAGCGAGGACGGCACCCTCACCGGCACCGCGCCCAGCGCCGGGGCGTACACCTTCACGGTGACCGACGAGGGTCCCTCGGCGGTGTCCCGCAGCTACGAGCTGACCGTGCGCAACGACCCCGCCACCTTCGTCGCCAACGACGAGGTCATCGACGCCCGGATCGACGCCGAGCTCTCGGTGTCGCTGGTCGAGACCCCCGGCTCCGACAGCCGCATCGAACTGGTCGAGGGCAGCGCGCTGCCAGCCGGCCTCGAGCTCGACCCGGACGGCACGCTGCACGGCACCCCCACCGCGTACGGACCGGTGACCTTCACGGTGCACGACGCCAGCTCGGTATCCGGTGACCCGGTCGAGTTCACCGTCGACGTCGAGGACTCCCCCATCACGCTGCACGACCAGGACGAGCACCACCTGGTCATCGGCGAGCCGTACGAGGCCGACCTCGTCACCGACCCGGGGTCGGGGCCGATGGTGGGCACCCTCGGTGCGGTCGAGGACGACGTGGTCCCCCTGCGAGACGAGCACCACGAGATCCTCCGGGGGATGCAGATCGACCCGACCACCGGCCGGCTGTACGGCACCCCGGTCAACGAGGGTTCCGTGACCCTGCTCGTCGGCGACCTCTCGCACCCGGAGACGCCGACCAAGGAGGTCAAGCTCGTGGTGCACACCGAGGCCCCCGCCACCGAATCCTCGCGGGGCTGGGTGATCGGCCTGGCCGCCGCCGTGGCGCTGCTGGCCGCAGCCGCCGTAGCCGTCTACGTGGTTCGGCGGCGCCGTCCCGGTGATGGCTCGGCGGCGGCGTGAGGGCATCGAGCGACGACGGCCGGAGCGAAGGTCGACCGGTGTGACGACCGCGGGAACGCATCCCGCTCGGCGACGGGAGCGAACCTCGTGACGGCCGCGCCGACCAGGCGGGCGCGCTCGCGGGCACGAGCCTCCGTCGCGCTCGCGGTCGGCGTCGCGCTGGCGGTCGGTGCCACCGTGGCCGGGTGTGCCGCCGACGACCGGCGAGCTGACGGCGGACGAGCTGACGACCCGGTCACCGACGAGCAGATTGACTATCCCGGCTACGAGACCGCCGGCCTCCAGCGGTGGGGCTCGACCCACGAGATCGCCTTCGACCACGACGGCCGGGCCTGGCTGACCGGCCAGGACGACGACGCGGTGACGGTGGTCGACGCCGACGGCTCGCAGACCCAGTTCTCGATGCCACCGGGGAGCGGTCCGCACGGCATCGTGGTCGACGGCGCCGGCGACGTCTGGGTGACCCTCGAGCTGGCGGGGTCGATCGTCAAGATCTCCGACGCCGGGGAGGTCCTCCAGTCGATCGACCTGTCGGGGACCTGCGAGGACTGCCTGCCCGGCGGCAACCCCGGCCCGCACGGCCTCGCCGTCGGCCACGACGGCACCAGCCTCTGGTACACCGGCAAGGAGGGCGACACGATCGGCCGCATCGGCCCGGACGGCGTCCTGGAGTCGTTCACCCTGCCCGACCCGGCCGCCAAGCCGATCTACATCGTCGCCGGCGCCGACAGCGCGATGTGGTTCACCGAGCTGGAGGGCAACCGGATCGGCCGCATCGACGACGACGGCCGCATCGAGGAGCACGACATCCCCACCCCGGACAGCCGGCCGATCGCCCTCGCCGTCGACCCCGACGGCGACCACCTCTGGTTCACCGAGGAGGCCGGAGGCAAGCTGGGCCGCATCGCCCTCGACGGCGCGATCGCTGAGATCGCCCTGCCCCGGAGCGACCCGGACCACCTCCTGGCGAGCCTCGTCTTCGACCGCGACGGCGACCTGTGGGTGCAGCAGTACGTCGCCCGGGACTCCCCCTCCGACGCCCACGACCGCATCCTGCGGATCCCGAGCGGACCGCTCCGGAACATGCCCGCCGCGCTGGACGAGGCGTCGCTCCGGATCTACACGGTGCCCACGCTCCACTCGCTGCTGCACCGGATCGCCCAGGCCTCGGACGGGTCGATCTGGTTCACCGAGCTCGCCGCCGACCGGATCGGCATCGTCCACGACCACTGAGGCGTGGATCGACCCACGCCGACTCCCTCGTCCCCTCTCGAAGATCGACCGGTCGTCCTCGATCACCGGGAGCGGCCACCGTGGACGCCATCATGCCGAGGCTGGGCCCGACCGCTCCGGCCACGGGAAGCCCAGGGGCAGCGTGGAGGTCGCCGACAGGCGATCGGTGAGCTTGCCGTGCAGGCGCTCGCGTTCGGCACGCACCTCGGCGTCGCCCGTGGTGGGCTCCCAGGCCAGGTTGGTCATCTCCAGCGGATCGGCGACCAGGTCGTACATCTCGTACTGGAGGGCGCTGCCGTCCTCGGTGAAGTACACCGAGTACTTCCAGCGTCGCTCGCGCAGGGTTCGGATGTGCGGGGGCTGGTCGGCGGGCATGGACGGCTCCGGCGTGCCGTCCACCACCGTGCCCGGCGTGGCTGCGCCGTAGCGGTCGTCGTAGGTGAACAGCACCGAGTCCTGCACCGAGGCGTCCGGGTCGTCGAGCACGGGCACGAGGCTGCGCCCAGCCAGGTCCATGCCCTTGGTCACCGAGGTGGGCACGCCGACCAGCTCGGCGATGGTGGGGAGCAGATCGACATGGCTCCAGAAGGCATCCGTGGTGGCGGGCTCGGTGAACCGGCGGGGATCGGAGATGACGAGGGGTACGTGGATCGTCTCCTCGTAGGCCGAGTACATCTTCTCGATCAGGCCGTGGGACAGCGCCTGCTCGCCGTGGTCGGCGAAGCGGAAGACGATCGTGTCGTCGGTGAGGCCGTGCTCGTCGAGCGCATCGAGGACCGCGGTGACCTGGGGCTCCACGACGCCGTGCAGGTAGGCGTAGAAGTTGACGAACCCGGACCGCACGGCATCGGTGTCGATGGGCTCGACCTGGTTGAACAGCGCCTTGAAGGCCGCCTGGACCCCGGGTTTGGTGTCGAGGGGGTCATCGAGGTTCGGCGGGAGATCCACGCCCAGACCCTCGTAGTCGGCGCGCTGGTACCCGGCGGCATCCACGTAGCGGGGGTAGAGCACGATGTCGTGGGGGTTCACCAGCGAGACGAACAGGGCGAAGGGTCTGTCCTGGCGGCTCACCCGCGCCAGGTGATCCAGGACGCTCTCACCCCAACCCGGGGTCTGGCCCTCCAGGCCGGGGGTCGTCCCTCGCACGATGCGGCTGTCGTTGGCCGGGGTGCCCCCTCCGGCGGTGGAGACCTCGGTCACCGACGTGCCCGCGTCGGGCGGGTTCCAGCTGGGGATGCCGTAGCGCAGGGCCATGTTCTCGATGTCGAGCTCGGACCAGTCGGTCCCCGCGGCGGGCGACGACAGGTGCCACTTGCCCTTGTAGGCCACGTCGTAGCCCGCATGCTCCAGGAGGCGTACGAGGTTGGACTGGAAGGTCTGGAGGGGCCCCGGAGGACTGGTGTTGGTCACACCGTTCATCCACGGGTACGTGCCCGTCCACAGCACACCTCGACTGGGGGTGCACTGCGACGCGCTGGTGAAGGCGCTGGTGAACGTGAGCCCGCGACGGGCCAGACGGATGAGCGAGGGTTGCAGCTGCTCGATAAGCCCTGCCGGCCAGTGGGTCGGATGGCGCTGCTGGTCGGTGAGCAGCACCACGATGTTGGGTTGCCGCCCCGAGCCGGCACCGGCACCGGTCGTCGACGAGGGAGCTGCCGCCGGCTCGCCCTCGCCGTCGGAGCAGCCGGCGACGGCACCCGCGGCCAGGGCGGCTCCCCCCAGCGCGGCGCCACCCTTGACGAACGTCCGCCGGTCCACGGCCCACCTCCTCCTGGACGGGTGCCCGACAGGTCGGACAGCCAGGCCCGACGACCAGGCCCCAGGATGGTATCCGGCCCGGTCCCCCGCCGAAGGGAGCGTCCCGACGGGTCACCGTTCCCGGGTCTTCGACGGTCACCTCCTGATGGCCACGTCCGACACGGAGATGCAACGGGAGAGACCGCCGATCCCGGATGTCCGAGTCGCGACCCCCACGGGCTCAGAGCCGCCGGCAGGCCGGCATGCAAGGTGTCGCTCTCTCCGTCGAAGGATCTGGTCCTCGACCGTCGAGCCGATCGACGGCGGCGCGTAGGGTCAGACGACGACGGCGAGCAGTTGGCGGAGGTCGGTGATCGGACGCTCGCCGGTGAGGTCGCACGGGAGCCCGTGGGGACGGGTGACGCAGACCGAGCGGATCCCGGCTGCTTCGGCCCCGACCCTGTCGCGTGCCGGGTTGTCACCGACCATCGTGGTGGTTCCCGGGTCGGCGCCGAGGGCCCGCATCGCCGCTTCGAACGGCCGGGGAGACGGCTTGCCCCACCCGAGCGCGCCGGAGATGACGACGACCTCGAAGTAGCCCGCCAGGCCCGACGCGTCGAGCTTGTCGCGCTGGAGGTCGGCCGGGCCGTTGGTGATGATGCCCATCCGGTGCGTCGCGGCCAGCGCGTCGAGGACCTCGTGCACGTCGTCGTAGACGGTGACCTCACGGGTGCGCACGTCGCGAAACGTCTTGGCGATCACCTCGACCTCACCGGCGGTGGGCACCCAGCCGTGCTGGCCGAGCGAGCCGGCCCACACCGTTGTGAGGTAGGGCCCCTCGACCGCCTTGAGCTGCCGGGGCCGTTCGTGGCACACGCCGAAGTCGGCGTACAGCGCCTCGATGGCGCTGATGCCGAGCTCGTGGGCGAGCGCCCCGCCGAACGCCTCGGTGGGCCACACCTCTCGGGCTCGACCCATGACCGTCGCCGCGACGTCGGCCGGGTCGGCTCCGTCGATCGGGTGAGCCGCACACGTCGCCTCCACCGCGGCCCTCGCGTCGGCGGTGTCGGCGATGAGGGTGTCGTCGAGGTCGAAGAGCAGCGTGCCGATCACCGGTCTCCTCGAGATGTTCGCCACCGTCGCACGACCGACGATCGTACGCGGTCTCGGTCGCGGTGCCAGAACTCGTCGCCTCGCCTCCCTTTCCCCTTGCCGGCACCCACCGCCACAGGTCGACCCGACCGACCGGAACGCTCCTACGGCCAGGCGTGCACGTGGCTCCGTTCCCCGTGGGGCCCGAAGATGGCGATGACCTCGACGGCCCCGTCGACCGCGCCGAACCAGTGCGGTGTGGTGGTGACGAACTCGACGGCCTCGCCCGGTTCGATGATGAGGTCGTCCTCGCCCAGCAGCAGGCGCATACGGCCCGACACCACGTACATCCAGTCGTGCCCGTCGTGCACCGGCAACGTCTTCGGCGGCCGGTTGCGCCGGGGAGAGATCACGACGCGGTAGGCCTGCAGCCCGCCGCCCGGCGACCGGTTGGTGAGCGGCCACATCGTGAGCTGGTCGCGCCGGATCGGCTTGCCCTGGACTCGCGGATCGGGCTGGTGCGCGGCCCCGAGGAGGTCGTCGGTCGTCACGCCGAGCGCTTCGGCCAGGACGGGCAGGTGATCCAGGGTGATCCGCCGCTTGCCCGATTCGAGCCGGCTGAGCGTCGACGTGTCGAGGTGGGCCCGCTCGGACACCTGCTGGAGCGTCAGCCCCTGATCGACGCGGAGCTCGCGGAGGCGCCGACGAACCCGGTCGTCGACCGATTCGGATGCACCACCCGATGAGGAGGGGTTTGCCAACATGGCAATGGAGGTTGCCACATCTGACGGTACGCACCAACCTGCAGGACATGGGACACCTCAACGATTGCATCGTGGTCGGCGGCGGTGCCGCCGGCCTGAACGCCGCGCTCGTGCTCGGACGCGCCCGACGCCGCACCGTGCTCGTCGACGCCGCCAAGCCGAGCAACCTGCCCGCGCACGGCATCGGCGGCGCCCTGGGTCACGACGGTCGACCACCCGCCGAGCTGTACGCCCTCGGGCGCGCCGAGTTGGCCAGGTACCCGTCGGTCGAGACCGTCGACGGATCCGTCGTCGATGCACGAGCGACCGGGTCCCGAGGCACCGACGACGGCTTCGAGGTCGAGCTCGCCGGTGGTGCCGTGCTGCGGTCGCGCACGATGATCCTGGCGCTGGGCATGGACTACCTCCGGCCCGACATCCGCGGCGTGGAGCAGCGGTGGGGGTCATCGGTCTTCCACTGCCCGTTCTGCCACGGCTGGGAGGTGCGCGACAAGCCACTCGGGATCTGCGACCCGGGGCCGATGGGTGCCATGCGAGCCCGACTGCTTCGAGCGTGGAGCGACGACGTGACCTGGTACGCGTTCGGATCCGAGGCCGTCTCGGACGAGGACCGGGACGCGCTCGACGCCGCGGGCATCCGGATCGAGGCGCGGGAGATCGTGCAACTGCACGGCCCGGCCCCCGACCTCACCGAGGTCGCGCTCGCCGACGGGACCCGAGCGGGGTGCGGCGGCCTCATGGTGGCGGCGGGCCTTCGCCAACGATCGGACCTGGCCGTCCGCCTCGGGGCCGAGACGTTCGCCAACCCGATGTCCGAGGACCTCCTCGTCACCGACCACCTCGGCCAGACGACCGTCCCCGGGGTGTGGGCCGCAGGCGACACCGCTGGTGTCATGCCCTCGGTGGTCAACGCCATGGCCTCCGGTTCCACGACCGCAGCCCAGGTGGTCCACCACCTGATGCTCGGCTGACGCGTCGGCCGGTCGACCGCCTCGACCGCCGGATCGGCTCCAGGCGCCCCACGAACCCGTCCGCGACCTAGCCCCCAGGCCGGCACAGCCCGACCCCCGTCCGGCAAGCCCAACCCGCCCAGCCGGGAGGCATAGCCGAATACCCAGCCGGGAGGCATAGTTCGGGGGAGCGACCGGGTAGGGGAACCGGAGCGGCGAGTCCGATCCGGGGGATCGGTCTGACCGAACGGCAGGGGCCCAACGGTCCTGGCCTCGATCGAGGAGGCACGATGCGGGGGATGTACGTGATGGTGGCCAACTACGCCGAGGTCACGCCGCGCTCGACGCTCAACATCGTCGGCGGCGAGTGGGAGCAGTTCGAGATGCCGTCGGTACCCGGAACCTTCTCGGGCTACGTCGCCGGCGTGGTGGGGCTCGACCCCGAGGATCTCAGCACCGGGCGGGACTTCGGTCTCGTCATGAGCGATGCCGAGTCCGGGAACGACCTGAGCAAGGTGCTGCCCGTCCACGTCGCCCCCCGACCCCCGGCGATCGACGTCGACACCCGTGCCCCCTTCGCGGTTCGGTTCTCGCTCGACGTCGAGCACACCCCTCGCGTCGTCAAGGTGCGCATCGTCGACGGCGAGGGCTTCGAGATGGCCTCGACCGCGTTCCGCATCCGCTGAGACCGCATCATCCTCGACGGTCGCCGGGAGCCGACCTCCGATCGGTGGTGGCCATCGGATGTCGTCACCAGGGGCTGTCGTCACGAGGGGCTGTCGTCACGAGGGGCTGTCGTCACCAGGGGCTGTCTTCTCCCGTGCCGACATCTTCACCAGGGCTCACCGGGGGCCGCGGCCCGAGCGAGGCCGCCGACGAGTCGAGCGGGATGAGGATGACGGCTCGGTCGCCCGGTTCGTGCTGGGTGATGTGGCCTCGGCCCTCGGTGTCCTCGACGAGGACGACGGTGCCGGCGGGGAGCTCGTAGGTGCCGTCGATCGAGGTCGTGATCCGGACCCAGCCGTCGAGGAACACGACGAGCTGGCGGCGTGGGGCGCAGTGCCAGTCGGGTGACCGACCCGCCTCCTTCACGGTGACGAACTGGACCCCATCGGCCGAGATCGCGGCCGACACCCACAGTTCGGCCACGCCCGGTTCGGCCGGTGCGACCTGTCGATCGAGCGTCACCTCCTCGAGGTGGCTGTCTCCCGCCTCGTCGGCCCAGATCCTGACGTAGTCCATGTCGATCTCAGACCGCTGCGGTCCGGAACGCTTCGACGATCTCGCCGAGGACGTCGGTCGCGGCCGAGAGCTCGGTCGGGGGGTTGAGCGCCATGCGGAAGTCGGTGACCCCGGCCTCGGCCAGCGGGGCGACGACCGCCATCGTCGTCGGCAGGTCGATCGCTCCGTCGTCGTGCTTCGCCGTGCGCAGCGTGCCGACGACGCCGACCTGGTCGATGCCGCTCGGCTCCCGACCCCGTTCGGCGAGCGCGGCGCGCATCCGCGGGATCGCCACGACCAGATCGGCCGCATCCTCTCCCCACGGGATCCAACCCGAGCCGAACCGGGCGAGGCGATCCATCGACCGTGCGTTGATCGTGCCGCTCACCCAGACCGGCACCCCGACCTGGACACCGGCCTCTCCAGCGGTGACCTGACGGGGCTTGGGCATCTGGTGGATGCCGTCGAAGGCCGTCGTGTCACCGCTGAACGAGGCCCGCTGCTCGCGCCACAGGGTCTGGCAGATCTCGAGCGTCTCGTTCAGCAGCGCACCCCGTCCCTCGAAGAGCAGGCCCGCCGCCTCGTACTCCTCGCGCTGCCAACCGACCCCGACGCCGAGATCGAGGCGACCGCCCGAGAGCACGTCGATGGTCGCCGCGGTCTTGGCCAGCACGGCGGGGCGCCGCAGGGCGGCGATCAAGATGTTGGTCCCGAACCGGAGCCGATCGGTGACGGCGGTGAGGTGGGCGATCGTGGCCAGCGGATCGAGCCATGCACCGTCGGGGCCGGTGGGCTGGCGGCCACCGAACGTGCCGCCCTTGGCGGGATCGCCGTAGGCATCGAGGTTCTCGCCGAAGACGACGTGGTCGGACAGGACAGCCCGATCGATGCCCGCCGCGTCGGCGGCGCGGGCAACCGTGGTGAGGAAGGACCAATCCCCGGGGTCGTCCGCGGCGAAGGTGCGAAGCGTCATCGAGAGCTGTGGGGTCACCGCGCCGGAGCGTACCGGCCCCACCGCACACCGCACACCGCACACCGACCACCGACCACCGACCACCGAACTGGCTGGGCAGACGTGCCACATGCAGCGCGTCTGCCCAGCCAGTTCGTCGGGGTCGGGGTTCGTCGGGGTCGGGGTTCGTCGGGGTCGGGGTTCGTCGGGGTCGTCCTCCCGTAAGCTCCCGTGGAGCGACGCCGAGCGGGAGCAGCCCGATGAGCACGACCACCAGCACCACGACACCGGACCGCAGCGGCGAGGCCGACCACTCGCCGCTCGACGACCTCCCCGACCACCTCGTGATCCGCCAGCTCTACCTCGGCTGCCTGTCCCAGGCGTCGTACCTCGTCGGCGACCGATCGACCGGCCGGGCCGTCGCCGTCGATCCCCGCCGTGACATCGACGAGATGCTCGAGGCGGCGGGGGCCGACGGACTCACGATCGAGATCGTCGTCGAGACCCACTTCCACGCCGACTTCCTCTCGGGCCACCTCGAGCTCGCCGCCGCGACCGGCGCCGAGATCGGCGTGGGCGCGGCCGGCACCACCGAGTTCCCGTCACGCTCGCTCACCGACGGAGACGTGATCGATCTCGGCCGCACGCAGATCGAGGTGCTCGCCACCCCGGGGCACACGCCCGAGTCCATCTCGCTCCTGGTGCGCCCCGAACCCGGGGCCGATGCCGTCGCCGTGCTCACGGGCGACACGTTGTTCATCGGCGACGTCGGTCGCCCCGATCTCCTCGTCGCCGCCGACGTCCCCGCCGAGGCCCTGGCCGCCGACCTCCGCCGCTCCCTCCATCGACTCCTCGGCCTCCCCGACGGCGCCCTGGTCCTGCCCGCCCACGGTGCGGGCTCAGCCTGCGGCAAGGCGCTGTCGACCGAGACCGTGTCCACCATCGGCGACCAGCGGCGCACGAACTACGCCCTCCAGCCGATGGACGAGCCGACCTTCATCGGCCTCGTCACCGAGGGCCAACCCACGACCCCCGGCTACTTCGGCTACGACGCGCACCGCAACCGGGAGGCCCGCCCGCTCCTCGACGAGCACGCCGTGCCCGACGTGCTCGACCTCCCGGACGTCGACGCGGCCGTGGCCGACGGGGCGGTGGTCGTCGACACCCGTCCCGTCGAGGACTTCGCGGTGGCCCACCTGGCCGGGTCGGTGGGCGTCAGCCTGAGCGGCCGGTTCTCCGAGCAGGTCGGCAGCGTCGTGCCCGTCGGCACGCCGATCGTCCTGGTGGGAGAGGCCGACCGGGTCCTCGAGGCCAAGGTCCGACTGGCCCGCATCGGCTTCGACGACGTCGTCGGGTGCGTGCCCGAGATCGAGGCGGTCCTCGCCGCCCACCCCGACCGGGCCGACCGTCTCTCCCGCCTCAGCGCCACCCAGCTGTCGCAGCGCCGAGAGGAGCTCGGCGAGAAGGTCCAGCTCATCGACGTCCGCAACCCGGGAGAGGTCGAGGTGGCACCCGTCGACGGGGCGCGCAACATCCCGCTCGCGGCGCTCGTGCGACGCCTCGACGAGATCGACGCCGATCGTCCGGTCGTCGCCGTCTGTGCCGGAGGCGCCCGCTCGGCCATCGCCAGCAGCGTGCTGCGAGCCCACGGTTACCCGGACGTCTCCGACGTCCTCGGCGGCGCCGCCGCCCTGACCTGACCCATCTACCCGGATCCTCGACCCGGATCCTCGACCACCCGGCCCGGGTCCTCGACCCCTCCGGCCGGAGTCGGCCGTCACGGCGACGGCTCATCCCTGCCGGCACGGGTGACCAGGCCCCGAAGGAGCGATCAGGCGCCCGGGTGTGGGTTGCCAGGCACCCGAAGGCGTGTTCCGGGCCAGGTCAGAGCAGGAACGTGAACAGCTCGGAGCCGGGAGGCACGCGCTCGATCTCCAGGCGGCTTCGCTCCATGCGCTCGAGCAGCCCGTCGATGTCGCCGGCCCGTTCCAACTCGAGACCGACGAGAGCGGGACCGGTCTCGCGGTTGTTCTTCTTGACGTACTCGAACGCGATGATGTCGTCGCCCGGTCCGAGCACCTCGTGCAGGAACATGCGCAAGGCACCCGGCTCCTGGGGGAACGTCACCAGGAAGTAGTGGCGGAGCCCCTCGTGCAGCAGCGACCGCTCGAGGATCTCGGAGTAGCGGCTCACGTCGTTGTTGCCACCGGACACGATGCACACGACCGGTCCGTCTCCCGTCTCGGCCCGATCGGCGAGCCGAGCGGCGGCGCTCGCCAGGGCGCCGGCCGGCTCGGCGATCACCCCTTCGACCTGGTAGAGGTCGAGCATCTCGGTGCTCACCGCACCCTCGGCAACGGTGACGACCTCGTCGACGAGCTCGCGCACCATGGCCAACGGCAGGGTGCCGACCCGTCCGACGGCGGCGCCGTCGACGAAGGTGTCGACCTGGTCGAGCGTCACCGGGACCCCGGCGTCGAGTGCGGCGAGCATGCTGGCGGCACCCGCCGGCTCGGCACCGACGATGCGCACGCCGGGCAGGTGGTCGCGCGCCCACCGCGCCACCCCGGCGATGAGGCCGCCGCCACCGATGGGCACGATGAGCTTGACGCCGTCGGTCGCCCCGAGGTCGGTCAGCTGCTGGACGATCTCGATGCCGACGGTCCCCTGGCCCGCGACGGTGCGGGGATCGTCGAAGGGATGGACGTACACGGCACCGGTGGTCTCGCTGTCGGCGACGGCCGCCGCGCTCGCATCGTCGTACGAGCTACCGGCGACGACGATGTCGACCCAGGCGCCGCCGATCGCCGCGATGCGCTGGCGCTTCTGGCGCGGCGTGTTGCCCGGAAGGAAGACACGGCCCCGGATCTGGAGCAGGTTGCAGCAGTACGCCAGGCCCTGGCCGTGGTTCCCGGCGCTCGCGCACACGACGCCCCGGGCGCGCTCGCGGTCGGTCAGCGACGCGATGAGGTTGTAGGCGCCCCGAACCTTGTACGAGCGGCAGAGCTGGATGTCCTCGCGCTTGAGGAGCACCTGGCGCCCGACCACGGCCGTGAGCCGGTCGCTCAGCTCGAGCGGTGTGCGGCGGACCACCGGAGCAACCCGACGCTCGGCCTCCTCGATCGCCCGGCTGTCGACTCCCGCTGCTCGATCCTCGGTCACCGACGGGAGCGTACAAGTCGACGTCACGCTCCCGGCCCGATCTCAGCCCGATCTCGGGCACTCATGCCGAACTGGCTGGCCAGGAACGTCGTATACGACGTTCCTGGCCAGCCAGTTCGAGTTTTGGGTTACGTGGGTCGGGTTGGGGCGCGGGTGACGGTGACGGTGACGGCGGTGTCAGCGGCGCGACTACAGTCCAGCGACCGGACGGGCCTGCCGTCCGCGTCCGTCTCCGGGGGTGTCGCCGCATGAAGATCGGGATGTCGCTTCCGACGATGGCGCGCGGCTACTCGCGTGCCACCACGCTCGACTGGTCGAGGGGCATCGACACCGCCGGCCTGTTCTCGTCGATCTCGTGCGGCGAGCGCATCACGTTCCACAACCCCGAGATGATCGTCACCATCTCGGCCGCGGCCGCGCTCACCGAGCACGTCGAGGTCTTCGTCAACCTCATCGTGCTGCCCACGCACCAGATCGCCACCATCGCCAAGCAGATGGCCACGCTCGACGACCTCAGCGGTGGACGCCTCACGATCGGCGTCGGCATCGGCGGGCGGGACCACGACTACCAGGCCAAGGGCGTCACCACCGAGCGTCGCCACCAGCGCCTCGACGACGGCGTCGCCGAGCTCCGTCGACTCTGGGCCGGTGAGCCGCCCTTCGACGGGGCCTCCCCGATCGGCCCGTCCCCCATCCAGGGCAGAGACATCCCGCTGCTCGCCGGCGCGATGGGCCCCAAGGCCCTCGCCCGCGCCGCCCGGTGGGCCGACGGCGTGGCCGGCTTCTCCCTCACCGCTGATGCCGATGAGATCACCGCGGCCGTCGACGCCGCCCGCTCGGCATGGACCGCTGAAGGTCGAACCGAGGCACCGACGGTCGTGAGCGGCTGCTTCTTCGCCCTCGGCGTCGAGGACCCGCAGACCACGCTCCAGGGCTTCACCTACGACTACCTCGAGATCTTCGGCCGGGGTTTCGCCCGTCAGCTGGCCGATGGGTGCCGGGCCTGGAACCCCGCCGCCCTGCTCCGGGCGCTCGACGACGCCGAGGCCGCGGGCGTCGACGAGTTCGTCCTCGTGCCCGGCACCGTCGACCTCGCCTGCCTCGAGGCAACCGTCGATCTCCTCGCCTCGCGCTGACGCCACCCGCACCCGTCGCGCATCGGACCGCCAGCACCATCGTGTCCGTGACGAGGGCCGCAACACCGCACGTCGTCTCACGTCCGTCGGTCTCGCGCCCGTCGGTCTCGCGCCCGTCGATCGGTCTCACGTACCCACCAGCGACGAGAGCCGCACACCCCTCGCTCCTCCTCGCGCGTGGCCGACCCTGAGCCGCCCATCCCCGACGAGACCGCGCCAAGCGGTAGAAAGCGGGATGGCCTCCCCTGCTCCTGAACCTGTCGCCGACCTCATCGAGGACCCGACGGACACCTCCCGCGCGCCGGTCGCGACGTACCTCCGCGGCCTCTACGAGCGCCATCGCCATGTCGCCGACGGTGAGGTCGCGTCGTACATCCCCGAGCTGTCCAAGGTCGACCCCGACCTCTTCGGCATCGTGCTCGCCACGGTCGACGGCGCCGTCTACGAGGTCGGCGACAGTCGTCACCGCTTCACGATCCAGTCGATCTCGAAGGCCTTCACCTTCGCTGCCGCCCTCGAAGAGGCCGGACCGGAGCTCGTGCGCCGACACATCGGCGTCGAACCCACCGGCGACGCCTTCAACTCGATCACCCTCGCGCCCGGCACCGGGACGCCGTACAACCCGATGGTCAACGCCGGGGCCATCACCGCCGCCGGGCTGATCGCCCAGATCCACCCCGACGACGGTCTCGACCGCCTGCTCGACTACTACGGCCGCTTCGCCGGCCGGAAGCTCGGCATCGACACCGCGGTGTACCGATCCGAAGCCGAGACCGGGCATCGCAACCGGGCGATCGCCCACCTCCTGCGAGGTTCGGGTGCACTGCCGGTCGAGCCCGACGCCGCGCTCGACCTCTACTTCCAGCAGTGCTCGGTCGAGATCGACGCCCACGACCTCGGCGTGATGGCCGCGACCCTCGCCAACGGCGGACGCAACCCGCTGACCGGGGTGCAGGCCGCCACCCGCACGACGGTGCGCAACGTGCTCACCGTGATGGCGAGCTGCGGGATGTACGACGGCGCCGGTGAATGGCTCTACACCGTGGGCCTCCCCGCCAAGAGCGGCGTGGGCGGCGGGATCATCGCGGTGCTGCCCGGGCAGTTCGGGCTCGCCGTGTTCTCCCCGCCGCTCGACCGCCACGGCAACAGCGAGCGCGGCGTGCGGGTGTGCCGCGACCTCTCCGCGGAGATGGACCTCCACGTCGTGCGGGCCGGGCACCGACCCGCGCCCCCGATCCACTCGATCTACACGCTCGCCCAGGTCGGATCGAAGCGCCAGCGCACCGCGGCCGAGCACGACCGGCTCGCACAGGTGGGTCGCAAGGCGGTGATCGTCGAGATCCAGGGAGACCTCGACTTCACCGCCGGCGAGTACCTCACCCGCCAACTCGCGGCGGCGGCCGATCCCTTCCAGCACGCGGTGCTCGACCTCCGCCGCGTCGACGACACCCATCCCGCTGTGCTCCCCCTCATCGCCGAGCTGAGCTCGACGTTCTCCGAACGTGGCGGGGCCATGGTGCTCAGCGGCGTCGACCACCACGAGTCCTTCGTCGCCGGCCTCTGCTCGGCGATCGCATCTGGCGGTCATCCCGTTCCCCAGCAGTTCTCCGACCTCGACGTGGCGATGGAGTGGTGCGAGGTGCAGCTCGGCGCATCGAGCGCCGAGGTCGTCGGCGAGGCGATCGAGCTCGCCGAGCACGAGGTGCTGCACGGGCTCGAACCGGATCACCTCGCCACCGTCACCGCGCTGCTCGAGGGGCGCACCTACCCGGCCGGGGGCACCGTCAGCCGACGTGACGACGAGGCCGTCGAGCTGATCCTCGTCATGTCGGGGCACCTGAGCGTGCTGCTCCGCCTCGCCGACGGCCACGAACGCCGCCTTGCGACGCTCGACGCCGGGATGCTGGTGGGCGAGACCGCGCTGGCGTCGAGCGGTCCACGACTCGTCGACGTGCGCGCCGACACCGACGTCGAGTGCCTGGTGCTCACCGCCGAGGCGATCGCCGACCTGCGGGCCCACCACCTCGAGCTGTGGGCGGCCCTGCTCGCCAACCTGGTCCGCATCGTCGCCCAGCGTGCCGACCGCACCCGCCACGAGCTCCTGTCGCTGGCCGGGTGATCAGCTCGGTTCGAGCAACGGGATCTGGTCGTCGACGAGGCCGAGCATCTCGACCGCGGGGGCATCTCGCCGGAGGCGACGCTCGCCGGTGTAGCGGTTGCGCTCGTTCCAGCGCCGGTTGACCTCGGCTTCGCCGACCTCGCACACGTCGACGAACGGGCACCAGCCGCACAGCGGACCGGCGTTGCCCTCCGGTGCACGCTCGGCGGCGCGGGCCCCTTCCACCTCGTCCCACCGGCGGCGCAGCTCGGCTCTCGCTCCGTCGAGCGCGTCGGGCGTGACGTCGACCGGTAGCTCACCCGTGGCCGGACGGAGAGATCGACCGCTCGCCGACTCCTTGACCGTGAAGTACAGCAAGCGGGCCCGCCGCGGGACGTGCTCGCCCAACGCCGTGAGCGCAGCCGCGTACCAGAGGGGTTGCCACAGCTTCTCGACCTTCTGCTCGTCGGACCACGGCTTGCCCGCAACCGGTGGCGTACCGGTCTTGTAGTCGGTGACGACCACAGCACCCGACGCCGGATCGCGCTCGACGAGGTCGACGAAGCCGCGGAACGGCACGCCGTCGAGCTCGACCCGGACCTCGAGCTCGCGGGCGACCGGCACCACCTCGGACGGGTGCAGCATCGAGAAGTAGGTCTCGACCGTGGCCCACGCTCGCTGACGGAACTTGCGGGCGTCGAGCTCGGACAGCTCGAGGGCGAGCCAGTCCTCGGACTCGGCGACCTGCGGCCAGATCTGGCCGGCCAGGACCCGCGCCTGGTCCTCGGTGCGATCGGCCGGGTCGAGGTCGAGGAGCTCCTCGAGGATGGCGTGGACGAACGTGCCGAGGATGGCGGGCTCTCCCGGCGGCGGTTCGGGCAGGCGCTCGACGTAGCGATACCACCACCGGCGCGGGCACTGCTGCCACAGGCCGGCGGCTGAGGGACTGAAGGAGTGCGTACGCCCGGCCTGCTCCCCGTCGAGCGCATCGGACACCGCCGACGCGGCATCCGACGCGGCATCCGGCCCGGCATCCAACGCGCCATCCGGCCCGGCCGACGGAGCAGCGCGGTCGAGAGACCCGAGACCGCTCACCACCGGATCGCTCGCCAGGGCAGCGTTTGGCACGAGGTGGTCGACGCCGGGACCGGGGCGATCTGAGAAGCGATGGACGAGGACACGAGAGCATTGTGCCGCGCCCGGGTGACAGGAACCGTGATGGCCTCGGTGTCCACAACGATGGAGCCCGCGACATCGGTTTCGAAGCGGTCCCGTGGGGGACCGACCCCGCCGACTCGCTAGAACTAGACGGTGAGCGAGCAGCGACGGACCGGACGTTCCCGGCGATCCAACTCGTCGGGCCGCGCGGACTCGCGGCCGAAGCGCAACCCCGCGGGGCGCCGCGGTCGATCACGCCCGTTCGACGAGGCCGCCATCGAGGCGCGTCGGGCCTCGGTCCCCACCATCGGGTATCCCGAAGAGCTGCCGGTCAGCCAGCGGCGAGACGAGATCGCCGACGCGATCCGAGACAACCAGGTCGTGATCCTCGCCGGCGAGACCGGTTCGGGCAAGACCACCCAGATCCCCAAGATCTGCCTCGAGCTCGGCCGGGGCATCACGGCCATGATCGGCCACACCCAGCCCCGCCGCCTGGCCGCCCGCTCGGTCGCGACCCGCATCGCCGAGGAGCTCGGCACCGACCTCGGCGACACCGTCGGGTTCGCCGTGCGCTTCACCGACCAGGTGTCGGACCGGTCGCTCGTCAAGCTCATGACCGACGGCATCCTGCTCGCCGAGCTCCAGCGCGACCGAGACCTGACCGCCTACGACACGATCATCGTCGACGAGGCCCACGAGCGGTCGCTCAACATCGACTTCCTCCTCGGGTGCATCCACCAGATCCTGCCGGTGCGC
>CAZGEF010000051.1:0-21401 GCA_964525005.1 uncultured Rhabdothermincola sp.
CGCAGAAGCCGTTCTCGGCGAGGTGGATGACCTCGGCGCCGGCGTCGGTGTCCTGGAGCTGGATGACGTCGACGTCGTCCGGGCCGATGCCCGCTTCCTCGTAGGCGTTGCGCGAGGCGTACACGGTGGGGGCGACGTCCTCGTCGACCGCGGCCCACGAGGTGTTGACCTCGTAGGCGCCGTAGCTGCGGCTCTGGATCTTGGAGGAGCGCAGATAGATCGGTGTGTCCGTGTAGTTCTTGGCCAGATCCGCCCGGCACAGCACCACCGCCGCGGCGCCCTCGTCGGGGGCGCAGAACATGTACTGGGTGAGGGGGTAGTTGAGCATGGCGCCACCCAGGACGTCTTCCTCGGCCAGTGGCTTGCGGCGGAACGCCTTGGGGTTGAGCGCTCCGTTTCGGGTGTTCTTGGCCACGACCTTGGCCAGGGTGGCGCTGGTGATGCCGTGGTCGTGCATGTAGCGGTTGATCTTCATGCCGAAGAACTTGGTGGTCGTGTACTGCCCGTTGTCGGCGTACCACGTGGGCATGTTGACCAGGTTCGGGTCGAAGCGGAAGGCGCCCCGTCCGTGCTTGTCCATGCCCACGGCGACGGCGATGTCGGCGGTACCGGCCTTGATGGCCTGGGCCGAGTTGATGATGGTCGACGCGCCGGTGGCGCACGCGTTGAACACGTTCATGAACGGGATGCCGTCGAGGCCGAGCAGCCCGGTGAGAGGATCGACCTGCGCCGCCTCCCAGCTGCCGCCGTAGGCCACCTGCACATCGGCCCAGGTGACACCGGCGTCGGCTAGCGCCAGGTCGACGGCGTCGGCCGCCATGTCGAACGCGGACTTGTCGCCGAAGCGTCCGAAGGGGTGGAGTCCGACTCCGATGATCGCAACGTCGGTCATGTCGGCTCCTCTAGTTGGTCGCGCCGGCAACGGCTGCGGAGGTCGGGGCGAAGGCGAAGGTCATGATCTCGTCACCCTCGGCGTCGGTGTAGAAGGGCACGATCGTCAGCTCGACGTCCATGCCGAAGTCGATCTTGTCGGTGTCCTGCTCGGTCAGCTTGCCCTCGACCCGCACGACGTCGCCGAGCTGGACGAGTCCGACGGTGAAGGGGACGAACGCGGCGCCGGTCTCGTCGCCCGCGTAGGGGATGGCGGGTGGGAACCCTTGCGTGGTCCACGCGACGAGCGTGCCCCGAGTGGGCAGCTCGATGGTCTCCATCGTCTGGGTGCCCTCACGGGGGCAGCGGCTCTGGGCGGGGAAGGTCACCGCCTGGCACGCGGCGCACTGGCTGCCGATGAGCTTCGGCTCGTCCGATGGCCAGGTGAAGATGTCGGCGAGTGGCTTCTGCATGGCGGGTTCTCCTCGGTCGCCCAAGCGCGTCCGGCTGCGTTCCGGTCACGCCGCAGCCTAGCCAGAAACATCTAGATGGTTCCACGGTGCCGGCCGCTCAGGAGAACGACCGTTGCTTCACGAGGAAATCCCGTTCTACCAGATTCTCGGTGAGCTCGATGGCTCGGTCGTAGGCAGCTCGCGCCTCGCCCCGGCGGCCGAGCCGAGCGAGGAGGTCTGCCCGGGTGGCATGGAACGGCTGGAACCCGTCGAGCGCCTCGGCGTCGATGCGCTCGAGCTCGGCGAGGCCCGCGTCGGGGCCGTCGCGCTCGCCGATCGCGACCGCTCGGTTGAGCTCGACGACCGGGTCGGGTCGGAACGCGAGCAGCTGGTCGTAGAGCGCCACGATCTGGCCCCAGTCGGTCTCGTCCGCGGTGGCCGCGTCCGTGTGCACGGCGGCGATCGCGGCCTGGACCTGGAAGGGGCCGGGTTGGCCCCGGCGGAGGCAGGCCCGGACGAGGGCGTGGCCCTCGGCGATGCGTTCGGGGTCCCAGCGGGTGCGGTCCTGGTCGGCGAGGCGCACCATCGATCCGTCGGGCGCCGTGCGCGCGAGGCGGCGGGCGTCGGTGAGCAGCAGGAGGGCGAGCAGGCCGACGGCATCGGGTTCGTCGGGCATGAGCTCGACGAGGACCCGCGCCAGGCGGATCGCCTCCTCGGTCAGGTCGAGGCGCACCAGCGCGTCGCCCGACGAGCCGCTGTGGCCCGCGGTGAAGACCACCGAGATCGCGGTGAGCACCGCCCGGAGCCGGTCGGGGAGCTGGCCGGCGGACGGGATCCGGTAGGCGGCGCGGTTGTCGCGCAGCTTGCGCTTGGCCCGCACGATCCGCTGGGCCATCGTCGCCTCGGGCACGACGAAGGCCCGGGCGATCTCGGGCGTCTCGAGGCCTCCGAGCAGGCGGAGCGTCAGCGCCACCTGCGCGTCGGGGGACAGCGCCGGGTGGCAGCACAAGAACATCAGCCGGAGCTGGTCGTCGGCGACGACGCCGACGAAGGCATCGAGGTCGATCTCGTCCGGCCCGTTGCGATCGGGTGGTTCCATGGGTGCCCCCGTCTCGGGGTCGGTGCCCGCGAGGTGATGGGCAGCGAGTGACCGGTCGAGGCGCGTCGACTCGCGGCGAAGGCGGTCGATCGCCCGGTTGCGGGCCGTCGTGGTGATCCAGCCGCCGGGGTTCGGGGGGACTCCCGCCTGGGGCCAGCGCTCGGCGGCGACGACGAACGCCTCGGCCACCGCGTCCTCGGCGAGGTCGATGTCGCCGAGGACGCGGATGAGGGTGGCGGTGCATCGTCCGGCTTCGCGTCGGAACACGGCGTCGAGGTCGATCGCCGAGTCGTCGGGGGCGTCCACGGTGCCAGGGTGCCAGGGTGCCAGGGTGCCAGGGTGCCAGGGTGCCAGGGTGCCAGCGGTCGGACGTCGTGTCTCAGCCTTGGAAGGGGCGGACCTCGACGGGGGCTTCGCACGCCTCGGCGGCCTTGCCCGCCACGTCGAGCGCGGTGTCGAGGTCGGGGAGCTCGAGGACCCAGAAACCGCCCATCTGCTCCTTGGTCTCTGCCCACGGGCCGTCGGTCATCGAGACCGCTCCGTCGCGTGCCCGCACGACCGTCGCGGACGATGCGGGCTGGAGCCCTCCACCGAACACCCAGGTCCCGTTCGCGGTGGCCTCTTCGTTGAAGGCCAAGACCTTGCCGTGGATGCGCTGGATCTCGGGCGACTCGAAGTCCACGTCGGTCTCGTAGTCGTCGTCGTGGCAGACGGAGAGCAGGAACTGGGTCATGGGGTTTCCTCCGAGAGGTCAGGTTCGAATCGACCGTTCGGTCGACACGGTGTCCACGAACGTCGGTACCGGAATCGACAGGCGAAGACCAGAAATCTCGCGCGATCGCCAGGCTCCCGCGGCGTCCGGGTGTGACCGATGGTGCCTTGACCACGAATCATTCGTATGCGAATGACTTATAGGTGAAGAAACCTGCTCCCTACGAGACCTACGAGACCTACGTGGCACGGCGCCTGGCGCTCACGGCCAAGACCGTCCGGGCCTACGTGGAGCGATGCGTCGCCGAGGAGGACACGACGCTGAGCGTGGTGATCCTCGCCCGGATCCTCGCGGCCGAGCCCGGCCTCTCGCAGCGAGAGCTGGCCGACCGGGTCCACCTGGGTGGCCCGGCCACGCTGCGTCACGTCGACCGCATGGAGGCCGACGGCCTGCTGGTGAGGCAGCCCGATCCGAACGACCGCCGGGTGCACCGCCTCGAGCTGACCCCGGCGGGCACGCGCCGGCTCACCCAGCTGGAGAAGGTCACCGCCCGGGCCGACGCCGCCCTCACCGAGGCCTTCACCCCCGAGGAGATCGAGACCCTCCTCGGCTACCTCGATCGGCTCGTCATCCGAGCCGCCGAGCTCCGCGACCAGGAGGTCGACCCATGAGCCTCGATGCCCCCGACGCCCCCGGCCCCGCACCCGCCATGAGCACCGCGCCGCACGACGACGTGATCGCGGTGTCCGGGCTCACGAAGCGCTATCCGCCCGACGTGCTCGCGGTCGACGATCTCGACCTCCGGGTGCGACGCGGTGAGATCTTCGGTCTGCTCGGCCCGAACGGGGCCGGCAAGTCGACCACCGCCGGCATGCTCACCACCCGGGTGATCCCGACGGCGGGCACAGTGGTCGTGGGAGGCATCGACGTCATCGCGCATCCCACCCGGGCCAAGCGCATCATCGGGGTCGTCCCCCAGGCCAACACCCTCGACCGCAGCCTCACCGTGGCCGAGAACCTCTCGTACCACGGCCAGTTCTTCGGGATGTCCCCGAGACAAGCCAAGAAGGAGGCCGCCTTCTGGATCGACCGGATCAAGCTCAACCGCTTCGCCGACAGACCGGTGGCTGCGCTCTCGGGAGGCATGGCCCAGCGCCTCATGCTCGCCCGGGCCGTGATGCACCGGCCCGACGTGCTCTTCCTCGACGAGCCGACGACGGGCCTCGACCCCCAGAGCCGTCTCGCGCTCTACGAGCTCGTCCGGGGCCTCAACGCCGAGGGTCAGACCATCCTCCTCACGACGCACTACATGGAGGAGGCCGACGAGCTGTGCGGCCGCATCGCCATCATCGACCACGGCAAGGTCCTCGCCCTCGACACGCCCGAGGGGCTCAAGCGCCAGATCGGCGCCGACACCATCGTGACCCTCACCGCCACGGGCGGCCTCGACGCGTTCGTCGACGAGATCACGGCGGTCGACGGGGTCCGATCCGTGGTGCGTGACGGCGACACCGTCCGCCTCGCGGTCGCCGGCGCCGACGGCATCGTCGCTCCCGTCGTCGCGATCGCCGATCGGACCTCGGTCGAGCTCACCAACATCGCCGTCGCCGAGCCCTCGCTCGAGACGGTCTTCATCCACCTCACCGGAAAGGAGCTGCGCGACTGATGGCCACCGCAACGAACCTCACCGCGGGCGCAGCGCCCAGCGTCCCACCCGGAGCCGTCTCGGCATCGTCGCCGCGCCGCCTCGCCGCCCACGCGTTCGTGGCTCTGCTCCGCCGTGACGTCATCGTCCTGCGCAAGAGCCTCTCGACGTTCATCCCCCGAACCGTCATCCAGCCCTTCCTGCTGGTGCTCGTCTTCGCCTACGTGTTCCCGCAGATCGGCAACGGGCCGACCGGTGCTGCCGGCAGCGCGTTCGCCACGCAGCTCGTCGCCGGCGTCCTGGGCATGAGCATCCTCATGCAGGGGGTCCAGGGCGTGGCGCTGCCCCTCGTCCAGGAGTTCGGCTTCACCCGCGAGATCGAGGATCGGGTCCTCGCCCCGATGCCGATCGGTCTGGTCGCGTTCCAAAAGGTCGTGTCCGGGGCGCTCCAGGGCCTGCTCGCCGCGCTGCTGGTGTTCCCGATCGCGGCGGTGGTCCCCGTCTACGCCGTCCACCTCCACATCAACTGGATCGTCCTGCTGACCCTGGCACCGCTCGCCGGCATCGCGTGCTCGAGCCTGGGCCTCTTCTTCGGCACGAAGTTCGATCCCCGGTCCGTCCCGGTCCTGTTCGGCGTGATCATCCTCCCCCTGACCTTCCTCGGCTGCACCTACTACTCGTGGACCTCGCTCGAGCCGATCCAGTGGCACGGCATCTCGTGGCTGCAGTACCTCGTCCTCATCAACCCACTGGTCTACGTGTGCGAAGGGTTCCGGGCCGCGGTCACGACGTCGAGCCACATGAACCTCGTCGCGGTGTACGGCTGCCTGATCGGGTTCAGCGCCCTCTTCTTGTGGCAGGGCATCAGCGGGTTCAAGAAGCGGGTGATCTCATGAGTGCCGGTCGTGGTCCCGAGTCCAGCCCTCGATCGGGTGGCCGTCCGGCCCGCCCGGCCATCGACCTCGAGGTCCTGCGGACCGAGCAGCTCACGCCGTCGATGGTGCGGGTCGTGCTCGGCGGCGAGGGGCTCGCCTCCTACACGGACACCCCGTTCACCGACCGGTACGTGAAGCTGGTGTTCCCCGACGGCGACCAGAGCCGGATCCGCACCTACACCGTGCGCCGCTACGACCCCGACGCCGGTGAGCTCTGGCTCGATGTCGTCCAGCACGGCCCGAGAGGGATCGCCGGACCGTGGGCGGCCGACGCCCGACCCGGTGACCGGATCTCGCTCCGCGGCCCGGGTGGCGGCTACGTCCCGGACCCCGACGCCGACTGGTACCTCCTCGTCGGTGATCCGGCCGTCTACCCGGCGATCTCGGGGGCCATCGACGTCGTGGTGCCGGGCTCGCGGGTGGTCGTGGTCGTGCGAGCGCACGACGCCGAGGAAGCGTCGTACCTCCAGCTCCCCGAGGACGCCGAGGTCCACTGGGTGATCGACGAACCCGAGCGCTCGCTGCTCGACGTCGTCGCGTCCCTCGATCTCCCGCCGGGTGTCGTCGACGGCTTCGTCCACGGCGAGCTCGGAGAGGTCCGCGCCCTGCGGCGTCACCTGGTGGACGAACGAGGCGTGCCGCCGGACCACCTGTCGATCTCGGGCTACTGGCGCGAGGGCCTGGTGGAAGAGGAGTTCCAGCAGGCCAAGCGCGAGGCGTGATCGCCGACGGCCCTCGCTCGCCCCCGGCCCCGGCGGTGCCCGACCGTCGGGCAACGGTGTCGTGTCCGTGGCGTTCGGCCCTCCTCGGTGATCAGAGGCGCCGGACGATCCACGACACGCCGTCGGCAGGGAGGTAGGCGCACTCGCGGCCGGTCGTCACGCTGAGCCTCAGGTGCTCGCCGAGCGAGGGCGATGCCGCGGCCACGGCGTCGAGGGCGCGGCGCACCGCCTTGGTCACCCGGACCCGGGCCCGCTCGATCTCGGGTTCGGACGCACGGGTGAAGACCGCCCCGGCGAGCTCGCGGCGCAGCGCGGCGACCTCGTCGTGCTCCTGGCCGGTCAGCGGGCGTCGTCGCTGCTCGAGTTGGCCCAGGCGCGTTCGGTACGCGGTGCGTGCCTGGGCGTCGAGCGTGGTCGTCGCGGCAGAGGTCACGGGCAGACCTGGGTCGGCCCTCCCTCCCAGCTCGATCGCCGAGATGGTCGAACCCGCCCGCTCGAGGAGCGTGACCAGCAGCGAGAGGCCCGTGGAGTCGCGCACGGTGGCCGTGCCCGACGGGTGGACGAGCTGCCACACGCCGTCGTGGCGGGTCGCCGAGCGATCGCTCCCGCTCCGCCGGCGGATCTCGGTGGCCAGGTGCTCGGCCTCGGCGGCGCGGACGTCGAGCCCCCAGCCCCGCAGCTCGTCGACGGCGAGGTCGACGTCGGCCACGTCGTCGGCGCGGGGCCGCTCGGGCAGGCACGCCCGGGCCCGATCGAGGCGTGTGAGCGTCGTCCAGGGGCCGGGTGATCGGGTCGTGAGCACGAGATCGAACCAGCGCGCCGCATCGTCGGTCCGGCCGGTGGCCGCGGCGAGCGACGCGACGACGCGCCCGACGGGACCGTAGGACGCGTAGCCGGACCCGTGGGTGGCGTCGAGGTGGCCGAACGGGACGAGCAGGTCGTGGAGCTCGTCGCTGCGGGCGCGGTCGTCGAGGTGCAGCGCCGTCAGGCCGAGGAGCTGCATCGTCACGAGCCAGTTCAGGTCGCGCGGGACCAGGGTGAAGCCATCGGTGGCCACCGACTCGAACAGCTGGCGCGCCTCGTCGAGGGCGCCGACCTCGGCGAGCGAGAAGGCCAGGCCGGCGTCCCAGTTCACCCCCACCCGCGGCGACGACGCGCGGATCGACCGGATCGGCTCGACGAGGTCGGCCAGTCCCCGCCGGAAGAAGCGCTCGATCGCGGTGACGATCGCGACGTTCTGGAACGAGAACGGCGAGCCAGCGTCGCCCGCCGTGGAGCTGATGGCCCGTCGGTTCGCCGCGACCGCGTCATCGATGTGGCCGGTCAGCATCGCCAGGTTGCTGCGCCACAGCTCGAGCCGCCGTTCGACCATCGGCGAGCCCCCGCCCTCGTAGGCATCCGTCTCGTAGGCCTGCATGGTGTCGACGACGCCCTGCAGGTCCCCGTGGTCGAAGCGGTCGATCACGACCCACTCGACGATCCGGCGGCGCAGGTCGGGATCGTCGACGCGCTCGAGACCGATCGCGTCGGCGATGAGCGCCTCGCGGTGGGCCAGCGCGTCCGGGCCCCAGAGCGCGTAGAGGTGTCCGAGCAGCACTTCGGCCCGGAGATCGTCGGGCCCGGTCCTGCCGTCTCGAGGTTCGTCGCGGCTGAGCTCGCCGGCGCGCGCCAGGTCGTCGCGGCGCGAGCGCGCCACCTCGGCCCACGTCTCGGTCGTCGTGCCCTCCTGCACCGACCAGTACCGGGTCAGGGAACGACCGATGAGCGCGCGGGCGAGCGCTCGGTCGTCACCAGCGGTCTCCACCCGCTCCTGCCAGTCGTCGAGCAGGGTCCGATCGGTGGTCGGCAGCGTCTCGACGATGTCCCATGGCAACGGGGGCGGATGGCTCATGTCACGGGGTCGCGGCGGAGTTCCTACGATCGGGGGATGCGGACGGCGTGCGACGTGCTCGATCGGGGGGTGCCCGATGCGACGCCGACCGCGGGTCTGCCCAACGTACTCGCCGCTGAAGTCGACCTCCTGGCGGGCCGGTGGGAGCGCTGGGTCGGTCCCGACGTCGAGCCCGGGCTCCGGGCCCGGGCGTTGCTGGTCGCCGGACGCCCGGGCGACGCGCGGCGGGCGCTCGGCCAGCCCGGCGTCGTCGATGCGGCGGTGCAGGGCATCGCCGCGGCGGTGTGGGCGTCGTCCCGCGTCGGCGCGACGCCAGAGGTCCGCGACGGACTCGAAGCTCGCCTGGTCGACGCGACGGGGTTCCTCGAGGAGGACGGCATCGTCTTCGGTCCGGCCGCGCTGTTCCGGGCCCTGCTCGCCGTGCAGGTCGGAGCGGTCGACGAGGCGAGCGATCTCCTCGCGTCAGCCGCCCTCGTGGGTGATGCGAGGTCGCCCTCGTGGGGTGCCCGCACCCGGCTGGAGTGGGCACGCGTGCTCGGCACGCTCGCCGAGGTGACGGAACGTCGCGACGACGGCAACGGGGTCGGCCCGCCGGAGGCGGGACGCATCGAGCGCGACCGCGTGCTGCGTTCGGCGCAGATGTTCTTCGTCGCCGGGGGCTATCGCCACCTCACCCAGGTCGCCGGCGGTCTGCTCGCCGCCCCGCCGATCGCGGCGCGGGCCGAGCCCACCCTCGGTCACCTCGTGCCGGGTTCCCGGTGGTCGATCGGGTTCGGTGTCCAGCCCCCGATCGAGGTTCGCGCCAGCAAGGGCCTCGTGGCCCTGCGCCATCTGATCGATCAGCGAGGGCGGGCCGTTCCCGCCGTGGAGCTCGAGGCGGTGGCGGACGGCCGGCTCGACGAGGCCGAACGGATCGTGCGCGACCTGGTCGACCTCCGATCGGGCGAGGTCGATGGCGACGGCGGGCAGCTCGCGGTGCGCCTGCATGACGACCGCGCTCGATCGAGCATCTCGAAGCTGCTGCACCGGACGATCGGCCGCGTCGGTGACCACCATCGAACGTTGGCCCGCCACCTCCAGGTGGCCGTCGAGCCGGGCTACCTCTGCCGCTACGTCGGGGGGCCGTCGGTGGTCTGGCGCCTCGATGGCGGCGAGGGGCCATGACCGCTCGCCGTCCGCCGTCGGTGACACCTGCCGGGGGGCCGTCGGTGGGCTCAGCCCCGGGCACCCGCCGGCGGGCTCAGGTCGCCCGGCAGGCGCGGCGGATGTGCGTCGCACGGGGCACATGGGTGCAGGCCCGGGGTTGCGGCGCGCCGTCGCTCGGCGATGCGAGGCCGAGCAGGCCCAGGAGGTCCAAGGCCGACCGGCCGACGACGATCTCGCCGTGGATCCGGGCGAGCTCGTCGCCCGGGCGGGTGCCGAGCTGGGTGGCGAGGGTGTCGCACGCCTGGTCGTAGGCCGCGAGCGCCTCGGTCGAGCGGCCGCTGACGTGCAGGGCCGCGAGCAGGAGCGCCCAGCGCCGCTCCCGGAGGGGATCGGCGGCGGTGAGCTCGGCGAGCTGGCGGGCCGCGGCATCGGTGTCGCCCACCACGATCCGGCTCGCGGCCAGGTGGTCGGCGACATCCGCGTGGAGCGCGGTGAGGCGTGCCCGCTCGACCTCGGCGAGGTGGTGGTCGGTCAGGTCGAGATAGGGGGTCCCGGTCCACAGCTCCATCGCCTCGGAGCAGGGATCCAGTGCGCTCGCGCCGGCTGGGCGTCGGAGGCCCTGGGCGGCATGGTCGTCGAAGTGGGCGACGTCGGTCGGCCGCCCGCTGCGGTAGCCGGCGGCGTCGCTGACGATGAGGTCGTCGCCGAAGGAGCTGCGCAGCCGGGCGATCTGGTTCTGCAGCGACTGGCGGGCGGTGGTGGGTGCCCGACCGGACCAGACGGCGTCGATGAGGGCATCGGTGGTGACGCCGCGCTCGCCGTAGAGCACGAGGGCTGACATGAGGGCCCGCTGGCGTGCCGTGAGGACATCGTCGCCGATCCGGGTGGGACCGAGGATCGCGATGAGAGCTGTCGTGGTCCCCGACGTCGGGGTGCTCGGGGTGCTCGAGGTGCTCGAGGTGCTCGAGGTGCTCGAGGTGTCGGGGTGTCGCATGCGGTGTCGCTCCTGGTCCACTCGTCCGATGGGGCTCGGAACCGGCGCGTCGCTCGGTCCGGTCCTCTGTTGGTGAGATGTGACACGGACCCGTTTCGCGGGACATCTTCGGCCGCGATGGCGCGACGAGACCCGCGATGGCAGCCCCAGGGGGCAGGTCACGGGCATCGGACGTCGTTGGCGACTCGTTGGCGAACCGCTCGAGGCGCGGGTTCGCCGACCTGGACGCGTCGTTTCGTCGAACTGGCTGGGAGAAGTCGTCGGATACGACGGACTCTCCCAGCCAGTTCGGTCTGGTGGCGCTCAGTCGCTGGTGCGGGACCGGTAGCGGCGCAGGGCGAAGGGGACGGCGACGGCCAGGATGATGGCGCAGTAGATGAACGACGCGACGACGGGGTGCTCGAGCGGCCAGCTCGGGTTGGTGAGCGGCGTCGTCGGGTTGCCGAATAGCTCGCGCACCGCGGCGACCATGGCGCTGATCGGGTTCCACGCTGCGAACGTCTCGAGCACCGCGGGCATGGTCTCGATCGGGACGAACGCGTTCGACACGAAGGTGAGCGGGAACACCACGGTGAAGCCCACGCCCATGACCGCGTCCGGGCTGCGCACGATCAGGCCGATGACCGTGCCGACCCAGATCATGGCGGAGGCGTAGACGAGCAGCAGCACGATGGCCAACGCGAACTCGGCCGGGCTGCTGTGCACGCGCCACCCGACGATCAGGCCGGTGCCCAACAGGATGGCGATGGACAGCGTGAGGCCGGCGAGCTCGGCCAGGTAGTGGCCGATGAGGTACGCGGCCCGCCGGGCGGGGAGGGACCGGAAGCGGTCGACGACGCCTTCGAGCAGGTCGTTGGCGATGGCGGTGCCCGGCCCCATCATCCCGAAGGTGAGGCTCTGGATGAGTATGCCGCCGACCAGGTACTCCTTGTAGTTGCTGCCGTCGACGGCGATGGCCCCGCCGAACACGAACGCGAACAGCAGCGTGAACATGATCGGCTGGATCGTGACGTCGAGCAGCTTCTCGGGGATCTGGCGGATGTGGGCGATGTTGCGCCCGGCGTAGACGAGCGAGTCGTCCCAGAGCTCGCGCAACCGGCCGTGGGAGACGGTCACGGTGCCGGTCCGGGGTGCGTCGCTCCGGGGTGCGTCGGGCGAGGCCGGGCCGTTCGCCGATGGGTCGATGGCGGTGGTGCTCATGCGGGGACCTCGGTCTTCGAGGAGGCGGGCGTGGCGTCGGTGTCGTCGTCGGGTTCGTCGTCTCGCCCCTTGGAACCGGTGAGGGTGAGGAAGACGTCGTCGAGGGTCGCGTGCCGGCGGTTGAGGTCGAGGGCGTCGATGCCCTCGTCGTCGAGCGCCCGCATCACCTCGAGCAGGCGCACCCCCGGTTTGAGCGGGATGGTGGCGGTGAGGGTGCCCTCATCGAAGGTGGGGACCCCCGACGCGATGCCCGACGTGACCGCCGCGGCGCGCTCGAGGTCGGCGGCCTCGACCACGGTGATGTCGACGCGCTCCTCGCCGATCTGGCGCTTGAGCTCGTCGGGGCTGCCGTGGGCGACCGATCGGCCGTGGTCGAGCACGACGACGTCGTCGGCGAGCCGGTCGGCCTCCTCGAGGTACTGGGTGGTGAGCACGAGCGTCGTGCCGTCGCTCACGAGGTCGCGCAGCATGTCCCACAGGTCGTTGCGGCTCTTGGGGTCGAGACCCGTGGTGGGCTCGTCGAGGAAGAGCACCTGCGGCCGGGCCACGATGCTGGCCGCCAGGTCGAGCCGTCGGCGCATGCCCCCGGAGAAGGTCTTGACCAGGCGGTCGGCGGCGTCGGTCAGCTCGAGACGTTCGAGGAGCTCGTCGGCGCGGCGCCGGGCCTCGGCCTTGGGGAGGTGGTAGAGCCGGCCGATCATCACGAGGTTGGCCCGGGCGTCGAGCAGTCCGTCGACGGTGGCCTGCTGGGCGGCGACCCCGATGCGGCGGCGCACCCCCGCCGGATCGGAGGCGACGTCGAGGCCGGCGACGGTGGCCGAGCCGGTGGTGGGCGCCGACAGCGTGGTGAGGATGCGGATGGTGGTGGTCTTGCCCGCGCAGTTGTGGCCGAGCAGGCCGAGGACGGTGCCGGTGGGCACGGCGAGATCGAGGTCTCGCAAGGCCCAGAGGTCGCCGAACTGCTTGCCGAGCCCCTGTGCCGTGAGGCCGTAGCCCGCCGCCCCGGTGACGGGTGCGCCAGCCGTGTGGGGAGTCGGGGCGGGGGTGGAGGTTGGGGCGGGGGTGGACCCGTTGTCCGTATGCTGTACCGTTTTGTCGTACATAGTACGAACAACGGTAGCAGTACGGTGTACGAGATGGCAACGGGCAACCCGCGAGATCGAGGACGAACCCCGAAGGGCGCCCCCAAGCCGGACCGGGTCTCCAAGCTGGACCGCGCCGCCGAGAAGATCGAGCAGGCCGCCGCCAAGGTCGATGCCGCCCTCGCCCGTGAGGTCGACAAGCACGAGCGCATCGCTCGCAAGTCGACCGAGAAGGCCGAAGCGCTCGAGCGGATCACCAACACCATCGGTGCGCTCGACATCTGGACGCGGATCGAGCCGAGGGGGCGCCGGCCGCGCTTCACCCGCGACGAGATCGCGGCGGCGGCGATCCGCATCGCCGACGAGGAGGGCGTCGACGCGCTGTCGATGCGCAACCTCGCCAGCGAGCTCGGCGCCGGGACCATGACGCTCTACCACTACGTGCGAACCAAGGACGAGCTCATGGCGCTCGTGACCGACGAGATCATGGGCGAGGTCGTCCTGGCGCCGGGCGAGGTGCTGCCCGACCACTGGCGCGACGCGATCACGGTGCTCGCCCGGCGCTCGCGGGCTGCGCTCGAGCGGCACCCATGGGTGTTCGACATCAGCGACGACCCGCCGTTCGGCCCCAACGGCATGCGGCACTTCGACGAGACCCTCCAGGCGGTCGCGTCCCTCGACATCGCCCTGGCCGATCGGCTGCGCATCGCCTCGGTCGTCGACGAGTACGTGTTCGGCTACTGCTTCTCGCACCGCTACAACGCGGACCACGGTGCCGAGCTGGCTTCCCGGGAGGTCACGCGGTACCTCGACTCGCTCCTCCGAACGGGTGACTACCCCCAGATCCAGGCGCTCACCGAGCAGCTCGGCACGGAAGGGGCCTGGGCGCAGATCAGCGCGAGCATGCGTGACCCCTCACGCTTCGAGCAGGGCCTCGCCATCGTGCTCGACGGCGTGCAGGCCTGGCTCGACGAGCCGGTGTAGCCGAGGGCTCTCGTCCAGGTGCCCGTCGTCCGGGTGCCGGTCGTCCGGGGGAGCGGCATCGGGGGACAAGGTCCCGGTCGTCTCCGGTTGACCCTTTCCCACTAGATCGGTAGTTTTCATCGGGATGACCGGAGGGGAACGGACGATCGGGATGGGGTCGTGAGCAGCGAGCTGGTCTGGGTCGCGCTCGCAGGTTTCGGAGCCTCGCTGGTCGACGGTGCGCTCGGCATGGGGTTCGGGCCGACCAGCTCGAGCATCCTGCTCAGTGCCGGGCTCTCGCCGGTGTCGGCATCGACCACGGTGAACATCGCCAAGGTGTTCACGGGCATCGCGTCGGCGATCTCGCACTGGCGGTTCCGCAACATCGACCATCGCCTGGTGCTTCGCCTTGCCATCCCCGGAGCGATCGGCGCGCTCTTCGGCGTCACCGTGCTGTCCCGGGTCGACGGCGACACGTTGCGCCCGATCCTCGCCGTGCTGCTCGTCCTCATCGGACTGCGCATCCTCCGGCGGTTCAGCAAGCCGGTCGTCGTCAAGGCCGAGGAGTTCGAGGACCTCGCCCACGACCCGGGTGCGATGCCCGACTTCGACAGTGGGGGTACCGAGATCGTGGCGGCCGTCGGTGGGGTCACCAACGGGCTCGTGGGGGCGTGGGGTCCGGTGGTGACGCCCTTCCTCATGCATCGCAACCTTCCGCCGCGGTTCGCGGTCGGCTCGGTGAACACCGCGGAGGTGGCGGTCGCGGTGATCTCCGCGGGGTCGCTCATGGCCACCTTGGGGAGGGGTGGCCTCGACGTCGCGGTGATCCTGGCGATGCTCGCGGGCGGCATCATCGCCGCCCCGGTCGCCGCCTGGGTCGTCAAGTACATCCCGGCACGACCCATGGGTGTCGCGGTCGGCGGCCTGCTGCTCCTCACGAACATCCAGCAGCTGGTGGACCGGTCGGAGCTGGGCGCGGTCCGGTGGGTCGTCTACGGCGTCGCGGCCCTCGTGATCCTCGTCGCGGCGCTCCGTCCCCGGCTGTTCGGCAACAGCGGTGGGCCGAGCCCGCTCGCGCCGGAATCCGACGCCGCCGGCTGAGGGCGCGCTGAGGGCGTCAGGTCTCGACGAGGACCGTGACCGGGCCGTCGTTGACGAGGTCGACCGCCATGTCGGCGCCGAACACGCCGGTGGACACCGAGGCGCCGAAGGCTCGGAGCGCCTCGACGACGCGGGTCACGAGGGGTTCGGCCTGCTCGGGGCGCGCCGCCTGGATCCACGACGGGCGGCGGCCCTTGCGGGTGTCGCCGTAGAGCGTGAACTGGCTCACCACCAGGATCTCGCCCGTGGTCTCGGACACGGAGCGGTTCATCTGGCCGCCCTCGTCGCCGATGATGCGCAGGTTCCACAGCTTGGAAGCGAGCCTGTCGGCGGCGGCCTCGTCATCGTCGTGGGTGACGCCCACGAGGACCAGCAGGCCCGCCCCGATGGCGCCGACGACCCGACCGTCGACGGTGACCGATGCTCGGGTGACCCGCTGGACGACGGCGCGCATGGCACGAAATTGCCCGACGGTGCGAGCCCACAGGTGGATGCTCGCCGGGGAGCCCGAGGGGGGTCGTTCCGATGCCAGACGAAGCGCCGTCACCGGCAGGTGCGGCAGGTTCCCGTGATGGTCAGGTGGTTCGGGTCGGCGACGAAGCCGTGGTCCTTCGCCAGCTTCCGGCTGATCGGGAGGAACGTGGTGCCCGGGAGGTCGATCACCGCGCCGCACGAGGAGCACACGGCGTGGTGGTGGCGGTCGGACGCGAGGTGGTAGCTGGCGGGCCCGTCGCCCAGGCGGGCCTGGGTCAGCACGCCCATCTCCTCGAGAGCCTCGAGGGTGCGGTAGATCGTGGAGAGGTGGACGTCGGGGGCGGTGCGGTGGACCCGAGCCGCCACCTCGTCGGCGGAGAGGTGCTCGTTCCCCGCGTCGACGAGCACCTCGAGGACCCGTCGCCTCGCATCGGTCACGCGGCCGCCTGCGGTGCGCACGCGGTCGAGGAGCTCGTCGACGGTCGCCGGGGCGTCGTGGAGGTGCTGGTCGTGTCGGTGCCCGGCCACGGTCCGACCCTAACGGGCCGCGGGGTCAGCTCCCGCCGCGTGGACAGCTCATGCCGGCTACCTGGTGGGGTGTGGTTCGGACGGATCGGTCCCGGCCTGGGGTGGATGATGCGAACGGTTCGCAACTAGGTTCGGACGTCGTTGTTGCGAACCGCTTGCATGAGAGGACCATCGATGAACCGACGTCGGCTGCTCGTCCTGGGGGCCCTGTGCCCGCTGCTCGTCCTGGCGGTGGCGTGTCGCGAGGACAAGGCATCCGACGGTGGGTCGACCGTGGGCACGTCCGCCGCCACAGGCAGGCTCGAGGTGGTGACGACGGTCGCGCCGATCACGTCGATCGCCGCCGCGGTCATCGGCGACCACGCCGACATCACCGGCATCGTGCCCGAGGGGACGAACTCGCACACCTTCGAGCCGAGACCGTCGGACGCCGAGGCGCTCGAGAAGGCGGACGTCATCTTCGTCAACGGCCTGCAGCTCGAGGAGCCGACGATGGATCTGGCCGAGCGGGTCAAGCCCGCGTCCACGCCGATCATCGAGCTGGCGGCGGGCACGATCACCGAGGACGAGTGGGTCTACGACTTCTCGTTCCCCGAGGACGGGGGCAAGCCCAACCCCCACCTCTGGACCAACCCGCCGATGGCCGTCCGGTACGCGGAGATCATCCGCGACGAGATGGTCGAGCTCGACCCGACCAACGCCGAGTCGTACACCGAGAACGCCGCAGCGCTCGCCGGGCAGGTCGCCGAGCTCGACACGGCGATGCGCGTGGCGTTCGCCACCATCCCGGCGGCGGATCGCAGGCTCCTCACCTACCACGACGCGTACGCCTACTTCGCCGACGACTACGGCTTCGAGGTCATCGGCGCCATCCAACCCTCCTCGTTCGCCGAGCCCACGCCCGCCGAGGTCGCCGGCCTCATCATCCAGGTCGAGGACACCGGCGTGCCCGCGGTGTTCGGCTCCGAGGTCTTCCCGAGCCCGGTGCTCGAGCAGATCGGTCGGGAGACCGGCGTCCGCTACGTCGACGTCCTGCGCGACGACGACCTCCCGGGCCAGCCCGGTGCTGATGAGCACTCCTGGTTGGGCCTGATGCGCTTCAACTACCTCACCATCACCACGGCGCTGGGCGGCGACCCGTCGGCACTCGAGGCGCTCGTGCTGGTGCCTGCGGTTGCCGACGCCGCGAGGTACCCGCAGTGACCCGTGTCCCCGGTGAGGGGCTGTCGCCCGTGAACGGCTCCGCTCCCCGTACCGATCGCCCGTTGCTGCGCGCGCGGGGGCTCGCCGTGCGGTTCGGTCGCACCGTCGCGCTCGACGATGTCGAGGTGTCGGTCGGCCCGGGCGACTTCGTCGCCGTCGTCGGACCGAGCGGTGCGGGCAAGACGACCCTGCTCCGTGCTCTCATCGGGCTCGTCCGGCCGTCGGGGGGAACGGTCGAGCGCACGCCCGGGCTCCGCCTCGGCTACGTGCCCCAGATCAGCACGGTGGACTGGTCGTTCCCGCTCACCGTCGCCGAGTGCGTCCTGCTCGCCCGCGCCGGTCAGCGGAACCTGCCGTGGACCACCCGGGCCGAGCGCCGGGAGGTCGACGCGCTGCTCGATCGCCTCGGCCTGGCCGGTCTCGGGGACCGTCACCTGCGGGAGCTGTCGGGCGGCCAGCAGCAGCGCGTGTTCGTCGCCCGCGCCCTCATCGGGGATCCGCACGTGCTGGCGCTCGACGAACCCACGTCGGGGATCGACGTGTCGAGCCGCCACGACGTGCTCCACCTCCTCGCGGAGCTCCACCGGGACGGTCCGGCGATCGTCCTCGCCACGCACGACCTCAACGGCATGGCCGCGCACCTCCCGGACGTGCTGTGCCTCAACCGTCGGGTGATCGCTCGGGGTGCGCCGATCGACGTGCTCAGGCCCGAGGTGCTCGAAGCGACCTACGGCGCGCCGTTCGAGGTCCTGGTCCACGCCGGTCTCCCGGTGGTCGTCGACCGGGGCCTCGGCGTGCTCGGCCACCGCCACGAGGCACACCGTCACGAGGAACATCGTCACGAGGAACATCGTCACGAGGCGGCCCGGGACGTGCTCTCGCCGTCGCCGTCGCCGTCGCCGTCGCCGTCGCCGTCGCCGTCGCCGTCTTCGTCGGTGTCGGGCTGAGGGTGGGGTGCTGACGGCCGTGGACGACTTCGTGCACCCCTTCACCTTCGAGTTCTTCCGCCAGGGCTTCGCGGTGGCGATCCTCGCCGGCGCGCTGTGCGCCCTCGTCGGCACCTTCGTGGTCGTGCGCGGCATGGCCTACCTCGGCCACGGCCTGTCGCACGCCGTGTTCGGCGGCTTCGCGGTCAGCGCCCTCGCCGGCGTCAGCGTCGTCGGCGGGGCCGCGGTGTGGGGCGTGGTCGTCGCGCTGATGATCGGACGGGTCTCGCGGCGCCGGGTCGTCAGCACCGACGCCGCCATCGGGGTGCTCACGCTCGCCTCGTTCGCCCTGGGCCTCGCCCTGCTGCAGTGGAGGCCGGTCGCCACCGTGAACCCGGACGCGGTGCTGTTCGGCAACGTGCTCGGCGTGAGCCGCGGCGATCTGGTCGCCGTCGCGGTGGTCCTCGTCGTCACGCTCGCGATCGTGGTGGGTGGGTACCGCACGTTCGTCGCGTGCAGCTTCGACCGGGACGTCGCGGCCGCTGGTGGGGTGCGGGTCGGGCTCGCCGACGGTGTGCTGCTCGCGCTCGTGGCGGTCGCTGTGCTCGCGGCCATGAACGTCATGGGTGCCACGCTCGTCGCCGCGGGCATCGTGATCCCCCCGGCCACGGCCCGGCTCCTCACGAACCGCTTCGCGCGGATGCTCTGGATCTCGACCGCGATCGGCGCCGTCGCCGGGGCCGTCGGCATGGTGGCGTCGTACCACCTCGACATCGCGTCGGGTCCGGTGATCGTGCTCGTCCAGAGCATCGGTTTCGGGGTGGCGTACGCGGTGCACGTGGGGCGCACCCGCCTGCGCTCGCGGGGCGGGCCGGTCGACGGGCCGGCCATCGATGCGGTCGATGTCGAGATCGAGGAGAACTCGGTGGGACGTGTCCGGATCGGGGAGTCGGCTCCGACCACGGGGTGATCGCGCCGCGATGGGCGTGACGGACACGAGGAGACCCACCATGGAGTTCCTCGTCTCGATCTACGGCGACGACGAGGTCTGGGGTTCGATCTCCGACGACGAGCGGACCGCCCTCATAGAGGCGACCGACGCGCACAACACGGCGCTGTTCGAGTCCGGCGAGCCGGTCTTCGCCTGCGGCACCGCCGACCCCGACGCCTACCGCCTGGTGACGACCGAGACACGGGGCCTCTACGCGCTGCTACGACGGGTCGACCCCAGCCCGCTCGTCACGCTGAACGCGGTGGTGGCCGCGGCCGAGGTCAACGGCGTCGCCGCCGCGTTCGAGCTGCTCGCGACGATCGAGGGCGACGCCCGCCTGGCGGAGCGAGCCACCGCGCTGGAGGCACCCCCGCGCTGAGCGGCAGCACCGTGACCCATCACGAACTGGCTGGGAGTCTTCGTCGTATCCGACGGGTTTGGCCTGCCAGTTCGAGGGGTGGGGACCGGAACTGGCAGGGAGTCGGCCTGCCGGCCGACGGCCGGACATAGGCCGTTCGGACCATCCTGGCGGTTCGGGAGGTACCGATCGCGGGTGAATGCTCAATTCCTCCCCTCTGTGTGACGACAGTCAGGGGCAAGCACGTCTCTTTTTGGGGAAAGGCGGCAGATCCATGCGACATTCCAGGACGACCACGAGGTCGATCGCGAAGGTGGTGGCCGCGACGGCTGCCATCTGCGTCATCGCCTCCGCCTGCGGCAGCAGCAGCAGCGGTGGCGACGAGCAGAGCGCCTCGACGACCACAACCGCAGAGCCCAACGCGCTCACCGACGAGGGCACACCGGTCGAGGGGGGGAACCTGACGATCGCGGTCGAGTCGGAGACCCCCGGATGGAACCCCGCGACGAACATCTGGACCCTCGAGGGGAACCTCATCGGCTCGTCGATGCTCGAACCACTCACCGTCATCAACTCCAAGGGAGAGGTGGTGCCCTGGCTGGCTGAGTCGTTCGAGGCCAACGAGAACTCCACGGTCTGGACGATCACCCTCCGCAAGGGCATCACGTTCCAGGACGGCGAGGAGCTGAACGCCCAGGCCGCGGTCGAGAGCCTCGAGTTCCAGAACTCGGACGACGCTCTCGCGTCGATCATCATCAAGGAGCTCATCGGCACCCTCGAGGTGGTCGACGAGTACACGTTCCGGATCCCGGTCAACATCCAGTGGGGCGCGTTCCCCTCGCTGTGGTCGTCGGGCTACGGCTACATGATGGCCCCGTCGATGCTGGCCAAGCCCGACCAGGGCTCGGCGACCGGTCCGATCGGCACTGGAGCGTTCAAGTTCGACAAGTTGGAGAAGGACCGCCACCTGCGGGTCAGTCGCAATGACAGCTACTGGGGCGGTCCCTGCGCGGTGGTCGAGAACCCGGACGACGCGCTCACGACGCTGTGCGAGGACCTCGGTGCACCGCTCGGCCGGCCGAACGGTCCGTTCCTCGACTCGATGGAGTTCCGTCCGATCCCGGACTCGGTGCAGCGCCAGCAGGCCTTGGAGGCCGGGGACGTCGACCTCATCCTGAACACCCGTCCGGGGATCACGGCGAGCCTCCGGCCCGACTTCCAGGTGATCACCGACTACTCGACCGAGCAGAACTTCGTGCAGCTCCAGACGGCGCAGGCGCCCTTCGACGAGCTCGACGCCCGCCTCGCGCTGGCCTACGCCACCGACCGGGTCCGGCTCGTCGAGACCCTGGGCGGCGGCGAGGAGATCCCGGTCGACACGTCGCCGTTCGAGGAGACGAGTCCGTGGGGCGGCATCCCACCCGACGAGACGAACTATCCCCTCTACAACGTCGACAAGGCGAAGGAGGCGCTCGCGGCCTACACCGAGAAGACGGGCGAACCGACCCTGGCGTTCACCCTCCTGGGCTCCGCGACGCTCGACGACCTCGAGGTCATGCAGGCCCTGGTCGACATGTGGGCCGAGGTCGGCATCGAAGCCAAGATCGACTCGGTCAAGAAGGAAGCCCTGGTGGGCCTCCAGGTCGGGGGCGACTTCCAGGCGGTCGTCTCCCGCAACTACTCCTTCGCCGACCCCGACTCCGAGTACCAGTTCTGGGCCGACACGTTCGCGGCGCCGCCGATCGCCCTGAACTTCAACCAGTGGTACAACGACAAGACCCAGGCCGCGCTCGACCTGGGACGTGAGAGCTCGGATCCCGTGTTCCGCAAGCAGGCGTACGACTCCTTCGTTCTGGAGCGCAACGAGAACGCCCCGGACATCTGGTTGTTCAACATGCCGTGGGCGATGATCGGCGACAAGGACATCGGGGGCCTGAACCCCTTCCGGAACCTGGGCATCGCCGGGTACTACGCCAAGCCCTGGGTGCAGGCCCTCTGGGTCGCTCCCGCCGAGTGAGGCCACGGCCCACCTGATCTACTGACCTGCACGACTGAGCCTGGATCCACCGACCCGGTGGGTTGATCTCGTCTGATCTGTGATTGCTGGGT
>CAZGEF010000052.1:0-21195 GCA_964525005.1 uncultured Rhabdothermincola sp.
CGTCGATGGTGACCTCCTTGACCATGCCGAGGTCGACGATGCTGCGGTGCAGCTCGGGGTCCTCGACCGGGCGTAGCGCCTCGATGACATCAGCTTCGGTCACGGACATGGCGAGCAGCTCCAGGGTGGCGGGATGGTGAACGGTGTGGTCGCTCGAGCCGGCATCTGGTGGTGCGGGGCGAGCGGGCGCAAAAGGCGGAACGAGCAGGACTATCCGGGCGGGATCGAACCCCAAGGGAATTTCTCCTACGGCCGTAGGTAGAATACCGGGGTGTCCGGGTCGGGCCTCAACCCCACCGAGTTCTCCTCGGCCGTCACCGCCATCTCCGCAGCGTTCGGCGACCCGACGCGCCGCAGCATCTACCTCTTCGTGCGCGAGCACGACGACGGCGTGACGGCCTCAGCGGTCGCCGAGCGCTTCGACCTCCACGCCAACGTCGCCCGGCACCACCTCGACAAGCTCGCGGCGGGGGGCTACCTCGAGGTCCAGGTCGGTGGCGGCACGGTCCGCACCGGAGCGGGCCGCCCGTCCAAGCGCTACCTCGTCACCGAAGGCCACGACGACCTCGGCATCCCGGTCCGCCAGGACGACCTGGTGATCATGCTGCTCGGCCGGGCGCTGTCGCTGCTGCCTCCCGACGACGCCGAGGCCATGGCCGAGCAGGTCGGCGTCGAGTTCGGCCAGCTCCTCGCCGCGTCGCTCGGCCCGACCGCGGATCACCACCGCTCCCTCCAGGCGTCCATCCACGCCGTGGTCGACGCGCTCACCGCCCATGGCTTCGCGGCCCACGCCGAACGCGCCAACGACGAGCTGCGCATCATCTCGGACCACTGCCCGTTCGGCGACGCACCGCGCGACAACCCCGTCATCTGCTCGGTCGACCGGGGTCTGGTCCGGGGCATGCTCAGCGCGCTCTACGGCGATGCCAGCACCGAGCTCGTGGCCTCACGGGTGCTCGGCGACGACGTGTGCGCCACCGCGGTCGACGCGTGACCCGCCACTACCTCGACCACGCGTCGACATCACCCCTTCGCCCCGTGGCGTTCGAGGCGATGGTGCACTGGCTCCAGCAGCCTCACGGCGATCCCAGTCGCATCCACGAGGAGGGCATGGCGTCGCGGGTCGCGATCGAGGACGCCCGGGCCGAGGTCGCGAACTTCTTCGGTGCCCGCAGCCGCGAGGTGGTGTTCACCAGCGGGGCCTCCGAGGCGATCACGTCCGCGACGTGGGGTGCCGCGCCGCGGGGAGCGCACATGGTCGCGTCGACCGTCGAGCACTCGGCCGTGCGCCAGGCCACGTTGGCCGTCGAGGCTGCCACCGACGGCCGCGCCACCTTCGTCGGATGCGATGCGCTCGGTCGCGTCGACGCCGACGAGATCATCGACGCCATCACCCCCGACACCGCCCTTGTCCACATCCAATGGGCCAACCACGAGGTCGGCACCGTCCAGCCCGTGTCCGAGGTGGTGGCGGCGTGCCGGCAGCGTGAGGTGCTCGTCCACGTCGACGCGGCGACCGCGGCCGGCCACGTCCCCATCTCGTTCCGCGACCTCGGTGCCGATCTCCTGTCGGTGAGCGCCCACAAGTTCGGCGGACCGCCGGGCATCGGCGCGTTGCTCGTGCGACGCGGCGTCCGCCTGCGACCACTTCTCGTCGGCGGAGACCAAGAACGTGCCCGCCGGGCAGGGTTCGAGAACGTGCCGGGCATCGTCGGCTTCGGCGCGACGTGCGCCGCGCTGACCGGGGACACCCTCGTCGACGAGCAGCACCTGCAGGTCGAGCGCACCCGTCAGATCCTCTCGGGCATCGCCGATCTCGACGGCGTGCAGGTGTTCGGCGATCCGGTGCATCGCGCCCCCCACCTGGTGTGCCTCGGCATCGACGGCATCGAACCCCAGGCGGTGCTGCTCGGGCTCGACCGGGCCGGGATCGCGGCCCACTCCGGTTCGGCGTGCTCGTCCGAGGTGCTCGAGCCGTCGCCCGTGCTCGAGGCCATGGGGGTCGATGCCCACCGATCGCTGCGGCTCAGCGTCGGGTGGGCCACGACCGACGCCGACGTCGATCACCTGCTCGACACGCTCCCCCGGGTCATCGCCGACCTGCGCGCCCTGGCGTCCTGACCCCGATCCCCACGCGTGGCGGGGACGGCTCAGCGGGTCGGCACGCCGTGGGACGCAGCGAACGTCGGCCAGTCGTGCCAGCGCAGCGACGGGGACCACCAACGGGCCTGCACCGCCGGTGGTTCGGTGCGCGCCACGGCGGCGAGACGCCGGTCCATCGACCCGGCCGATTCGCCGAGGTCCGCCGCGACCCGCTCGGCGACGACGTCACCCAGCAACATGGTGTAGCCCAGGTGCGATGGCCACAGCGCCACGAACCCGTCCAACCCGAACCGGTCGAGCCGAGCCGGCAACGGCGTTCCGACGACAGCACGCTCTCCGCCGCTCCGGCGCGCTTCCCGCTCTCCGCCGCTCCGGCGCGCTTCCCGCTCTCCGCCATCCGAGACAACGGGGTGCACCGCCTCGCGCGTGACATAGACCGACCACTCGATGTCGCGTGGCTTCTGGGCCACGAGAGGGCTCGCCGTTCGCAGGCGATCCACGATCTCGGCGACGCGCGCCGAGTCGACCGGCGGGTCGAACCGCAGCTCGGCGTCACCAGGGTTGAGCCGTTGGAGCCCCGGACGACCGGTGACCAGCCACACGACGTCGGGCGACCAGGCAACGGGATGGGCGACCACGTCGAGGTCGCCGAAGGTCCCCGCGAGCGCCGGGAGCTGAGCGCTCCGCAGCACCACCACGTGGTCTTCGACGACCACCTGTGACCGGCGTGCCGCCAGGCCCGCGTCCCGACGTCGGGGCTGGCGCCGGGACCGACGAGCGATCGCCGACAGGACCGTCGGGTTGTGGACGCCCGCGGCGAGCACGACGAACCGGGGGGCGATGGAGATGACGCCGCGCAACGTCTCCACATCGACGTGGCCGATCGCCGAATCGCCGTCGAGCCTGAACCTCACGACGTGGCCGTCGACGAACGGGACACCCCGAGGCGTGACCGACCGCAGCAGGTCCCCGGGGTCGACCACGACGTCATCGTCGACGCGGAAGGTCGTGGAGGACGCAGAGATGCGCCCGCCGCTGAACACGTAGGGCAGGTCGGTCCGGGCGTAGCCGAGCCCGGCCTCGTCCCACAGCCTCGTGGTCGTGGCCACGTCGGTGTCGGGAAGCGAGACGTACGTCGGTGTCGTCGCACCGGCGGCGCCGGACACCTCGGCCCAGTGGCGCCAGTAGCCCGCGGTGCGGCGGGCGGCCTGCATGCGCACGGCATCGTTGCCGGTGTAGCCGGCCGACAGCAGCCCGGGCGCGTCCAACGTGGCGGCGGGCACAGCCGGATCGGACAGGACGCACACCGAGTACGAGGGCGCGAGGGCCTTGGCGACGTAGCGTCCCTGGGCCCCTGCGCCGATGACCAGCACATCGACGGTGAAGTCGTCGCCGGCGTCGAACATGTGGTGCGATCCCCTCCCAAGGTGACGGTTGCGGATCGACCGCGCCCCCGTCGATCGGTGCAGGCGGTTGTCGAACGAGACGATCCCCCGTGCTCGACCGAGGCATGGTAATCGCCGATCGCCACCCCGGCCTGCTGGGTGTCGCAGCTTCGCTTCCTGCGATGCCGGGCGGGCCGGCCGACCTCGGTTCCCGATCAGCTCCTGATCGGCTCCTGGCCCCGACGGAGGCGCGCAGCGTGCGTGCCTCACCGCGTCCGGGCACCTCGGACCGGCGCGTTACTGTCTCGCTCGTGCCGCTCTTCCTCGTTCGCCATGCGCACGCCGGTGCACGTTCGGCCTGGGACGGCGACGACTCGTCGCGACCGCTGAGCCCCAAGGGCTACGCACAGGCGATCGCGATCGCGGCGCTGTTGGCCGACCGGTCGATCTCCTATCTCGGCTCGAGCCCTGCGGTCCGCTGCGTCGAGACGCTCGCTCCCCTCGTTCCTCAGCTCGAGATCGACGTCCACGTCCTCCCCGAGCTCGCCGAGGGCTCCGACGTCGACACGGCGGTGGATCTGGTCGTGTCGCTGGCCAAGAGCCGCGCCGCGCTGTGCGCGCACGGCGACCTCATCCCTGCGATCGTCGACGCGCTCATCGCTCGAGGCATGTCGGTGCCGGGCACCGACGCGCGCGGCCACGCGGTCCATCCGCTCCTTGCATGCCAGAAGGGCTCGGTGTGGGAGATCGCGTTCGACGGCAAGAAGCCGACGAAGGGCATCTACCACCCGCCGGCCTGACCCGAGCCCGTCGACCACATGCGGGCCTCGACCACATGCGGCCGTCGGCTACATGCGGTCGAGGAGGTCGGCCTTCTTCGCATCGAACTCGGCCTGGGTGATGTGGCCCTGGGTGAGGAGCTCACCGAGCTGGGAGATCTGCTCGGCGATGCTCGGTCCGGTCGCCGCGGCGTTCGCCAGGTTCGCCGCGTTGATGCCCTGGGCCACCCGGTCGAACTTGCGGTTCTCGTTGCTCTCCATCTGGATGTAGATCTCGTTCTGGACCTTGTCCGGATGGCGGATGTTCTCGAACTCGGAGGTGCCGGCCACGCTGGCCGAATCGACCTTGAGGTCGCCCAGGCCGAGCATGCGCTCCCAGATCTTCTGCTCGAAGTGGATGGCGTTGACGCTGTCGAGCGGGATCTCGACGCCCCGCTTGGCGATGATCCCGCTGCGGTAGATCACGCGATCGGAGGTGAGCACGAAGAACGTGGTGACGAGCTGCACGTAGCGCCACCCGAACCAGGCGAGGCACACGATGATGGCGACGCCGGTGAGGAGCATCAGGGCCGAATTGTTCATCGAGAAGGCGATGACGCCCAGGACGACCGAGATCACGAGGGTGACGATCGACGGCACGATCGTCCACCAGTGCGGGTGCAGGTTGAGGACCAGTTCCTCGTTGGAGTGCATCGCGTCTTCGGGGTAGGGCACGCCCGCACCGTAGTCCTGCGCCCGGCTGTGGGTGCGGTCCTCATCGAGATCGCGTCGGTGCCGGCCGGGACGTTCTCAGGCCCAGCCCAGCTCGTCGAGGCGGTCGTCATCGATGCCGAAGTGGTGGGCCACCTCGTGGATGACGGTGATGCGCACCTGCTCGACGACCTCGGCCTCGGTCGCGCACATCTCCACGATCGGGATGCGGTAGATGGAGATGCGGTCGGGGATCACCATGCCGCCGTAGTCGTCGCGCTCGGTGAGCGGGATCCCGTCGTACAGGCCGAGCAGTTCGGGCTCGGCGCCCCGGTCGGTGATGGTGACCGCGACGTTGTCCATCCGACGGGCCAAGCCCTCGGGGATCTCGTCGAGCGCCTCGACGACCAGGGCCTCGAACCGCTCCTCGGTGATGTCGATCACGGCTGCGACGGTAGTCGGGCGACCAGGGCCATCCTCGGTTCGGCGGACGGGCCGCCCGCGGGCCCGGGTGCGAGCCGACGGCGATCTCGGTGGGCTGACCGAGGTTCGGCCACAAGACGCCCACCGGCCCACCTGGTTCGGTTGTCGCTTGGTTCGGTTGTCGCTACCCCTCGGTAGTGTCGGACCCGATGTCGACGGACCGGGTGCCCACTGCGAGCGACTCGTCCCCACGGGGCGATGGATCGGCGCTGCTCGACGGGCTCAACGACGCGCAGCTCGCCGCGGTCACGAGCACCGCCGCGCCGCTTTGCATCCTGGCCGGGGCGGGTTCGGGCAAGACCCGCGTGCTCACCCGGCGCATCGCCCACCGGTCGGTCACGGGCGACATCGACCCCCGCAAGGTCCTCGCCCTCACCTTCACCCGCAAAGCTGCGGGCGAGCTCACCCAGCGGCTGCGGGCGCTGGGGCTGCGCGACTCGGTCGCCGCGGGGACCTTCCACTCCGTGGCCTACGCCCAGCTGCGATCGTTTTGGACCGACCGCGACATCCGCCCTCCCGCCCTGCTCGACCGCAAGGTCGGCTTCGTCGCCCGACTCCTCACCCCGGCCGAGCGCAAGGGCGACCGCGGCACCGAGGCGCTCGACATCGTCGGCGAGATCGAATGGGCCAAGGCTCGCATGATCGACCCCGACGGCTACGTGGCCGCCACCCGATCGGCCCGCCGCGAACCGGCCATCGACGTCCAGACCGTGGCCCGGGTCTACCAGCGCTACGAGGAGGCCAAGCACCACAAGCGCATGGTCGACTTCGACGACCTGCTCGCCGTGTGCCACCGCCACCTCGTGAACGACGAACCGTTCGCCCAGGCCCAGCGCTGGCGGTTCCGACACCTCTTCGTCGACGAGTTCCAAGACGTCAACCCCCGCCAGCAGGCGCTGCTCGACGCCTGGCTCGGCGACCGGCTCGACCTCTGCGTCGTCGGCGATCCCAACCAGGCCATCTACGCCTGGAACGGCGCCGAACCCCGCCTGCTCGAGGCCTTCGCCGAGCGCTACCCCACCGCCGAGACCATCCGGCTCACCGCGAACTACCGGTCGAGTCCGCAGATCCTCACCGTGGCGAACACCGTGCTCGGCCGGGCCGCCCGGGGGGCCGGCGTGCTCACCCCCAACCGGTCCGATGGTCCCGTGCCCACGGTGCTCGCCCACCCCCACGCGGCGGCCGAGGCCAAGGCCATCGCCCGCGCCGTGCGCGACTGCCACCGCCCTGGCGGACGATGGTCCGACCAGGCCATCCTCGTGCGGACCAACGCGCAGACCGGCCTCATCGAAGAGGCGATGCACGATGCCGGCATCCCCTTCCGGGTCAAGGGCGGCAGCGGCCTGCTGGAGCAACCCGACATCAAGAAGGTGCTGCGCGACCTCGCCTCGGGTCCCTCTCCTGGCTCGGGCGGATCCCGCGGCTCCAGCAGGTCCAGCAGCTTCGGCACCCTCCTCGCCGACCTCGACCAGACCGCCGCCGGACTCGACGACGATCGCCGGGCCAACCTGCTCGAGCTCGTCCGCCTCGGCCACGACTACGCGGCCATCGACCCGATGCCCACCGCGGGCGGCTTCGTCAGCTGGCTCAACGACACCGCCCGATCCGATCAGCCCGACCGCCGGGGCGACGCCGTCGAGGTCGCCACCTTCCACGCGTCGAAGGGCCTCGAGTGGCCCGTCGTGCACCTCGCCGGCCTCGAGGACGGCTACGCACCCATCGGCCACGCCAAGACCGCGGCTGCCATCGCCGAGGAGAAGCGCCTGTTCTACGTCGCGGTCACCCGGGCCGAGCGCGAGCTCCGGTGCACCTGGGCCGAGAAGCGCACCTTCGGATCCCGCGAGATGCTCCGGGAGCCGTCGCCCTACCTCGACCTCGTCCTCGACGCGTGCGACCTGCTCGACGGGCGCACCGGCGCCGGCACGGAAGGCGCACCACTCGCCGCGGCATCCCGACGCACCGAGGCCCGTCGCGACTCGTCATCGAACCGAGCCACGTCCACCAGCCGACGCAAGCCGACCACCCCTGGAGCCGCGGACGGCACGCGCCGCACCCGGCCCACTCGCCCGTCGCGGCCCACACGACCCCGGCGCACCGACGTCACCACCGCACGGACGCTCTCCGGACGACCGCTCGACGAGGCCGGTCAGCACGTGCTCGTCGCACTGAAGAAGTGGCGCCGTGACAAGGCCAGGGCCGCGTCGGTGGCGCCGTTCGTCATCTTCCACGACCGCACGCTGGAGGCCATCGCCGCGGCGCGGCCCACCACCCCGAGCGAACTGCTGAGCATCGACGGCATGGGCGAGGTCAAGGTCAACCGGTACGGCGAGGACCTCCTCCAGCTCGTCGCCGCTGCGGGCTGACCCTCACCACCTGCTCGTCGAGCACCGGCGGCGCACCTCCGGCCCTTGGCCCCTGGCGCGACCGGCAGCGCCGCGTCGGCAAGGCTGGGTCGGTGCGCTTCTCGATCGAACAACGGTTCACCAGTCCGCTCCACGAGGTGCTCGGCGCCTACACGGATGCCGCGCTCTATCCGGCGCTCACCGGGTTCACCAAGGTCGGCACCCCCGAGGTCCTCGACCGCGCCGCGTCAGGCGACCGCGTCGAGCTCCGGCTGCAGATGCGGTTCATCGCCGAGGTCTCGCCGGCGGTCTCGGCGGTCGTCGACCCGAGGAAGCTGTCGTGGGTGCAGCACGAGGTCTACGACCTCGGGGCCGGTACCGCGACCGTGAACTTCGAGCCCGACAACTATGCCGACCGCTTCTCGTGCACGGGCGGGTACACCTTCGACGACGACGGCGCGGGCGGGACGGTCCGCAGGGCGTCGGGCGACCTCAAGATCCGGGTGCTGCTGGTGGGCGGCCAGGCCGAGAAGGCGATGGTGATGGGCCTCACCGAGCACTTCGTCGAGGAGCAGCCCAAGGTCCAGGCCTGGATCGACGCCCGCGGCTGAGCGGACCGGTCCTCAAGCGCCGAGGCGCTTGCTCTCCGCGGCATCTCGAAGACCGATGAGCTGGGTGATCTTGGAGAGGTCGATCGAGATGAACAGACCCTCGGCCTCGGCGCAGAGTCGTTCGCCGGCGAAGAGCTTGCCCTCGGTGATGATCTTGCGGCCCTCGACGCTCTTGAGGACCCCGACGAAGTGGAGCTCCTCGTGCAGCGGGGTGGGGCTGCGGTAGGTGACCGTCAGCCGGCCCGTCATGCCCGGCGCTCCCGACAGGGTCTGGGTCGCACCCAGCAGCTCGTCGAAGGCCCCGGCGATGTGGCCGCCGTGCACGCAGCCCGGCGGGCCCTCGTAGGCAGATCCGAACGTGACTCGGCCGTGGATGGTCCCGTCGATCTCCTGGAGCCGGATCGGCGGCGAGATCGGGTTGGCGAGGCCGATGTAGGGACTCTGCTCGAACGACGCGTGCTCGTCGCCCCCGGCGAGACCGGCCTCCGAGAAGCCGCCGTACTCACTGCCCTCCGGGAGCTGGTCGAACGACAGCGCCACCAGGGCGATCTGGTTCGCTGCCTCGATGATGGTCTCGGTGGGCGCCGTCGTCCCGATGAGCCGCTCGATGATGATCCGCATCGAGTCGGCGACCCGACGGAGCTCGACCGACCGGGTCGACAGCTGGGTGACCGGCCGTTCCTGCCACCGGTCGTTCAGGCGGGCCCGGGCGAACTCGAGCATCTGCTCGGCCTCGTCGTTGGCGTTGGCGTTGGCGTTGGCATTGGCGTGGTCATGTTCCGCGGGATCGGCCATGCGGTCATCGTGACACGGCCACCACTCCAGCGCTTCTGGCGTCGATCTTGCCCGGAAATCGCGCAAGACGAACGCAATTTGGGTGGGGATGGGTCAGGCCGGGTCGATCTCGACGACGACCGGGGCGTGATCCGATGGGCCTTTGCCCTTGCGGGCGTTGCGGTCGACGCGGGCCGACGTCGTGCGCGCCGCAAGCGACGGTGTGGCGAGCACCAGGTCGATGCGCATGCCCATGCCCTTGTGGAAGTTCCCACCCCGGTAGTCCCACCACGAGAAGCGCACGTCACCCACCTCCCAATGCCGGAGGAACACGTCGTCGAGGCCCCACTCCTCGAGGCGGGCGAGCGCGGCGCGTTCGGGCGGGCTGGTGTGCGTCGCGTCGACGAACACCGCCGGGTCCCACACGTCGTCGTCGCCCGGCGCGATGTTGAAGTCGCCCAGGATGACGAACGGCGATGCCGGGTCCTCCTGGGTGTCGAGCACACCACGCAGGCGCTCGAGCCAACCCAGCTTGTAGGTGTAGTGGTCGTTGTCGAGCGCCCGACCGTTGGGGACGTAGACGTTGGTGAACCGCACGCCGCCGCACGTGGCTCGAACCAGGCGCGCCTCGGGGTCCTCCTCACCCCCGTCGGCGAAGCCGCGGACCACGTCGTCGATGCCGACCCTGCTGAGGATGGCGACGCCGTTCCACTGCCCTTGCCCGGCGTGCACCGTGTCGTAGCCCATCGCCTGGAACGCCAACGCCGGGAAGGCGTCGTCGGTCATCTTCGTCTCCTGGATGCACAGGACGTCCGGTTCGTTCTCGGCGATCCACTCCTCGACACGGGGGAAGCGGGCCTTCAGCGAGTTGATGTTCCAGGTGACGATGCGCACGTCGGCGACTCTACGGCCAACCGGCCCGTATCGAGCCAGTTCTGGCCGCTCACCGAACCGCCACGTCGGCCCCCGACCGACGCCACCCCTCACCGAACTGGCAGGCAACCCTTCACCCCTGGGGTGGAGAACTCCCAGCCAGTTCGTCGGGCGGGCTCGGCGCGGGGAACGCCGTCGTCGGCGGGCCCGCGTAGCGCACCGCGACTCGGTCGCCCCGGGCGAAGCCCGGGGCACCCGGCTGCAGGACCTCGATGACCGGCGACGGCCCGTCTCCCGGTGAACCCGAGGTACCGACCGACACCTGGTAGGACGTGTCGCTGCCCCGGAACTCGACGAGCTCGACCGTACCGGGCACCGCATCGCCACCTGCGTCGGGTCCGTCCAGGGTCAACCACTCCGGCCGCACGAGCAGCTCGCGAGCGCCATCAGCCGTCTCGGCCAGGGGCACGACGCCGAGCGGTGTCTGCGCGGTCAGACCGCTGGCGTGCCCGGCGACCATGTTGGCGACACCGACGAACCGGGCCACCCACGGGTCGGCCGGACGCAGGTAGATGTCGGCTGGCGACGCCACCTGCACGATCTCGCCGTCGCGCAGCACGGCGACGCGATCGCCGAGCACGAAGGCCTCCTCCTGGTCGTGGGTGACGAAGACGGTCGTGATGCCCAGCCGGACCAGGAGGGCGTGGAGCTCCGTGCGCAGTTGGCCGCGCAGGGAGGCGTCGAGGTTGGAGAACGGCTCGTCGAGCAGCAGCACCTCCGGTTGCGGCGCGAGCGCGCGGGCCAGAGCGACGCGCTGCTGCTGGCCCCCCGACAACGTCGACGGCGACCGCGCCTCGAGACCTGACAGTCCGATCAGCTCCAGCGCCTCGGCCACCCGAACCCTGCGTTCGGACTTCGGTAGCCGGTTCAGCCCGTAGGCCACGTTCGAGCCGACGTCGAGGTGCGGGAAGAGCGCGCCGTCCTGGAACACCAGGCCGATCCCCCGCTTGTCGGGCGTCACGAACGTGGAGCGGTCCGCGAGCACCCGATCGCCCGTCGCGACGCGGCCCACCTCGGGACGTTCGAGTCCCGCGATCACCCGCAGCAACGTCGTCTTGCCGCACCCGCTGGGTCCGAGAAGCGTCAGGAGCTCGCCGCCCGCGACGTCGAGCGACACGCCTCGGAGCACCGGGTCGACGCCGAACGACTTCTCGATCCCCGTGACCGAGACACCTCGTCGTTCGACGCGACCAGGACGTGGCCGGTCGTCGGCGCCATGGGGGGCACGGCGATCCTGTGGGTCGCGGGTCGAGGCGGATGGCACCGCGCCGACGCTAGTGCCGCGTCCCGCGGGATCGACGATGAGCCGGCGACCGACCGTCTGCCGGGACGGTTCGACCACGATCGTCGTGACGGGGGTACGGTCCGGCGAGGTACGCCAGCGACGAGGTCGGGGGAGCAGCCATGGGACGAGGTTGGACGGCCATCGCCGATGCCATCACGAAGCGGCCTGGCGTCGTGCTCGCCCTCAGCATCGTGGTCAGCGTGGCGCTCGCGGCGGGCGCCACCCGTCTCGACTTCGCCACCGGTCAGGACAGCTACCTCAACAGCGACAGCCAGATCGCCGTCGACAACACGCAGTACCAGGACCTCTTCGGCGGCCAGGCCATCGTCATCGTCCTCAGCGCTCCCGAGGGGGGCCGCGCCACCGACCTGCTCGATGCCGACAACCGCGGCTGGCTCGAGGAGATGACCGAGAAGATCGACGCCGTACCTGGCGTCAAGACCGCATCCACGCCCCTCACCACGATGCAGTGGAACCAGAACCTCGTGCTCCCCGCGGCCGGGAGCGGCAACGCCGCCACCAGCATCGCGGCCGAGATCCTCCTCGCCACCACCGCCCGCGAGACCGACCCCGCGGCGAAGGCGGCTCGCGACGCCGACAACCTCAAGACCCTCGACCGGGTGAACACCGCTGCGGCCCAGGCCGGCGGCATGACCTTCGACAACCCGGCGTGGGTGAGCTTCCTGCTCACCGACAACCAGGACGAGATCCGCAAGCCGCTGCGCCCGTTCTTCCCCACCCACCCCGACGAGGCCCCCACCGAGGCCAACGCCACCCAGGGCCAGCTCATCGTCCGCCTCGACGGCAACCAGTCGATCGACGAGGAGGGCGCGGCGTCCGAGCGCGTCCTCGAGGTCGTCGAGGAGACCGACACCAACGGCTGGACTCCGCTGGTCACCGGTGCGAGCTTCCTCCTCAAGGACATCAACGACTACCTGCAAAAGGGCATGCTCACGCTCGGCGCCATCGCCATCGTGGTGATGATCGTCGCTCTGGCACTGGCATTCCGGGTCCGCTGGCGCCTCGTACCGCTGGTCGTGATGGCCCTCGGCGTCACCTGGACCTTCGGCCTCCTCGGCTTCGCCGGGTTCAAGCTCTCGCTCGTCACCATCGCGGGCCTGCCCATCCTCATCGGCCTCGGCGTCGAGTTCGCCATCCAGGTCCACAACCGCATCGAAGAGGAGATCGGTGCCAACCACGACCCGACGCCGTTCGCCACGACGCTGCGCAACATCGGTCCGGCGCTCCTCGTCGCCACCGTCGCCGCCGCCCTCGCCTGCCTCGCCCTCCAGGTCTCCAAGGTGCCGATGATCCGCGACTTCGGCGTGCTCCTCGCGCTCGGCATCGTGGCGCTCTTCGTCTCCGCGATCGTCGTGCCGGTCGCGGTGCTCGCCATCCGGGAGAACCGCAGGCCCACGACGACCTACCACCACCAGCGCGTGGTCGAGGGAACCATCACCAAGCTCGGCCACCTGCCCCGCTGGACCGCGATCCCCCTGGTGGTCGTCGCCATCGGCCTGTTCGCCGGCGGTCTGGTGGCCGAGGAGCACACCCCGATCCAGACCGACCCCGAGAAGTGGGTGAACCAGGACAGCCAGGTCATCGCCAACCTCGACGTGCTGCGGGAGCAGACGGGATCGTCGAGCGAGCTCGGGGTGTTCGCCCAGGTGGACGAGGGCACGGTGTTCGGCGAACCGCTGGGCGACCAGATCGGCGCGTTCGTCACCGAGTCGACCCTGACCGAGCTCGAGCGGTTCCCCACGACGCTTCAGACCGCCACCAGCCTCCCGATGGTGATCTTCTACCTGACCGAGGTCCCCGGGGCCTCGCCTCTGCCGGCGACCGCCACCGAGATGCAGGCGGCCTATGACGCGGCACCCGACGACATCAAGATGGCACTCGTCGGTGACGACGCCCGCGCGCTCAACACGGTGTACCGGACGGGCCCGTCGTCCCTCGAGGCCCGCAAGGAGGTGGTCGACGACATCAACGCCACCATCGACCCGCCGCCTGGCATCTCGGCCACCCCGTCTGGCCTCGCGGTCGTCGGCGTCGGCCTGCTCGACAACCTCACAGCCAACCGCCTCGCGCTGACCTACCTCGCGGTCGGCGCCGTCGCCCTCTGGCTGCTCATCAGGTTCCTCAGCGTCGTCAAGGCACTGGTGACCCTCGTTCCGGTGCTGCTCGCGACCGGCCTCGCCGCCCTGGTCGTGAAGATCACGGGCATCACCGTCTCGCCGCTCACGACGGTCAGCGGCCCGCTCGTCATCGCCATCTGCACCGAGTTCTGTGCCCTGATCCTGTTCCGCCACCTCGAGGAACGCCGCGCCGGCCATGGGCCCGAGGAGGCCATCGACCTCGCGGCGGCCCGCACCGGCCGCGCGTTCTTCGCCTCGTCGCTCACCACCGTCGGCGGGTTCCTCGTGCTCGTGTTCGCCGAGCTCCCGCTGCTCAAGGACTTCGGGGCCATCGTCGCCATCACCGTGGCCATCGCCCTGCTCAGCGCGGTCGTCGTGCTCCCGCCGGTGCTGGCCTTCGCCGACAAGCAGGGCTGGCTCCGGGTCAGGTCCGGCGCCGATGGCACCGAAGCGAGCCCGGAGCCCGCACCCTCACGACCTTGATGCCCGGCGGTGAGCCGATCGTCACGCGACGAACGGCGATCCTCGTCTGTGGGCCGCGTACGTGTCGGTAAGCTTGCCCACCGTGGCTGAAGACCAGAACCCTGCGACGATCGGGCCGAACGCGTGGCTCGTCGATGAGATGTACGAGCAGTACCAGGCCGACAGGTCGGCGGTGAGCCAGAGCTGGCAGGAGTTCTTCGCGGATTACCGCCCCTCCTCCGCTCCACTCGCCACCACCCCCGGCGTCGCGCCCCCCGCCCCCACTCCGGAGCCACCCCCCGCAGCGGTGACGCCGACCGGCGCCGCCAAGCCGGCGGCCTCCCCCGCCTCGGCCACCGGGGGTGCCGAGGTTCCGGGCGACCTCATCAAGGGCGTCGGCGCCCGCATCGTCACCAACATGGAGGCGAGCCTCGGGGTCCCGACGGCCACCAGCTTCCGCGAGGTCCCCGCCAAGCTGCTCGAGGTCAACCGGAACATCGTCAACAACCACCTCGCCCGCTCGCAGGGCGGCAAGGTGAGCTTCACCCACTTCATCGGCTACGCGATCGTGCGGGCCATCGCCGACACCATGCCGGTGATGAACAACTCGTACCTCGAGGGTCCGGACGGCAAGCCCCGCCTGGTGCGCCACGACCACGTCGGCCTCGGTCTCGCGGTCGACGTCGAGAAGTCCGACGGCTCCCGCTCCCTGCTCGTCCCCGTCATCCGCGACGCCGACACGCTCGACTTCCGTGGGTTCTGGGGCGCCTACGAGGAGATCATCCGCAAGGTCCGCAGCAACAAGCTCAGCCCGGACGACTTCGCCGGAGCGACCGTCACCCTCACCAACCCGGGCACCATCGGCACGGTCCAGTCCGTGCCCCGGCTCATGCCGGGCCAGGGGCTCATCGTCGGAGCCGGCGCCCTCGCGTACCCCGCCGAGTTCCAAGCGGCCGACCCCACCACCATCGCCAACCTCGGTCTGTCGAAGGTGCTCACCCTCACCTCCACCTACGACCACCGCATCATCCAGGGCGCCGAGTCGGGCATGTTCCTCAAGGCGATCCACGAGCTGCTCACCGGCGAGCGCGAGTTCTACACCGACTGCTTCCGCTCGATGGGAGTGCCCTACGAAGCCGTGAAGTGGCGGCGTGACGTCAATCCGGCCCACAACGAGCAGAGCCTCGTCGAGAAGCAGCTCAAGGTGCAGACCCTCATCAACATGCACCGGGTGCGCGGCCACCTCATCGCCGAGCTCGACCCGCTCCAGGCCGAAGAGCCCCACATGCACCCCGAGCTGGATCCCGCGACCTACGGGCTCACCATCTGGGACCTCGACCGCGAGTTCCTCACCACGGGCGTCGCCGGCCAGGAGCGCATGCGCCTCGGCGACATCCTCCACATCCTGCGCGACTCGTACTGCCGACGCATCGGCATCGAGTACATGCACATCTCCGAGCCGGCCGAGAAGCGCTGGATGCAGGAGCACGTCGAGGGCACCGACATCGACATCAGCGTCGACGAGAAGCGCCACATCCTCGAGCGGCTCAACGCAGCCGAGGCCCTCGAGAAGTTCCTCGGCACCAAGTACCTCGGCCAGAAGCGCTTCGGCATCGACGGGGCCGAGAGCACCATCCCGTTGCTCGACGCCATCCTCTCCGAAGCCGCTGATGCCCGCATGGACTCGGTCACGATGGGCATGGCACACCGTGGCCGGCTAAACGTGCTCGTCAACATCGTCGGCAAGAACTACCAACAGCTGTTCAACGAGTTCGAGGGCAACGTCGACCCCGACTCCATCCAGGGCTCGGGCGACGTGAAGTACCACCTCGGCCAGAACGGCAAGTTCGTGAGCCGGCGCGGCAACGAGATCCCGGTCGCGTTGGCCGCCAACCCGTCGCACCTCGAGGCCGTGGACCCCGTCGTGGTCGGAATGGCCCGGGCCCGCATGGACCAGATCGACCCACCGGGCAACTACCCGGTGCTGCCCGTGCTCATCCACGGCGACGCGGCCTTCGCCGGCCAGGGCGTCGTGGCCGAGACGCTGAACCTGAGCCAGATCAAGGGCTTCCGCGTCGGCGGCACGGTCCACCTCATCATCAACAACCAGCTGGGCTTCACCACCCCGCCGACCGCGGCCCGCTCGTCCGAGTACGCGACCGACGTGGCCAAGATGGTGCAGGCGCCCATCCTCCACGTGAACGGCGACGACCCCGAAGCATGCGTCCGTGTCGCCCGCCTCGCGTTCGCGTATCGCCAGGCGTTCCACAAGGACGTCGTGATCGACATGCTCTGCTACCGCCGGCACGGCCACAACGAGGCCGACGACCCCAGCTACACGCAGCCGCTCATGTACCGCCGCATCGACGCTCGCCGCTCGGTGCGCAAGCTGTACACCGAGGCCCTCGTCAAGAAGGGTGACATCTCGCTCGAAGAAGCCGAAGCCGCCCTCGACGACTTCCAGCACCGCCTGCAGTCCGCGCTCGACGAGACCCGCTCGAACGCACCAGAAGCACCGATCATCGCCGCCGAACCGCCGAAGCCGCTCGGGGTGCTCCCGCACATCGACACCGGCGCATCCATCGAGGACATCGAGCAGGTGTTCCAGGCGCTCGACCACGTGCCGGACGGCTTCACGATCCATCCGAAGCTGGCCAAGCAGTTCGATGCGCGCCGCAAGCTGTTCCGTGACCAAGGCGTCGTCGACTGGGCCCTCGGCGAGCAGTTCGCGTTCGGCACCCTCCTGGTCGAGGGGCAGTCGGTTCGGCTCACCGGCGAAGATTCACGGCGCGGCACGTTCTCGCACCGGCACGGCGTGCTCGTCGAGTACAACACGGGCGACGAGTACATCCCGCTGATCGACGTGGCCCGCGACGGTGCCCAGTTCTGGATCTACGACTCGCTGCTCTCCGAGTTCGCCGCCCTCGGCTTCGAGTACGGCTACTCGATCGTCAACAAGGACGCCCTCATCATCTGGGAGGGGCAGTTCGGCGACTTCATGAACGGTGCCCAGGTGATCATCGACCAGTTCATCACCGCAGCCGAGGACAAGTGGGCCCAGTCGTCCGGGCTGGTCATGCTGCTCCCCCACGGCTACGAGGGCCAGGGCCCCGAGCACTCCTCGGGGCGCATCGAGCGGTTCCTCGCGCTCGCCGCCGAGGACAACATCCAGGTGTGCAACGCCACGACCGCAGCGCAGTACTTCCACCTCCTGCGTCGCCAGGCCAAGCGCAACTGGCGCAAGCCCCTCATCGTCTTCACGCCGAAGTCGGGCCTGCGCGCCAAGCAGACCCGGTCCCGCATCGAGGATCTCACGCACGGTTCGTTCGAGGAGGTCCTCGACGACACCGAGATCACCGATCCCGCCGCGGTGAAGCGGGTGGTGTTCGCCTCGGGCAAGGTCGGCTACGAGGCGCAGGCCGCGCGCGACGCGGCCGGGGCACCCGTGGCGATCGCCCGCGTCGAGCAGCTGTACCCCTGGCCCTTCGACGGCGTGGCGAAGGTGCTCGAGCGCTACCCGAACGCCGAGCAGGTCTACTGGCTGCAGGAAGAGCCCGAGAACATGGGCCCGTGGAACGCCATCAAGGGCCGCCTCTACGAGGCACACGGCGACACGCACTCGATCACCCGGATCAGCAGGGCCGAGTCCGCCAGCCCGGCGACGGGTGTCCTGGCGATCCACCTCCAGGAGCAGGAGCAGATCCTGCAGAAGATCCTCGCCGACCTCCCCTGACCGATCGCATCCGACCCCATCGGACCCGTTCTGGCTGGACACCTGCGCCGAATGGCCCGGGTCTTGCCAGCCGGTTCGGCGCGGGTGGGCCGACGGCGGCGGGTCGGAGCTCGGTCGCCCGGTTTCGTACCACTCGCGGCTCGCCGTTTAGGCTCGTCGCCAAATGATCAACAACCACGTGATCGTCGACGGTTCGAACATCGCTACCGAAGGTCGATCGATCCCAAGCCTCACCCAGCTGGACGAAGCCGTCCGAGCCCTGATGTCCGAGTTCCCCGATTCGCAGGTCACCGTCGTGGTGGATGCGACCTTCGGGCACCGCATCGACCAGAAGGAGCGCGACGAGTTCGACGCGGCGGTCTCCGCCGGCGAGCTCATCACCTCCCCGGCCGGAGCGATCGGACGGGGCGACGCGTTCATCCTCCAGATCGCGGACAAGGCCGACGCCACCATCTTGTCGAACGATTCGTTCCAGGAGTTCCACGGACAGTACGAGTGGCTCTTCGACGAGGGACGCCTCCTCGGAGGCAAGCCGGTTCCCGTGATCGGATGGGTCTTCCTCCTGCGCACCCCGGTGCGCGGGCCGAAGTCCCGTCAGGCGGTTCGCGACGCGAAGAGCGCGAAGCGCGGCAGATCCAGCGCATCGTCCACCTCGAGGTCCTCGCGGGACTCCAAGAGCTCGACGAGCGCCAAGGACCGATCCCCCAAGGACCGGCCGGCCAAAGAGCGATCGGCCAAGGACCGGTCCGATGGTCGCGACCCGGCGCGCGGCAAGGGCGAAGGGACCGGCCGGGCGTCCAAGGCGCCCGTCCCCGATCCGCCGACGAAGAAGGCCAGGAAGCCTGCCGAGGCCGTCAACGAGGCGCTCCCCTTCATCGAGTTCGTCGGCAGCCATCCGGTCGGCAGCACGATCGAAGGCGTCGTCGAGCAGTTCTCGTCGCACGGCGCCTACGTCAGCGCGTCCGGCGTTCGGTGCTACGTACCGCTCCGCCTGATGGGAGACCCCGCCCCCCGGTCGGCCAAGGAAGCCCTCACCCTCGGCGAGACGCGACGGTTCGCGGTGCACGGGATCGACGCACCGAACCGCGGCATCGACCTCGTACTCGTCGGCGGTCCCTCCACCACCAAGCCCTCCGACGGACCCTCGACAACTCAAGAGCCAGCTCACGAACTCGAGGATCGTGCTGCCAGCAGCGCTCGACGACGCCGTACCGGATCGCGCGCATCGGATGAGGAAAGCCTCGCTTCACCCGACGCGTTCGTGGACGATGGTGTAGCAATAACCCACACAACACCCTCAGCAGTTGCTACAACGTCAGTTGCACACGAACACGCCGAGGAGGCGATGGTGACACCAGCAAAGAAGGCCACGGCCAAGAAGGCGGCTAAGAAGGCTCCGGCCAAGAAAGCCGCCAAGAAGGCACCGGCCAAGAAAGCACCCGCCAAGAAGACGGCTAAGAAGGCCCCGGCGAAGAAGGCACCGGCCAAGAAGGCCGTGAAGAAGGCGCCAGCCAAGAAGGCGGCAAAGAAGGCACCCGCCAAGAAGACGGCGAAGAAGGCCCCGGCCAAGAAAGCCGCCGGTCGCCGCTGAACCAGCGAGTGGTAGCAACACGACGAGCGAAGGCCCCACCGCCGAGGTGGGGCCTTCGCCGTTCCAGACCGGCGACGGCAAGCGATGAGGGGGCGGCGCCCTGTCCGACGTGCGACGAGGACCTCGGAGTGCGACGAGGCCCCCCACCACCTTTCGCCGCGTCCACAGGGCCTCGGTAACCTCGCGGGCCATGAGTGCCCAATTCATCTACACGATGTACAAGGTCAGCCGGTTCTACCCGCCCGATCGCGAGGTGCTCAAGGACATCAGCCTGTCCTTCTACCCGGGAGCCAAGATCGGCGTCATCGGCTCCAACGGCTCAGGCAAGTCGTCCCTGCTGCGCATCATGGCGGGCCTCGACGACGGCTACTCGGGCGAGGCCCGCCTCTCACCGAACTTCACCGTCGGGCTCCTCGAGCAGGAACCGCAGCTCGACGAGACCAAGGACGTGCTCGGAAACGTCATGGAGGGCCTGGGCGAGACCGCGACCCTCCTCGAGCGCTACGAGGAGGTCCTCGCCGGGTGGTCCGACCCCGATGCCGACTACGAGAAGCTGGGTGAGCTGCAGGCCGACCTCGAGCGCAAGATCGAAGCGGCCGGGGCGTGGGACCTCAAGCGCACCATCGACATCGCCATGGACGCGCTGCGCGTCCCGCCCGGCGATGCCGACGTGACGACCCTGTCGGGCGGCGAGCGCCGCCGAGTCGCCCTGTGTCGGCTCCTGTTGTCCCGTCCCGACCTCCTGCTCCTCGATGAGCCGACCAACCACCTCGATGCCGAATCGGTGGCCTGGCTGGAGCGCTTCCTCCGCGACTACCCGGGCACGATCGTCGCCATCACCCACGATCGATACTTCCTCGACAACGTCGCTGGCTGGATCCTCGAGCTCGACCGCGGCCGTGGATTCCCCTTCGAGGGCAACTACTCGTCCTGGCTCGAGCAGAAGCAGGAGCGCATGCGCCTCGAGGACAACAAGGACGCCAAGCGGGCCCAGACGCTCGAACGAGAGCTCGAATGGGTACGCATGTCCCCCAAGGCGCGCCAGGCGAAAGGCCAGGCGCGTCTGAACCAGTACGAGAAGCTCCTCGCCGAGTCGAAGGAGGCGGAACGAGGCAACGATCGCCTGGAGATCTTCATCCCGTCGGGCGATCGGCTCGGCGACGTCGTGATCGAGGCGGACGACCTGTCCAAGGGCTTCGGTGACCGACTGCTCATCGACGATCTGTCGTTCAAGCTCCCGCGCGCCGGCATCGTCGGCGTGATCGGACCGAACGGCGCAGGCAAGACCACGCTCTTCCGGATGTTCACCGGCGGTGAGCAACCGGACGAGGGCACGCTCACCATCGGTTCCACGGTGGCGCTCGCCTACGTTGACCAGTCCCGCGACATCCTCGACGACGACAACACGGTCTTCGAGGAGATCACCGAGGGGCAGGACATCATCAAGCTCGGCACGCGTGAGGTGAACGGACGGGCCTACGTGGCATCGTTCAACTTCAAGGGCTCGGACCAGCAGAAGCCGGTCGGCGTGCTCTCCGGCGGCGAGCGCAACCGAGTGCACCTCGCCAAGGTGCTCAAGGCCGGAGGCAACGTGCTGCTCCTCGACGAGCCGACGAACGACCTCGACGTCGACACGCTGCGAGCGCTGGAGGAGGGACTCGAGTCCTATCCGGGCTGCGCCGTGGTGATCAGCCACGACCGCTGGTTCCTCGATCGCGTGGCGACCCACATCCTCGCCTTCGAGGGCGACTCGCAGGTGCGCTGGTTCGAGGGCAACTTCAGCGAGTACGAGGCCCATCGCCGCAAGGAGCTGGGAGCGGACGCCGACCAACCCCACCGCATCAAGTACAAGCCGCTGGTTCGAGGCTGATCGACGGACCTCCCCG